>JABDLY010000203.1 GCA_013001755.1 Sphingomonadaceae bacterium
CGGTAAGGCTGGCTACGGAACCTATGCGAGTTCGCGCTTCAGCAAGTCTTCGGCATCGAGGCCGAGCCGGTCGATATGACGAGCAATGCGCGGCCATTCCTCGTTGAGAAACGAATCGCGTTCGCGGGCGCGGAGCTTTTCGGAAGCGCCATTGGCAACGAACATGCCTACGCCGCGGCGGACGATGACGATGCCGTCATCCTGGAATGTCTGATAGGCTTTCGCCACGGTCAGCGGGTTGGCGCCTTCATCGGCCGCCAGCTGCCGCACCGAGGGCAAGGGATCGCCATCGGAAAAGCCGCCGTCGAGGATCGCTGCGGCGATCTTCTCGCGCAGCTTCAGATAGACCGGTTGTTCTGCTTTTGCCATCGCGCCATAGTGTAGTAAGACAGTGCGGCGCGTCAAGCCCTTATATTGTCGGGGGTTCCCATGTGCTGATCACGTCATCGGCTTCGGGACGCGGCCGTTCGCTCAGCTCCGCGCCCGGCGAGCCGAGGAAAATGAAGCCGGCGATTCGCTCCGGCGCTGCACCGAATTGATCGCGCACCGCATCCGAATAGGCTGCCCATCCGGTGATCCAGCCGCCCACATAGCCATGGGCGTGCGCCGCGCAGAGCAAGTTGAAGCAGGCGGCACCGGTCGATAGCTCCTGCTCCCATAGCGGGATTTTCGCGCTCTCGGCCGGGCTGTGTAAGGCCACCACGAGCGCGGACGCCTGATGCGCGAATTGCTCGATCGCCGCGATATCGTCGCCCTCGGGCCGCCCCCGGTCGACACGAAATGCGTCTTGCAGAATTTTCGCAAACGCCTCTCTTTGGTCCTGCGATATCGTCACGAAGCGCCACGGCGCGAGCTTGCCGTGATCGGGCGTGCGCGTGGCAATCGCGCAAATATCGCGCAATTCCGCGTCGGAAGGCCCGGGAGCGATCATTTCGCGGGGCTTGCCCGAGCGGCGTGTCTGCAGGAACGAAAGCGGTGAGGAGAGATCGTTGAACATGCCGATGCTCCTAACATCCAACGCAAAATACGCCAGTCCCCTTCACACCGCCGATTTGGACGCTAATCTCCGCGCGCATAAAGGCCGGGACCAACCGGCCGCACTTATTTGGAGAGTATCGTCCGATGGCTACGCGTTTTGAAACCACCGGCAAGGAAGGCAGTGAATTCCTTGGCCACCCGACAGGCTTGTTCGTCCTGTTCTTCGCCGAGATGTGGGAGCGTTTTTCCTATTACGGAATGCGCGCCCTGCTCATTTTCTACCTTGTCCAGCATTGGTTGTTTTCGGATAGCGAAGCTTCGATCATCTACGGCGCCTATACGGCGCTGGTGTACATCACGCCGGTGATCGGCGGTTATATCGCCGACAAATATCTCGGCCAACGAAAGGCGGTGCTTTTCGGCGCAGTTTTGCTGACATTCGGACACTTTCTGATGGCGTTCGAAGGCGGCGGCGGGCAAACCGACGCAGCGATCAATATCTTCTGGCTCGCGCTTGCCTTTATCATTGTCGGCTCGGGTTTCCTCAAGGCCAATATTTCGGTGATCGTCGGGCAGCTCTATTCGCGCACCGATATTCGCCGCGATCCGGCTTACACGATCTTCTATATGGGGATTAATCTTGGCGCTGCGGGCGGCGCGATCATCGCCGGCTGGCTCGGCCAGACCTATGGCTGGTCCTACGGCTTTGGTGCCGCTGGCTTCGGCATGCTGCTCGGCCTGATCGTTTTCGTCTGGGGCAAGCCCTATCTGCTTGGCCGCGGCGAATCATCAGATCCCGCGCGTCTGGCCGCTCCGGTGATGGGCATAAAATTCGAATGGCTGCTCTATCTGTGTGGTTTTGCGGCCGTCGCTCTGTGCTGGGTGCTGATCCAGTATCAGTCGCTGGTCGGCGGATTGCTGGCGGTCGCCGGGGCTATTCTGGTCGCCTATGTCGTCTTCACGGCGGTCGTAAAACTGCCGAAAGAAGATCGCGATCGGATTTTCGCCGCGCTCTATCTTATCTTCGGCTCGATTCTGTTCTGGGCTTTGTTCGAGCAGGCGGGTTCGTCGCTCAACCTCTATACCGACCGCGCCGTCGACCGGAATATCTTCGGGGTCGAGGTCCCGGCGTCGGTGTTCCAGTCGATCAACGCGATCTATATCTTCCTGCTCGCACCGGTCTTCGCAATCCTCTGGACATGGCTCGGCAGGCGCAATCTTGAGCCCTCGGCGCCGTTCAAATTCGGTCTTGGCGTGATCCAGCTCGGTCTCGGCTTCCTTGTTCTGGTGCTGGGTGCAAACGCGGCAGGTGCAGGCAGCCTTACGCCCGTCCTGTTCATCTTCCTGATCTACCTGCTGCACACGACGGGCGAGCTTTGCCTGTCGCCGGTGGGGCTGTCGGCGATGAATCGACTGGCACCCGCCCATCTTGCGAGCATCATCATGGGCACCTGGTTCTTCGCCTCGGCCACCGGCAATTTCGCCGCGGGCCTGATCGCTTCGGCGACCGGGGGCGAAGGCGCGGGCGAGGCGCGGACGATTGAGGTCTACAGCACGGTCGGCTGGACGGCGGTCGGCGTCGGTGTCGCGATGCTGGTGATCGCGCCGCTGGTGAAGAAGCTGATGCACCTCGACACGCTCAAGGACGACAATGTCGGCGACGACATGCTCGGCCAGAGCGAGCTCGGTGCGCCCGATGCCGCCGGCGTTAACACGACAGGCGAAGTCAGGACCTGACACGAAAGAGGGGCATATGAGGATAGGGATTGTTGTTGCCGCATTCGCGGCGCTGGCGGCGTGTGCAACGACGGGAGGCGGCAGTGGCAGTGCTTCCTCCTCGTCGGCATCGGAAGAACGCACGAGCGAAAGCGCCTTCGACCCCGATCCCTATCCATCGACCTATCGCGTCTATCCGGGCCGGCCGACCGTCATCCGCAATGCGACCATCTACGATGGCGAAGGCGGGCGGATCGACAATGGCATGGTCTATTTCGCCGAAGGCCGCGTGCAGGCGATCGGCGCATCGATCGATATTCCCGAAGGCGTCGACGTCATCGACGGTGCCGGTCTGTGGGTGACGCCGGGCGTCATCGATATTCACAGCCATCTCGGCAATTATCCGACGCCGAGCGTTGAAGCGCATTCGGACGGCAATGAGGCGACCGATCCCAACACCGCCAATGTCTGGACCGAACACAGCGTCTGGCCGCAGGATCCCGGATTTTCGCGCGCGCTGGCCAATGGCGGCGTGACGACGCTCAACATCCTGCCGGGCTCCGCGAACCTGTTTGGCGGGCGCTCGGTCACGCTGCGCAATGTGCCGGCGCGGACGATGCAGGGGATGAAGTTTCCGAACGCGCCCTATGGCCTCAAAATGGCGTGCGGCGAGAATCCGAAGCGCGTTTATGGCGCCCGCAACCGCTCACCTGCCTCGCGCATGGCCAATATCGCCGTCGCGCGCCAGGCGTGGATCGACGCCCAGCGCTACGAAGATCAATGGGAAAATTATCGCGACAATGGGGGGACGCGCCCGGCGCGCAATCTCCAGCATGAAACGCTGGTCGGTGTGATGAACGGCGATATCCTCGTTCATAATCACTGCTACCGCGCCGACGAGATGGCCAATATGATCGATATGGCCGAGGAGTTCGGCTATTCGATTTCGAGCTTCCAGCACGCCGTGGAAGCCTACAAGATCCCCGATCTGCTCCGCGAACATGGCATCTGTTCGGCGATGTGGGCCGATTGGTGGGGTTTCAAGATGGAATCCTATGACGCGGTGTTCGAGAATATCCCTATGGTCCATGCCGGGGGCGCCTGTGCTATCGTTCATTCGGACGACGAGAACGGGATACAGAGACTCAATCAGGAAGCGGCCAAGGCGCTCGCCGACGGCAGGCGCGCCGGTATTCAGATTTCCGACGAAGAAGCCTGGCAATGGCTCGCGATCAATCCGGCGCGCGCGCTCGGCATCGATGAAGAGACCGGTAGCCTCGTTACCGGCAAGCGCGCCGATGTCGTGTTGTGGAACGGCGATCCCTTCAGCGTCTATTCGCGGCCGCAAATGGTCTGGATCGACGGCGCGCTGATGTACGACATGAACGATCCGACACGCCGGCCGATTTCCGATTTCGAGCTTGGCCAGCCCGGCGAGGGGAGCGTACGATGAAAAAGCTCCTCGCGCTTCTGGCGCTGGCATGCGCCGCTCCTGTCACGGCTCAGACGGTCGCCATCACCGGCGGCACCGTTGTCATCGGCGACGGCTCCGATCCGATACCGGGGGGCGCTGTCGTGCTGCGCAACGGCCGCGTCGTATCGGCGGGAGCAGGCACGGCGGTGCCCTCGGGCGCCCAGATCGTCGATGCCACCGGTCGCTGGGTGACGCCCGGCATCGTCGGCGGATTCACCCGGCTCGGGCTTGTCGAGGTCGGCGCGGTCGATTCGACGAACGATATGGCGGGCGGCGATTCGCCGTTCAGCGCGGGGCTCGATATCTCGCCGGCGGTCAATCCGCGCAGCGCGACGATTACGACCAACCGCACGGGCGGGGTCACGCGCGCCGTCGTCTCGCCCGCAACCAGCGAGGGTTCGATCTTCGGCGGGCAGGGCGCGATCATCGATCTCGGCAGCGATATGGACGCTGTCATGCGGCCGCGCGCCTTCCAGTTCGTCGAACTCGGCGAGCGCGGCGCGGCGCGTGCCGGCGGCAGTCGCGCGGCGAGCCACGCGATGCTCCGCAACGCGCTCCAGCAAGCGCAAATCTATGCGCGGAGCCCGGGCGCCTATGGCGGCCGTTCGAGCGATGATTTGCTCAATCGCCTCGATGCGCAGGCGCTTGTCCAGGTGGTAACCGGCCGCGTTCCGCTGCTCGTCCATGTCGAACAGGCGCGCGATATTCTCGAGGCGATACGGCTGCGCGAGGATTTTCCCCGTCTCCGCCTCGTTCTGGTCGGTGTCAGCGAAGGCTGGACGATTGCCGATCAGATCGCCGCATCGGGCGTGCCGGTGATCGCCTCGGCGCTTAACGACCTTCCGGCGCAGTTCGAGAGCGTCGCCGCAACGCAATCGAATATCGGCCGGATGCGGGCTGCGGGCGTCACCGTTGCTATCGGCATGATCGACGACTGGGATTCGCATTCGATCCGCTATTCGACGCAATATGCCGGCAATCTCGTCGCGCTCAATCGTATTCCCGGCGCAACCGGCGTCAGCTGGGGCGAGGCGTTCGCGCTGATCAGCTCGCGTCCGGCGGAGATCATGGGGCTTGGCAACGAGATTGGCTCGCTGCGCAGCGGGCGCCGCGCCGATGTCGTGATCTGGGACGGCGATCCGCTCGAGCTGTCTTCGAATGTCGAGATGGTGATGATCGACGGCGTCGAACAGCCGCTCACGACGCGCCAGACGCGGCTGCGCGACCGCTATCTCCAGATCACGGAGAACCCCTTGCCCGAGGCTTACGACTGGTAGCGCCATGGGCACGATAATGAGCCTCGTTCTGGCGACGATAGCCTTTGTCGGCAGCCATATGCTGCTCTCGCATCCGCTGCGCGCGCCGGTCGTCGCCAAGCTCGGCGAGGGCGGGTTCATGATCGTCTATTCGATCGTCGCGCTGTTCACCTTTGGCTGGATGGTCTGGGCCGGTCTCGCGATGGCGCCGATGCCCGCGCACTGGATCGCACCCCTCTGGTTTTACGATTGGGCCGCCCCCGTTCTGATGCTGCTGGCGAGCATATTGCTGGCCGGCTCGTTCGTCGGCAATCCGGCTTTTCCCGATGCAGGCTCGGGAAGCACGTCGATCCGCCCGGCAACCGGCGTTTTTGCGATCACCCGACATCCGATGAACTGGGCGATCATGATCTGGGCGCTGACGCATATCGCGCTCTCGGGCACGCCGCTCAACCTCACCGTCGCCGGCGGCCTCTTCCTGCTCACCTTTTTCGGATCGCTGGCGCAGGACCGAAAGAAGGAGGGGCTGATGGGCGATGCGTGGCGTGGTTGGGAGGCGCGGACGTCGTTCGTGCCTTTCAAGGCGGTGCTCGACGGGCGCATCCCGGTCTGGGCGCTCTGGCCCGGCTGGATCGCGCTGATCGGCGGCATCGTCATCTGGGTAGGCGCAACCTGGCTCCACGCCATGCCGGTAGGCATCTGGCAATGAATCGGTGAGCCGTGCAGTTCCTCAAACGATTGCGCGATCCGATCAGGCGCGGAGAGATTGGCTGCTCGGTGAGGATGTGGCAGTCTGCGCGCGTTAAGGCCGGCGGCAAATACCGGCTGGATCCGGGATATGTTTGCGTCACGTCGATCCGCCAGATTGAACTGGGCGACGTAACGACCGAGCTGGCTCGCAGGTCGGGATTTCAGGGCACCGTGGACTTGCTGAAGACAGCCCGGCATGGCTCGGGCCGAAAACTCTATCTGATCGAGTTCGAATATTGCGAAGAATGACGGCTTTGAGTTTATCCCGCGTTGCGCCTAAATTCCTCACGTGAAAGCCGACCGCCCCGATCAACCCGACGCCGCCACTCGCTTTAACGAAGAAAAGGCGACCTACACCGTCAAAGGTGCCGGCACCCCCGATCTCGAAGCGGGCGTGGCGGCGATCCGCGATGTCGTGAAGACGCTGCCCGCCCGGCCCGGCGTCTACCGGATGCTCGATGCGCGAACCGATGTTCTCTATGTGGGCAAGGCGGCGAGCCTCAAATCGCGCGTGCCCAACTACACCCAAATCCAGCAGCTGCCGAAGCGCCTCCAGCGGATGGTCGCGCAGACGCGGGCGATGACGATCGTCACGACCAATACCGAGGCCGAGGCGCTGTTGCTCGAAGCACAGCTGATCAAGCGCTATCGGCCACCTTACAACGTGTTGCTGCGCGACGACAAAAGCTTTCCCTTCATCCTGCTGCGTGAAGACCATGGCTTTCCGCGGATCATGAAGCATCGCGGCGCGCGGCGCGCCAAGGGGCAATATTTCGGGCCGTTCGCCAGCGCCGGCTCGGTCAACCGGACGATTAACGCGTTGCAGAAGATGTTCCTGCTAAGGAGCTGTACCGACAGCTTTTTCGACAATCGCGACCGGCCGTGCCTGCTCCACCAGATCCGCCGCTGTTCGGCACCGTGCGTCGGACGGATCAGTGAGGAGGATTATGCCGAACTCGTCGCCGACGCGAAAAATTTCCTCTCGGGCAAGAGCACCGATGTGCAGAAGAAGCTCGGCGTGCAGATGGAGAAGTCGTCTGAAGCTTTGGATTTCGAAATGGCCGCGGTCTATCGCGACCGGCTCAAGGCGCTGACCTTCATCCAGGGCAGCCAGGCAATCACCGCGCAGGGCGTGTCCGATGCCGATGTGTTTGCGTTGGCGAGCAAGGCGGGGACAGTGGGGATCCAGGCCTTTTTCATCCGCGGCGGGCAGAATTGGGGGCATCGCAGCTTCTTCCCGGCGCACACCAAGGATGTGCCCGACGAGGAGGCGCTGCAGGCTTTCCTCATGCAGTTCTACGAAGAGGTGCCGCCGCCCAAACTGGTGCTGCTCGATCGCGAACTGCCCGATGGCGAGGCGCTCGCCGAGGCGTTGAGTGAACGCGCCGACCGCAAGGTGACGCTAAAAATTCCGCAGCGCGGCGACCAACGGAAGCTGCTCGACCAGGCGAAGCGCAATGCCGGGGAGGCGCTCGAACGGCGGCTCGCCGAAAGCTCATCGCAGGCGAAGGTCATGCGGGAGTTGACCGAATTGTTCGAGCTCGGCGAAGAGCCCGAACGAATCGAGATTTACGATAACAGCCATGTTTCGGGCACCAATGCCGTCGGCGCGATGGTCGTCGCGGGGCCCGAAGGTTTCCGCAAATCCAACTATCGCAAGTTCAACATCAAGAACCCCGATACCGAACCCGGCGACGATTTCGCGATGATGCGCGAAGTCTTCCAGCGGCGTTTCGCGCGCGCCGAAAAGGAAGACCCCGAACGCCGCAAGGGCGAATGGCCCGATCTCGTGCTGATCGACGGCGGCAAGGGGCAGGTCAGTGCGGCGTCCGAAACGCTCGAGGAAATGGGCATTGGCGATGTGCCGCTGGTCGGTGTTTCAAAAGGCCCCGATCGCAATGCCGGGCGCGAGCATTTCCACTTTCCCGATGGCCGCGAACAATTGCTGCCGCCGAACAGCCCGCTGATGTTCTACCTCCAGCGGCTGCGCGACGAAGCCCATCGCTTCGCTATCTGTGCCCATCGCCGGAAACGCGCCAAGGCGATGGGCACCAGCCCGCTCGACGAGATACCCGGCATCGGACCCGCGCGCAAAAAGGCGCTGCTCATGCACTTCGGGACGGCGCGGGCCGTCAAATCCGCGGGTCTGGACGATTTGGAGAGGGTTCCGGGCGTATCGAAAGCGATGGCGCAGAGCATCTACGATTTCTTCCATGCCGGCGGTTGACGATTGCCGTCAATCGGCGTGGGCGATCCGATCGTTCGGTCGCCTTGCGAGTTCGTAGCCGAACATCGCCAGTCCGAGCGCAATGAAGAATTCGCGATATTCGGTGGCGTCGAAGATTTCGACCATCGTCGGGCCGAGTATGAGTATGGCGATTTGGCCGATCGCCACCAGGAGTGCCGCCAGTGTAAAGAGCAGCGCTTCGCCGACGCACCCGTTCGTCCGTGCCGACCGCGCAAAGGCCAGCATCGCCAGGGCGCCGATCATGGTAAGCATCTGGATAGGCAGCAGGTTCCAATGACCATAACTTAGGAAAAGCATCGGCGCACTCGCCGCCGCCACTGCCCGACTCGGCACGAACGCTTCGAAGCGGCGGAATGGCGGCCAGTCACCGATCGCTCCGCGCATCAGCGGCAGGATGATGAGGAAGACACCGGTGCCGAGATAGAAGGCGAGCTCGGACAGGTCGGTCTGAATATTGTGCAGGTTGAACTCGCCCTGCCAGTTCATTTCGGCGACGGCATCGGGCGTGTCGAAGCCGAACACGCGTTGGCCCCAGCTAATCTCTTCCATGCCGATCAGGAAGAACAGGCCGGCAAAACCGAGCGCGAGTACCGAATCTATCACCGCCGACCGATTTCTGCCGGCGCGTCTTGCCGCCGCCGCGAGGCAAAAGACCGTGCCGCCGAAAAGCAACAGCGCCGACGCCCATTCCAGCAAATGATCTTCGGCGGAGAATTGGTTGAACAGCAGAGGGTCGGCGACCAACAACCCCAGCATCGCCGCGGCGCCAACCAGCGACGCCGCAGCAAAGCGGAGTTCCGAAACCGTCATCGGTTCCGCCCGCTGCGGGCGTAGATGACGTGCCAATGCCCAGCAGAGAAGCAGCGCGAGCGACGCCGAAACAGCCATTCTTGCCCAGTGATAAGCCGTGTAGAGCGCCGGTTCCTCGCGCGCCGGATGCCAGCCGAACGCCGCAAGTTCATAGCCCGCAACGGCAAACGGTATCGCAACACAGGCAAACACTGCCAGAATGATGGTGGACGGCAGGCGCGCGCCATTCTGCAAGCCCCGATTGTTGTGTGAGGGACGGGCTGCCGAGTGTTGAAACGCGCTAGCCATGATCAATCGCTGCCTTTCGTACCGCGCAGAAAGAGCGGCCGGATCAACGCGCCAAGCGCCTTGCCGCGAACGAACAACAGATCGAGAATTTCCGGGCCAGACTGGGCGCCCATTTCGGTCTTGTACCCGGCATCGCCCGCGCCCCAGCTGATCCGCGCGATCCCGTTTTCGGCTGCGGCGCGTTCGAAATCGGCATAGAGCAGAAGCTTGCCAGGCCCGAATTTCGAGAAACGCTGGTCGTAATTGTTGGCGACATAGTAGCGGGTGTCGCCGGTTTCGACGCCGAAGGTAAACGCCACGGGCGTCGTCCCGATCCACATCAGGCTGCCGAAGAGCAGCGGCGCGAGCGCTTCGTCGCTGCAGGCCTTTTCCCAGACGACGCGGGCATCGGAATCCTGAAATTTTGTGTCGCCGCCATCTTCGAGGCCGGCCAGCCAGCAATTGGCCTCAACCTCGGCCATGGCGTCGCGCTGGGCTCGGGTCCAGTCGGCGCCGGTGAAATATTCGTAGCGAACCTCGCCATCTTCGGCGAGCCTCCGCTCGCGCCAGCGGTTCTTGCGCTTGGTCTTGGTCGAGGGCCAGGGGCCGTCTTGCCGCAGCGCCGCCAGATCGAGCTCATAGACCGATCCGAGCGATCGTTTGAGCACCGTCCAGCCGGCTTCGGGCGCAGCCCTGATCAGCCGCTGTGCCGTCGGATCGTCGGCATATACCGGCCCCAACCGCCAAAGCCGCCCCAGCGCCCTGACGGTGCCGCCATGGGCGAGGAAATCGGCAAGTTCGCCGTCGTCGGCATCTGAGGATATGGGAAAGCTTCTGAACGGCCAATAACAACCCGCCACCTCCCGCAGAGCCAAGGGCCCGATCGAGCGCTCGATATAGGGTATCGCCG
>JABDLY010000220.1 GCA_013001755.1 Sphingomonadaceae bacterium
CAGCGACGGCATCCAGGCGATGGGCTGGTTCAACCTCTCGACGCTCAAGGAACCCTATCGGATCGAGGGCAAGAAAACGATGGGCTTCGAGCTTGCCGAACAATTGGGCTGGGAACTGCCCGACGCGATTTTCTATCCGACCGGCGGCGGCACCGGACTGATCGGCATGTGGAAGGCGTTCGACGAGCTCAAGGCGATCGGCTTGATCGGATCGAAACGCCCCAAGATGATCGCCGTCCAGGCGAGCGGATGCGCGCCGATCGTCAAGGCGTTCGAGGACGGCGCCGATCATGCGCCGCGCTGGGAAAATGCCTTGACGGTCGCCGCCGGAATACGCGTTCCCGCAGCGGTCGGCGATTTCCTGATCCTCAAGGCCGTGCGCGAATCGGGCGGCTATGCCGTCGCGGTCGATGACGAAGCGATCCTCGCCGCGCGCGAGCGGATCGGGCGCCAAGACGGCTTGCTGCTCTGCCCCGAAGGCGCGGCGACCGCCGCCGCCTATTATCAGGCGCGCGAGAGCGGACAAATCGGGACGGACGAGCGCGCGGTGCTGTTCAATTGCGGCAACGGCCTCAAATATCCGATGCCCGACATGGCCGGAACGATCGATCTCGCCAATTTGCCGGCCTGGGAAGAGCTTGCCGCCGGCCCGCATGGTTAACGGCATTTTTACCCTGTTCGCCTAGCTCCGAAGCCGAGTTTGCGGAGATGCGTTTTGGGTCAGAGTAGCGATCAGGGAGCAGCAGACAGCATGACGGACCAGTTGCGCCATTATTGGCGCGAGCTGATCCGCATCGACGCGCCCGCTGGTGATGAAAGGTTCACGGCGTTCCAGGAGCAGATCAGGGCGGCCAGCAAGTCGATCCACGACATCATTCCCGCCGCGATCGTCCTTGCGCCGTTGCTCGTCATCCTGTTCTCGGCCCGGGCTGAATCGTCGCTGCTGATCTTCGGTGCAGCGATGGTCTTTATCAGTTCGGTGGTTGGGCTTTTCTATTATTCGAACCGCTCGGTCGAAGACCGCATATACACGCCGCGCAAAATCGCCATCGCGCTCGTCGCGACCGCATTGGTCTCGGGCATCGGCTGGAGCCTGATCATCACCTCATTCCCGCTGCAGGTCGGCGACGACGTCCGGATGTTCATGCTGAGTTTCCAGATCGCGATGATCTGCATCGGCGCATTCCTGTTTATCAATCTGCCGATCGCCTTTGTCTGTTTCTCGGGTCCGCTGACCATAACGCTGCTGTTCAACATCTATCTGCGCGACGGCAGCACGCCCTGGATCACCTATCCGCTGCTGACGATCCTGCTGCTGCTGCTCGCCCGCAATGTCATCGATCAATCGAGCAGGCTGGCCGTATACAGCATGACCGCGCAGCGGCTGAAAGCGACCGAGCATGATCGCGAAACATTGGAGACCGGACGCCGCGAACAGATGCTGGCGCTTGGCGAGCGCTTCGAACAATCGGTGATCAGCATCGCCAAGGGACTTCGCACTGTGACCGTTCAGCTCGATCAATCGGCCGAGGAACTCGCGCGCCTGTCGGGCGAAACGAGCGAAGATGCCGCAACGGTATCCGAACGCGCCAAGGGTGTTTCGAGCGCCGCGCAGCATGTCGCGAGCGCGGTGCAACAGCTCGATACAGCAGTCTCCGAAATCTCCGACCAGCTCGGCAATCAGCTCGCGCTCAACCAGTCGGTCGGGACCGCCGCCCGCGAGGGCGACAATGCGATGCAGATGCTCGTCTCGCGAACGCAGAATATCGGCGAGATCGTTTCGCTGATTTCCGAGATTGCCGCGCAAACCAATTTGCTCGCGCTGAATGCGACGATCGAATCCGCCCGCGCCGGCGAAGCCGGACGCGGTTTCGCGGTCGTCGCGCAGGAAGTGAAAACGCTCGCCGAACAGACTGCGGCAGCCACCGACGATATCGCGATGCAAATCCGCGACATTGAGGAAAGCGTCGAAGGCGCCGCCGCTTCGATGCAGCGGGCGAGCAATGAGATTACCGGCGTCGGCGCGATATCGAGTTCGATCGCCGCCGCCGTGACGCAGCAGCGCGATGCGACGCACGATATCGGCAAGAACAGCCTTCAGGCGGCGCACGATACCGACGATGTCCAGAGCAAGATCGAACGCGTTGCCGAGGCCGCGCAGGAAAGCGGCACGTTCAGTGTCCAGGTCAGCGAAACCGCGAAGGACCTCGCCGGACAAGCCGACGCGCTGCGCGAAGCCGCCGAAGCCTTTTTGAGCGAGCTGCGCGCGGCTTAGAAAGTTGCCGTCATTGCGAGGAGCCGAAGGCGACGCGGCAATCCAGAGCCGCAAGCGATATCGGTAGCTGCTCTGGATTGCTTCGCTACGCTCGCAATGACGGTTTCCAACCAGACACGACCATGCTCTAGCTGGCGGTAGTCTCCGACAGATCCCGAAGAAACGCGCGGATCCGATCGGCATTCACACCCAGATCGCTAACCCCGACGCGGCTGACCGAGCGCATATTGACGACGCTGCCCTCGCCATCGGGGTTGGGCGTGATGCGCAGCACGACATCGTCCTTGAACCGATAGAGCGAAACCGCCTCTGTCGCCTCGACCCGGCCCGCGACCGGATCGACCGACGCGATTTCCCAGCCGCGATCCTCGATCAATTGCCGCGCCGCCTCAACTGTATCGGGCACCGAGAGCGGCACGATAATCGGCTGGATGTCCGAATAGGCTTCGGCATGCCAGAGCCGCCAGCGCATCGCTTCGTCGACCGCGGCCAATTCGGGGCGCCCGCCATCGGGAACGATTTCGCGATTGTCCGCGCGCAGCGAAAGTTCCTCGAATTCGGGCGGATTGGTGAGATCGGTGGTGACGTCATGGATCGGCGGGACGCTGCCCATCTGGTTGATCCAAATACCGGCATAGATGAGGAATGCCGTGCTCAGCACCGCGCCAAGCACCGCCCATTTCGCCGCGCCGGGTTGTTTCTTGAAGAAGATGACGATGAGACCGATCAGCGACAGCACGAATCCCGCGATCGAGACGAAGAGCAACGGCCTGAGCGCGCCGAGGCTCGTTTCCCAGCCGAGCATCCCGGCGCCCGTGGCGACCGCCATCGCTATCGCCAATATCGGCCCGCCCGCGCCGAACAGCGCGCCAGCGTAGACGATCCAGCGCGGCCAGCGTGCAGTGCCTGCAGTCGTCACATCGTCCATCGCCATGCCCCCGATTCCCAAGTCCGGCGGAGGGATTAGCATGGCGCCACGCAAAGCCAAAGCGCTCGACAAGCGCCGCATGCTTTGCCACATAGCGCGGCCCGAGCGGGTGTAGCTCAATGGCAGAGCAGCAGCTTCCCAAGCTGACGACGAGAGTTCGATTCTCTTCACCCGCTCCAGACTCACCGGTTACGCAAATACAAGGCATTACCCTCCCGGCAACCTAGGCGGCCTCAATGGAAGAGAAACCTCGCAAGGCCGCGCTCCGCTTCGTGCTTGGCACGATCTTCATCTATGCCGTGGGCTTCGGGATCATCATGCCGGTGCTGCCCGATCTCGTCGTCGAACTGGCCGATGTGACGCTGCCCGAAGCGACGCGGATCGGCGGATGGCTGATCCTGACCTATGCGCTTTTCCAGTTCGCCTTCGGGCCGCTGGTCGGCAATATCAGCGATCGTTTCGGGCGGCGCCCGGTCCTGCTGCTGTCGCTCGCCGGGTTCAGCATCGATTATGCGGTGATGGGCTTTGCGCCGGTCATCGGCTGGCTGTTTGTCGGCCGCGCCCTGGCCGGAACCTTCGGCGCGGCATTCTCGACCGCCTATGCGACCATCGCCGATATCTATGACGAGGAGAACCGTGCGCGCGGCTTCGGCCTGATCGGCGCGGCGTTCGGCACCGGCTTTATCGTCGGCCCTGCCATAGGCGGCCTTGTCGGCGAGTTCGGAACGCGCCTGCCCTTCTTCATCGCCGCCGGTCTCGGCGCGGCGAATTTGCTCTACGGTTTCTTCGTCTTTCCCGAAACGCTCGCGTCCGAAAACCGGCGGCCATTCAGCCTCAGGCGCGCCAACCCGCTCGGCGCACTGCTGAAATTGCGCCTGATGCCGGGCGTACTGCCGATCGCGCTGGTCTATTTTTTCTGGATGACCGCGCAGCAGATTTATCCCTCGATCTGGTCGTATTTCACGCAGATCCGCTTTGGCTGGACGCCGGGCATCATCGGCCTCTCGCTGATGTGGACCGGGATGATCATGGCGGCGATGCAGGCGCTGGCGGTCGGCCCGATGGTCAAGCGCTTCGGTGAGCGGACCTGCGCGGTGCTTGCGCTGGCGGTGAGCGCGGCGGGCTATGCCATGTATGCCGCCAATCCCTATGGATGGGTGGTCTTCGTCATCATGGCGGTGACCGCATTGGGCGCGCTCGGCGGGCCGGCATTGAGCGCGATGATGAGCCGGCGTGTGCCCGCCGACATGCAGGGCGAGTTGCAGGGCTTTATCGCCAGCATCACAGCGCTGACGGCGATAACCGCGCCGCTGATCTTCAACCCGTCTCTAGCCTATTTCTCCGCGGCCGATGCACCGGTCTATTTCCCCGGCGCGCCCTGGGTCCTCGCCGCTATCCTCGCGATCGTAGCATTGCTCGTGTTGCTCGCGAGCCGCCGCAAGCGCAGAATCGGCGAAGCGGCGTCAGCCGCGTAGCGCTTCGGCCAGCCGCACCATGAAGCCCGCGCCGCGCTCGACCTGCTCGATCGCGATGAACTCGTCGGGCTGGTGCGCCTGTTCGATCGAGCCCGGCCCGCAGATCACCGAGGCGAAGCCGCCGCGCTGGAACTGCCCGGCTTCGGCGGCATAGGCGACCGCGCCCGCCGGAGCGTTGTCGCCGGTCAGTTGGCGGACGAACGCTTCGGCATCGCCCCCGGCCTGCGGCACCAGTGGCGGCGCGTTGCTGCGCCGGGTGAGCCGCGCGCCGGCATCGGCAAAACGCGCCTTGAGTTCGCCATCGAGCGCCTCGACGCGCGCCGCGAAGGGCGGGATCACCGCCGCCGCATCGATCCCCGGCGGGCAGCGCAGGTCGAACAGGAACCAGGCGCGCCGCGCGAGGATATTGCCCGCGGTGCCGCCCTCCATCCTGCCGATCGTCAGCGTCGCATGCGGGGGGACGAAGGGCGTATCCGGATCGCCTTGCGCCTCCAGTTCGCCCGCCAGCCCGACGAGCGCGTGCATCAGCTTCGCCGCCTCCATATTCGCCGAGACCCCGAGATGCGTGAGGCTCGAATGCGCTTCATGGCCGAGTATTTCGACCTCGAAAGTCGCGATCCCCTTATGGCCGTTGACGATGGTCATCATGCTCGGCTCGCCGATAATAGCGAGCCGCGGCGGCGGCACCCGCTCGGCCATTTCGGCGATCATCGGCAGCACCGCGGTGCAGCCGACTTCCTCATCGTAGCTGATTGCGAGATGGACCGGCTTCGCGCCCTTCACGAACAGCGGCACCGCGGCGAGCGCCAGCGCGATGAACGCCTTCATGTCGCAGGTGCCGCGCCCGAAATATTTGCCCTCGCGCTCGCTCAGCACAAACGGATCGCTCGACCAGTCCTGCCCGTCGACCGGGACGACATCGCTATGCCCCGACAGGATCACCCCGCCCTCGACCGCCGGGCCGATGGTCGCGTAGAGATTGGCCTTGTCGCCGTCTCCGTTCGGCACCCGCGTCGCCGCAACACCATGCTCGGCAAGATACGCCTCGACCCATTGGATGAGTTCGAGATTGGAGTTTCGCGACGTCGTATCGAACGCGATCAGCGTTGCCAGGATATCGCCGGTTTGGCTCAGCATGACGGCTCGCTATCCGTCATTGCGAGCGCAGCGAAGCAATCCAGAGCTGCAAGCGCTGTCGTCAACCGCTCTGGATTGCCGCGTCGCCTTCGGCTCCTCGCAATGACGACAGCAAAGGACGGACCCGGCAAACAAACTCTCAAATACCACCCTTCACCACATCCATCCCCGCCTCCTCGAGCGTCTCGATCAGCTCGGCGAGGCATTTGCAAATCAGGTCGCTCGCCGTCGAGCGCACGACGAAATTGGCCCCGACCCGCCCCTCGCGAAAGAAGGGATAGCTGCCGATCTGGCATGCCTCATGCTTCGCCTCGACCGCGCCCAATATGTCCGCGACCTCGCTCTCCGCCGTCCAGCAGCCGATGGTTTCGGAGAGCACCGGCGCCCCGCCCTCGAGCTCTCCGGTCAGCGATTCCATCATCTGCGCGGCGATCCCCGGAATGCCCGCCATGATGAAGATATTGCCGTGGCGGATTCCCGGCGCGCCGGACATCTTGTTGACGATCAGCTCGGCGCCGTCGGGCACGCGGGCCATGCGGAGCCGCGCCTCGGTCAGCCCGCCGCGGCTCTCGTAATAGCCTTCGAGCATCGCCCGCGCATCGGGGTGGATGACGACGTCGACGCCGAGCGCATGGGCGATCGCGTCGACCGTGATATCGTCATGCGTCGGCCCGATCCCGCCGGTCGTGAACAGATAGTCGCTCTTCGCGCGCACCGCGTTCGCCGCCTCGGCAATCGCCTCGATATCGTCGGCGACGATGCGGACTTCGGAAAGCCGGATGCCCTGCACATTGAGCCACTTCGCCAGCGCCGCGACATTGCGATCCTGCGTGCGGCCCGAGAGAATTTCGTCGCCGATGACGAGCATCCCGGCGGTCCAGATGCGGGGCGGAGAAGACGGCGTGGACATGGCGCGAGGCATAAAGAAACACCAGCGAATGGCAATTTCGAAGTTGCCGAAAGTGCCGCGCACCGGGGTGGCACTTTTCGAAGAATGGCAGTCCGCAGCGCAATTTCCAAGGAACCGCCCCCAAATCGCGCCACATCGACACCCTTTCGCGCCACTTTCGGCAACAAAACGGCGGGTGCGCGTCACTTTCGATACGTTATGCGGTGCTTTGGGGGGGAGACTGACGGCGATAAGCATTCGGGCCAGTTGCCAAATCAAGATTCGTACTGGCGGTACAAGGCAAATTAGATGCAAGCGATCCACGCCCCCTACGAATCAACATCATCTTCGCAGGCACAAAAACGCTACTGCCAATCGAGGTTCCGCAGTATAGCACTACAAGCGTATTCGCCAAACAACCACTAAATTGGATCTAGTTGAAGTCCCATTCAACAAAATTTTGTAATATGTCGTTAAGATTATATCTCTCTTTCCGAGCAACTGTACGATTAAAAGAGGGAATTTTCTATAGCGAAGAAAGACAAATCCAAGTCGATTTTTGATCTACAGGCGGAACTTGACGATCTCCGAATGCAATCGGACCACTGCATCAGCGTTCTGAGTGTTGGAGCGGCAATGATGGGCGATGAGGTGAAGCTTAGCGCCGATCATTGCATCAGCGTCCTGAGTGTCGGCGCGGCAATGGAGGGGGACGATGCCAAGCTCAGCGCCGATCATTGCATCAGCGTCCTGAGTGTCGGCGCCGCGGTCAGCGAAGAATATAAGTTGAGTGCGGACCATTGCATCAGCGTCCTGAGCGTCGCCTGATAGCAGGTCGATCACCCGACGTTTTTATAAACCTTCCGTCTCGTGCGCGTTGTGGTGCATGCGCGAGAAGGCGATGCCGTTATTCTCGGCCTCGATAGATTGGCAGAGCATAGCGACTGCGAAAGCTCTGGCCCTGCGCCGACGGAGTAATCCCATTGGCGCAGCAGCGAAACATACCCTTTAGCGTAGCCAACCGGCTCTATTACGACCTGCCCGAACGAATATCTGATTCCGGGTCGATGCTGAAAGCGGCGAAACGACCAGCGCCAGCTGGATGGAGTGACGGATGGATAGGTCTGTATCGCCGTCTGAGGCCGATCGGCGAAACACTACCCGAGCAGGGTTGGAAGATTCATATTTCCGCCGGGATCGATGATGCATCCAAAATCGTCGCGATTGTTTGGGATTATTGTCTTCAACATCAAATTTCGTTCAAGTTTCTCCGAAGCAGGGACGCGTTACTACAGAACAACTCCAAATACTGGCCTCGGCACGCAAGTGGAAAATTTTGTACCCTCTATCCGGAACAGAAAAGCCTGCGTAATCATATAGAAGCGCTTGACGCACGGCTTTCGAAGTACAACGCACCTTATATTCTTTCCGATATTCGATACGCTGACGGACCGATTTTCCTTCGTTATGGAGCGTTCGTCAACCTGACCTGCACGTCATCGTACGGCGAGCAAATCCCGGCGATACGCAATCCTGCAGGCAAACTTGTCCCGGATTTTCGTCGACCGTCGGTCGAGATTCCCGAGTTCGTAGAGATCCCGGAATTCTTGGCGGCTTTCCTCGATCAGTCTCCGGCTCTAGATGAACTCCCCTTCATCATCGATCAGACGCTTCACATTTCCAATGGCGGAGGTGTTTATAAAGGACGGCTGAGGGAAGACGACAGGCCAATCGTTGTTCGTGAAGCGCGACCCCTAGCGGGGCTTGATAGCAACTGTCGCGATGCCGTGCACCGTCTGGTTAACGAAAAGACGGCACTGGAACGTCTCTCGGGCTCGCGTGCGTTCCCCAACTATTCGGTCATTACCCGATCTGGGAGCACCAATATCTTGCCAAGGAGTTCGTCGATGGCCGAACGCTGCTGACGGAAATCATCCAGCGCTATCCGTTCGTACACCCAAAACCGGCTCGAACTGAAATCGCCGAATATCTCGAATGGGTCGAAAAGACCGTAAGCAAGATAGAAGATGCGGTCGATGCAATCCACGCAAGAGGTGTAGAAATTGTCGATCTGCACCCGGGAAATATTATCGTCCAGCCGGACGGCCGGATCACATTGATCGATTTCGAATGTGCGCTGTTCGACGGCGACAGCGTTTCCAAACCGCTCGGCGCACTCGGCTTTGCTGCCCCTGCATCCAAAGATCAGCGCCAGTATGACCGTGATACCCAAGCGTTATCCCGCATTCTTCTTATGATGTTGCTACCCATCGTACCTGTTCTGTCGCTCGACCAAGGAAAATTCGGCATGTTGTCTGAAGCCGCCGCCTCCCTGTTTTCGATAGACGAGAATATATCGTTCAAGTTGAGGCCCGTCATAGCGCGATTGCCGCGCCGTTCTCCGGAATATACCGCAGATCCAATTTTGATCGACGATGAGAACTGGCCGGCAATGCGAGATGCGCTGGTCCAAGGAATCATGGCTAGAGCGACGCCGCAGAGGAAAGATCTACTGTTTCGTTCCGATGCGTTGCAGTTCGCGCATGGTTGCGCCAGCTTCGCATACGGGTCGGCCGGCATTATTTACGCACTGCAAAAAGTCGTCGGGCATGTGCCTCCCGAATTAACTAATCATATGTATCGGATGGCGCGTGATGGGAACGGCTGTCTGGGCGGTGGGTTCTTCGACGGTCTGCACGGGGCGGCCCACACGCTTCTGATAACCGGACGCGACGACCAGGCAGCAGAAACCTTGAACGCTGCGATGGCACGTCCATTGCCAAGTTCGGACGCGTTTTTCGGTGGCAAAGCGGGCGTGATACTGAATCTTTTGCACTTTGCAGACGCTTTGGGCGACGACTCACTTTCCGGCCGCGCAGACGAACTCGGCTCGGAACTTGCCAATACCGTTATATCAGACGATCAAGCATTGGCTCAACTTCCCGCTGGTCTTTTGCACGGTTACTCGGGTCTGGCCGTCCTCTTCGTCCGGCTTTATGAACACACCCGCAGGCAATTGTTCCTGAACGCAGCTGAAATTGCTTTGCGACGTGACATGCATTCGGGTCGACTTCTGGACGACGGCGTTTATCACCTATTTAAGAATCCCAAGTACCTCATCTATTTTGATGAAGGATCTATCGGCCTTGGACTCGCTCTGGATCGGTTTGTTGTGCACCGCCCGATCCCAGAATTCGAAAAAATTCTCGGGGAGATCCGCCACGGCTGCACTATACCGTTCGTGATGCAGCCGGGCCTATTCCAAGGTCGTACGGGTTTGATCGCAGCGCTCGCCGATTCCGATCGCCAGTGCGATTCTCGCGCCGGTCGAGATCAGGCGGCGCGGTTGAACTGGCATGCCCTGCACATCAACAACCATATCGCGTTCCCCGGCAACGGATTGACCAAAGTGTCCGACGATTTCGCCACCGGCTCGGCCGGCATCTTGTTGGTTCTCGACGCCCTGTTCACCAGACGACAGCCGGAGCTGCCTTTCCTGTCGAAGACCGCAGACACTGAAGAAGTGGGAATATGATCTCGGTCGGAAACGTAAAAACCAGCGAACGAGGATTCGGTCGCAACTGAATGATATTCCCTACCGCGCCCCGTCCCCGACCAGCGTGAACGGCGCCCAGAAGGCGGGGTGGGCCCAGCTCGCCTGTGCGGTGTCCTGCGCGGTGTCTTCGCGGATCTCGCGCATCGCGGACTGGAAGGCTTCGGCGCGGCTCAGCGATGGGTCGGCGCGGCGCATCTCTATCGTCCGCACGGTGATCCGCGAAGCGACGTCGTCGTTCACCGGCCAGTGCGAGGCGAGGAGGTTGCGCGCGCCGGCATAGAAGAAGGCGCGCGCCAGCCCCGACAGCCCGGCCGCCGCGCCCTCGCTGCCGCCGGATGCGGTGTTGCACGCCGAGAGGATCACCCAGTCTGCATTGAGCCGCAGCGCCGCGACTTCGGAGGCGGCGAGATAGCCGTCATCCTCCTCGCTCGCGCTCGACGGCGGGGTCAGCACGAGGCCGGGCTCGGCGAATTCGTCGAGCTCTCCGGCCATCAGCCCGTGCGTCGCGAAGGCGAGGATCGCCGCGTCGGAAAGATCGGCGCCGCGCACCGCGGTCTCGGTCGCCTCGGCGCCGAGATGGATCGAGCTTTCGGGCGCGCCGAGCGCCTCGCGCATATTGCGCAGCTCGACCGCGGTGCCCGGAAGCCGCGCGAGATTGCGCAGCGCGCGGACATCGGCGACGCCGCCGCCCGATCGCGTGCGTTCGCGGGTGAACACCGCGCTTGCCTCCGGCACATCGAGCCCGCGATTGAGCCCGCGCGACTGCGCCCGGCCGTTGAGCAGCGGATCGCCGAAGCCGGCGAAACCCTCGGCGGCGGCGCTGTCGCCGCTGTTGAACCGGCGCAGCAATTGCAGCGACTGGATCGAGGGGATGTGCGTGATCGCATGGGCGTCGGCAAACCAGGCGGTGCCGCGCAGCGCCGCCGGGTCGTTGTCCGCGCCCTGCGGCGGCTCGGCCACGAGCAGCGAAAAGGGCAATGTCGAAAGCTCGCCGCCCGCCGCGATATAAAGGTGGCGCTTGCCCTCAAGCGATCCGGCGACCGGGGCGACGACGGCATTATAGAGCGCATGCGCCGTCGTCCGGTCGAACGGGAAAGGCGAGCCCTCCTCGATCGCCGCGCTCCATGCCTCTTCCTCGCCGTCTTCGAGATTGACGCTCGCGCCGACTTCCCAGCGCAAGCGGCGCACCGCACTGGCGACCTCCTCTTTCGTCCATTCGGAGCGCGCCCATGTCGCGCCCTCGCTGGTCACCGCCATCACATGCGTGCCGAAATCGGTCGGCAGCGTCAGCAGGATCGCTTCGTCGGGCGCGAGCAGCGCGGCGGTGTCTTCGAGGCTCAGCGCTTCGGGGCGGATCAGCCCGAAATATTCGGGAAAGTCTGCGCGCAAGGTCGCGTCGATTTCGTCCATCCGCGCCTCGATCCCGGCGCGTTCCCCGGCAAGGTTTTCGCGCATCGCGGCGTCGGAATCCCCCGAGCCGCCGAAGGTCAGCGCATAAAGCTCGTTATTCGCGTTCCACTGTTCGGCGAGCGATTGCCGTTCACGGACCAGCGCGCCGAGCCCTTCGCCTGCATCGTCGGCGAAGCGCCGCACCGCCATCTCGACGATCGCGCGGTTGGCGCTTCCCGCCATCGCATCCTGGAGCGCGGTATAGGCTTCGCCGCGCAGACCCGGCATCGGCTCGACTCCGGCTTCGGCCGCCGTCCACGCGGCGTCGGCAAACAGCGCGAAATATTCGCCCTGGCCCGCCGCCTCGCGCTCGGCCTGCGCCTCGGCGAAGCGGCCCTGGGCATCGGCGGCAGAGAGCGGCAGCACGCCGAGCGCCGCGACCGCGGCCGCGACAATCGCGCGCTGGAAGGTGTTGCGAAACATCATGACTTTCCCCCTGATTTCGTCATTTGGCTACCGCCAGCCGCCGCTACAGGCAAGTCCGGCCCGCCGCTCGAAAGCGGCCAGCGCGACGACGATTGCCGGATATCGCATCGGTTCGAACCTCACTGCCCAGCGCCGCTCTCACCCATCGCGCCGCGCCTTGCCCGCAACGCGCGCACCATCATCCGCGCCGGTTCGATGGCATCGGGCCGACCATTGTCGAGCCGCATTCGCGCAAGGCTGACCGCGACGGTCAGCGTATTGGGATGGCCCTCGCCGAGCACGCGCCGGTTGCCGTCGAGCGCGCGCAGAAAATAGCGTTCGGCCTCTTCATGCCGGCCCTGCCAGTCATACATCGCGCCGGTGTTGTTGAGCGCGAGCAGCGTATCGAAATGGTCGGCGCCGAGCGTGCGCTCATAGCTCTCGAGCGCGCGCAGCCGAATGGGTTCCGCCTCGGCATATCGCCCCTGGCTGGTCAGCGAACTCGCCAGGTTGTCGAGCGCGACGAGCGTCCCCGGATGATCAGGGCCGAGCAACCGTTCGCTCCCTTCGGCCGCCTCGCGATAAAGCGGCTCGGCCGCGGCCGCCCGTCCGGTCGCTCCGTAAATCGCCGCAAGATTGTTGATCGTCGTCAGCGTCGTTTCGTGATCGGGGCCGAAAACCTCACGCGCCGCATCGACGACGCGAAGCGATATCGTTTCGGCTTCGGCGTAACGCTCCTGCCGCGAATAGAGGATGGCAAGATTGTCCGCCGACACGATCGTGTTGCGGTGGTTCCAGCCGACGGTGCGTTCGCTCGCTTCCATCACGCGCAGGTAGAGCGGCTCGGCTTCGGCATAATTGCCCTGCCTGCTATAATTGAACGCCAGATTGTTGAGCGACAATATCGTCGTCGGATGATCGTCGCCGAACCGTTCGGTGCGTATTTCAACGACCCGGCGCAGCAGCGGTTCGGCCTCCGCATGACGGCCCACCAAACCGTAAACCGTCGCCAAATTCGCCGTCGTCGTGAGCGTGCGTTCGTCGTCCGCGCCGAAGAGCGTTTCGCGGCCCTGCCGTGCGATTTCGAGAAACTCGATGGCGGTTTCATATTCGCCGCGGCGCGACATAAGGGTGCCGAGATCGTTGAGCACGGCGAGCGTATCGGGATCGTCGCGGCCCAGGACGCGCTCGCCGATATCGAGCGCGCGGATATAGGCTTGCGCCGCGCGATCGAAATCGCCTTCGCCATAAGCCTGCGACCCGACGCTGCGCAGCGCCTGCACCGATTCGCGATTGTCGCCGATGGTGACCATCCGGCCACCCTGTTGATCGGCGGCGGCACCGGCCGAAGGCTTGGCCTGCGCCAATGCAACGTTCGGCGTGGCGGCCAGCAGCGCCGCCAGCATCATCGTCTTCCAGCATTTTCGCCCCATCACAGCCTCCCGCGCTGCGACCCGCCTCACGGCATAGCGAAATGCGCCGCGCCGCGCTATATGCGTCGTCATGAACGACTATCAGACGATTACCGCCGCCGACAGCGTATCGCGCGACGGCACGATCAAGCTCCACGACCAGAGCGGTTTCGACGGCATGCGCGCCGTCGGCCAGCTTTCGGCCTCGATCCTCGACGCGCTCGCCCCGCTCGTCCAGCCCGGCGTAACGACGCAGGAAATCGACGATTTCGTCTTCGAACGCATGAAGGCGGGCGGCGGTATCCCGGCGACGCTCGGCTATCGCGGCTATACCAAAAGCTGCTGCACCTCGATTAACCATGTCGTGTGCCACGGCATTCCCGACGAGCGGAAATTGCGCGAGGGCGATATCGTCAATATCGACGTCACGACGATCCTCGACGGCTGGCATGGAGACACCAGCCGGATGTACTGGGCCGGCGATCCGCCTATCAAGGCGAAGCGGCTCTGCGACGTGACCCATGAAGCGATGATGCTCGGCATCGGCGAGGTAAAGCCCGGTGCCCGGCTCGGCGATATCTCGGCGGCGATCCAGAAATATGCCGAAAAGCATCGCTATGGCGTGGTCCGCGATTTTTGCGGGCACGGGCTCGGGCGGCTGTTCCACGACGCGCCCGAAGTCGTCCACGCCGGCCGCGCGGGCACCGGCCCCGAACTCAAACCCGGCATGTTCTTCACGATCGAGCCGATGATCAATATCGGACGCCCCTCGGTGAAAGTGCTCGAAGACGGCTGGACCGCCGTCACCCGCGACAAGAAACTCTCCGCCCAGTTCGAACATTCGGTCGGCGTGACCGAAGACGGCGTCGAGATTTTCACCAAGAGCCCGGCGGGTCTGGATAAACCGCCTTACTGAGCGCCAGTGTTAGAAAAATCCACGCGAAGACATGATGCCTCTCGGCCCGGAACGCGAAGAGCTGCTAGGACTGATTGAAATGCACGAGGCCGTTACAAAAAGGGTAGGCATTTAAAACAATTGCTCAGGCTCGGTCGGATTAGTAGCGAATAGCTTAAGGTCTTGAGGAAACCGGCGCAGGGGCGTTGACGTTACTAGTCCTCCCCAGAGCCGTAGGCTCGTCGGGGGAGGTGAACCGCGCTTGCGCGGTGGAGGGGCAATGGCGCGACTTTCTGGATCTGCGAAAACGGTAAAGAAGGCGCGCAAACTCCGCCGCAAGATGAGTCTCCCCGAAGCGCTGCTCTGGCGCGAACTGCGAAAGCGGCCCGGCGAGCTAAAGTTCCGGCGGCAGCACCCGGCCGGCAACTACATCCTCGATTTCTATTGCGGCGAAGCAAAGCTGGCGATCGAGATCGATGGCGAGTCCCACAACCGGGGCGATCAACCGGATAGAGACGCCAAGCGCGACGGGTGGTTGGCCAATCAAGATATTCGCGTTCTTCGGTTTCCCGCCAGCGATGTGCTCAACAACCTTGAAGGCGTGGTTCGCAACATCGTCGAGGTTGCGCGCGGCAGTTAGCGGGGCGGCCCCTCCACCCCGCAAGCGCGGTTCCCCTCCCCCGACGCGCTTCGCGCTGGGGAGGATTTCTACTCCGCAGCACAGTCATCCCATTTGCAACACTCCCGCCCTTGCGCCAATAAGGTGCCGTGAACGTAAGGGAGTCGAGGATGCGTATCTGGATCGGTTTGGCGGCGGCGCTGCTTGCGGCGGCGTGCAGTTCGAACAATGACGGCGAACCTGTCGATACGGGGCCGCAGGGCGCGGCCAAGGTCGATGGCGAATATCTCGCGACCGGCGGCGACGGCAGCGACTGGCCGGCGATCAACTTCTCCTATTCCGAACAGCGCTTCAGCCCGCTTACCGATATCAATGCCGGAAATGTCGACGAGCTCGGCATCGCCTGGTTCGCCGAACTCCCCGATGCGCGCGCGCAGGAAGCGACGCCGGTCGTTGTCGATGGCGTCATGTATCTCACCGGGCCGTGGTCGAAAGTCTTCGCCTTCGATGCCTCGAACGGCGAGCCGCTTTGGGAATTCGATCCCGAGGTCGATCGCAACGTCCTCCAGAATCTGTGCTGCGACGCGGTCAATCGCGGCATCGCGGTGTGGCGCGGAAAACTCTTCGTCGGCACGCTCGACGGCCGGCTGATCGCGCTCGATGCGATCAGCGGCGCGCAGCTCTGGTCGACGCAGACGACCGACCGCGACCGCCCCTATTCGATCACCGGCGCACCGCGCGTCGTCAACAACCGCGTGATCATCGGCAATGGCGGCGCAGAATTCGGCGTGCGCGGTTATGTTTCGGCCTATGACGCCAATACCGGCGCACTCGACTGGCGTTTCTACACCGTCCCCAATCCCGATGGCGAACCCGACGAGGCGGCCTCGGACGATGTGCTCCAGCGCGCCGCGGCGCGGACCTGGTCGGAAGAAGGCCAGTGGCGCGAGAGCGGCGGCGGCGGCACCGTCTGGGACGCGATCGTCTACGATCACGAACTCGATCAGCTGTACATAGGCGTCGGCAACGGCAATCCGTGGAACCACGGGCTGCGCTCGAACGGCGAGGGCGACAATCTCTTCCTCTCCTCGGTTGTCGCGCTCAACCCGGAGACCGGCGAATATCTCTGGCATTATCAGGAAACACCCAGCGAAACATGGGATTACACCGCGACCCAGCATATCATTCTCGCAACGCTGACGATCGACGGCGAAGAGCGCCAGGTGCTGATGCAGGCGCCCAAAAACGGCTTCTTCTTCGTCATCGACCGCACCGATGGCGAGTTGATTTCGGCCAAGCCGTTCGTCGAAGGCATCAACTGGGCCGAAGGCTATGGCGAAGACGGCCGGCCGATCGAGAATCCCGCGTCGCGTTTCTATCGCACCGGCGAACCGTTCGCGGCGGTCCCCGGCCCGCTCGGCGCGCATAACTGGCAGCCGATGGCGTTCAACCCGCTTAGCGGCCTCGTCTATATCC
>JABDLY010000229.1 GCA_013001755.1 Sphingomonadaceae bacterium
CCCCTCCACCGTCTTCGACGGTCCCCCTCCCCCCGCTGCGCGCGGGGAGGATTTTCCCACCGCTTCGGCGATCAGCGTTTCGACGATTACTTCGGTGTCGGGCGATGCATAGCCGAAACGCGATTTGTGCAGTTCTTCAAATGCGGTGCGCATTTCAACAGTATCGGCCAATTCGATCTCGAGCGTGCTATCGCTGCCACCATAGCGCAACGCCGCGTGCTGATTGATCGTGATCTGCTCCCCCTCGACACCCTGATCGAGCAGCGCCTGTTCCGCTTCGTCGGCGAGCGCCGCCATCGGGCCCGTGAAATCCTCGCCCAGCGGTTTGCCGAACGTCGCCTGCCGCATCGCCGTGCGGTCGGCGAGGCCCATGCCATAGGCCGAGAGCACCCCGGCAAACGGATGGATCATTACCCGCTCGATCCCGAGCGCATCGGCGACGAGGCAGGCATGCTGGCCTCCTGCCCCGCCAAAACATTGCAGCGTATAACGCGACACATCATAGCCGCGCGCGATCGATATCTTCTTGATCGCATTGGCCATATTGTCGACGGCGATGCGGATAAAGCCCTCGGCGATATCTTCAATGCTTCGGCGTTGGCCTGTGGTTTCAGCGATCTGGTCGGCAAGCGTTTCCAGCTTCTCGCGCACCACCTCGACATTGATCGGCTGATCGCCGGCGGGTCCGAAGACATGGGGGAAATGCTCGGGATCGATCTTCCCGAGCGCGACATTGCAGTCGGTAACGGTTAGCGGCCCGCCGCGCCGGTAGCAGGCGGGGCCTGGCACGGCGCCGGCGCTGTCCGGGCCCACCCTGAAACGCCCGCCCTCGAAATGGCAGATCGATCCCCCGCCCGCCGCGACCGTGTGAATCTGCAGCATCGGCGCACGGATGCGGACACCGGCGACGACGCTCTCATTGGTGCGCTCATAGTTGCCGGCATAATGCGAGACATCGGTCGACGTACCGCCCATATCGAAGCCGATGATGCGATCGAATCCCGCTTCTGCGGCCGTCTTCGCCATGCCGACGATGCCGCCCGCCGGGCCCGACAAAATCGCATCCTTGCCG
Organism: Sphingomonadaceae bacterium; assembly: GCA_013001755.1. Lineage (GTDB taxonomy): Bacteria > Pseudomonadota > Alphaproteobacteria > Sphingomonadales > Sphingomonadaceae > Parasphingopyxis. The sequence continues at coordinate 1,073 of JABDLY010000229.1, forward strand.
CGAAAGGCCCGCGCGTCGACAAGCCCGCCATTCGATTGCATGAAGAGAAGGTCGGTGTTCTCCCCAAGGCCATCCACGACCTTATCCACATATCTATCCAGAACCGGCGAGAGATAGGCGTCGACCACCGTCGTATCGCCGCGTCCGACCAATTTAATGAGCGGGCCGACCTCATGGCTAACCGAAATCTGTGTGAAACCGATATCGCGCGCGATTTCGGCCAATGCCTTTTCATGCGCCTGATGCTGCCAACCATGCACCAGCACGATCGCCAGCGCACGAATGCCATCGTCATAAGCGCTTTGCAGATTTTCACGCGCCGCGCCCTCATCGAGCGGCGTCAGAACCGCGCCCGATACATGCATCCGCTCGCCAATCTCGATGACATTTTCGTACAGCTGCTCGGGCAAGACGATATGCCGCGCGAAGATCTCAGGCCGCGCCTGATAGCCGATCCGCAACGCATCGCCGAAACCGCTGGTGATCGCCAGCGCCACGCGCTCGCCCTTGCGCTCGAGCAGGGCATTGGTCGCGACCGTCGTCCCCATCTTCACGCTCTCGACCACGCCGCCGCCATGCGCCTGTGCCAGCCGCGCGATCCCCGCTACCGCCGCATCGTCATATTGCTCGGGATTGTCCGACAGCAATTTTTCGACACGCACCGCGCCAGCGGGCGCCATGGCGACGATATCGGTGAACGTCCCCCCGCGATCGATGGCGAAGTGCCAGCCGTCAGCCATCGAACCCGGGCCTATTCATCGAACATCGCATCGAGATCGGCAAAGCCGGCATCGGCGCTCGCCCGTCGCAGCGTATCGAGATTGGGCACAGCGGCGCGCAGCTTTTCCGGCGTCGCCTTGTCGAAACGGAGCTTGATCTCGCGTTGCGGGTCGAGCCCCAACCATTGCATCACATCGCGGCCGACCGCGACAGGATCCGCTTTCAGCGTTTCATATTCGAGATCATAGGTCGGGCAATCGGGCCTGAAAGCGTCGAACTTCGACTGCGCCTCGCTCACATAGCGTAAGGTCCTGACGAATTCGGCCGGATCGAGATCGACCGTTCCCAGCGGCTTTTCCCCGCGAAGCACGCCCCATCGCGCCTTCCCGTCCTCTTCGGTGGAATGCCTGGCGTAGAGCTCCGCTCGTTGCTGAGACACGGCCACCTTGACCAGATTATCGCGGCGATGACGGATCAGCCTTATGCCCTGCTCGACGAGAAAGCCGGAAAACGCATCGATATCGGCGATCGAGAGCAAGCCATGTTTCGACGCGACGAGCAGTTCGTCGTCATTCCGCTCGCCATAGAAATCGCGCAGCCAGCCCAATTGCTCGTCGGCATCCTTGATGACATTGAGCGGCTCGTTTCTGATCCGCGTCATCCGCGATGCAAAGGAATCGCGAAACTGGGCGACGAGCAGATTGCTGCCGACGCGGCCCCAGGGCATCACAATGGCCAGGCGAACCGGCTGTTTACTCTCCTTTCCGCGCAGTCGATCCAAAAGACTCATTGCCCCTCATACACTTTCGTCAATTCGGCGATGTAGCGGTCGAACGAGAATTCGGCACGCGCAAATGCCGCGCCCGCCGCGCCAAGTTTCGCGCGCGCTTGATCATCGGCCAAGAGCGCTTGCGTTTGAGACACCATGGCATTCACATCGTTCGGCGCAACGACATGACCGGTTTCGCCGTCGACGACCGTCTCCCGGACACCGCCGACATCGAAGGCGATGACGGGCACGCCCGCCGCCGCCGCTTCGATGCAGACTGTCGGGAGGCCTTCGCTGAGCGAGGTCATCCAGAACGCGTCCATCGCGGCGTAATAATCCTCCGTCTGCTCGATCCGGCCAGCGAAATGGGAACGGTTGGCCAGTCCGGCTGCCGCGAAAGCCGCCTCGATATCTGCGCGCTCGGGCCCATCGCCGACGAGCAGAAAATGTGCGTCAGGATCGCGCTGCGCATAGGCAATCGCGGCCTCGGCCCAGCGGTCCATCTGCTTGACCGGGTCGAAGCGCGTCACGGTGCCGACGATCGTGGCGGCTTCGGGCAAGCCGAGCAATGCGCGCGCTGCGGCCTTGTCGGGCATGTCGGGCCAGTCGAAGCCGTTGCGTATTGTTCGAAAGGCATCCGAAAACGGCAACGACCACCAATTCGCGTAATCGCGCGCCGCCATTTCGGCGCAGAAGATCGTGCTGATCCCGGGCTGTTTGATCAGCCTCCGATAGATCGACGGGAACGATGCGGGATGCGCCGTCCTGGCCGAAAGCGGCATGACCGATGTGTGGTGGAAGTGGATCACGATCCGCGGACATCCGGCGGCCAATCCACACAGCGCGGCGAGGACCCCGGTAATATCGTTCCAGGCATGGATCACGCTGGGACGCTTCTCACGAATATAATCGTCAAGCCGCTGCGCCCGACCGGCCAGGCTATAGGGCAAGGAAAGCGCCAGAGAACCGGCCGGGCTGCGGGCCTCGATCAGCTCGATATCCTCGCGCCGCACACCGGCCTCATCGCGGTGATGGCTGCTCGGCTGGCCCTCTGCATAATTGAACAGCGCGAGATCGACATGCTCGAATGTGCGCCCGGCGGCAAAATGCCGATAAGTTTGCGCAAGCACCCGTTCCATTCCGCCACAGGCGAGCGAATTGCCAAACAGTAGCAGTCGGTCATCGGGGGTGTAACGACAGTCGCTGCCATCGATCAGGGCGAAGGCTTGGGCGAAAGGATCTGGAGGCAAAGCCTCGGCGGCGATGATATCCGGCCCGCGCTTGTCATCCGGCGTAGCGGCACCCGGGCGTTCAAGGGCCGCATAGTGATCTAGCCCGAGCGCCGCATAGGTGGCAGCTTCGGCATCACCGTCGATTTCTTCCGCAAGACGCGCGCATGCTTTGCGGATCAGCGGGTGCCCGTCTGGAATGCCGGCGCGGTTCATCCGGAACAACGCGGATTCAAGATTTTCGGCCGCCACCGGTCCGGCGTCGAGCAGGCTTGCGGCATAAGCCTCCATCGCCTCGAGATCGCCGTCGGCGGTCAACCGCTCAAGCTTCACGCCGATCAGCGGCGATGAATCGGGTATCGCGTCGAGCCCGGTACTGAGCAGCGCTTCGCCAGGCCCGCCATGACC
>JABDLY010000236.1 GCA_013001755.1 Sphingomonadaceae bacterium
GGGCGAGGCCGACCGCTACGCCGGAAAATGGACGGCACTGATGATCGGCCCGGGCATCTTCTCGCTCGTCATCGCGCTGTTCTATTTCCTTCCGTATCTCGAAACGCGCAAAAAGGGGCTGGCGCGCAGCCAGGGTCTCTATTTCGCCTGTTGGGCGGCGCTGTTGCTCGTGTTTATCGCTACACATGCAGCGGTGCTGGCGGCGGCGTTCGATGTGCCCCTACCCACCGACCGGATGATTATGGGCGCGATCGGGCTGATGTTCGTGATGATCGGTGACCAGCTCGGCAAGTCGCGCAGCATGTACATGATCGGCATTCGCACGCCGTGGACATTGGCCAGCGAGGAAGTATGGATCAAGACGCACAGGCTGGGCGGCAAGCTGATGATGCTCGGTGGGCTGGCGGTCGTTGCGCTGGCGATATTCGGCGTGGCGGGTATCGCGCTGACCGTGACGCTGATCGCCGCCGCCGCCGTGATTACGCTGGTGCCGGTCGTCTATTCGTACCTCAGCTGGCGCCGCGAGGACGGTCAGGAAAGCAACGGATAACGCTCGACGATTTCGTAGCGCGCGCCGCCGGCGCTCAGGAAACTCTCGTAGAGGCAGAAGCTGTCGACGGCGAAGGGGGCGCTGGCGATTGTGCCCTGCACCGCGACGAAATCGCTAACCGGGCCGCTCGAGCTGTTGATCCGGGCGATGGTGATGTGCGGCAGATAGGCGCGGCCCTCGGGTGGGACGCCGGCACGGCGCAGCGCGCTATCGACGGCCTTGTGGAGGTGCCGGAGCGCATCATGCGGGGTTACGCCGACCCACAGGCCGCCGCGCGCGCCGTTTCCGTCGAATTGCCCGATACCGTCGAGCGCAATCTCGAAAGGCGGATGGCGGACCTGGCCGAGCGCCAGCGCAATATCCTCGGCCTGATGCCGCTCAACCTCGCCGATGAACCGCAAGGTGAGATGCAACTGCCCGTCATCCTGCCAGCGTGCGCCGCGAATGCCCTCCATTATCGAGAGTAATTTCTCCCGGATTTCCGCGGGCGGGCGGATGGCGGCGAACAGGCGGTGCATGATAGCGCCCGCTTAACGCTTTCTTCCCCCTTTTCGAAACCGGTTTTCCTTGAATAATCGTCCCCGATACACGATATTAGAGAGGAATTCGGCGGTTATCGCCGTTTTAACAAGGAGATATAAGGACATGGCCAACTGGTCCGATCGCGATACTCGCATGAACCTGCAAAGTCAGGCCCAAGCCCGTACCGGCGCTCCGGACGTCGCCTATGACGCCGGCCTGCGTTCCTACATGCTCAAAGTCTATAATTACATGGCCTCAGGCGTGCTGCTCACCGGCATCGTCGCGATGCTGTTTGCAATGGGCGGCGTCGAATCGCCCGCCTATCAGATCATGTCGCAGGGCGGCCTGCTTGCCTGGGTGATAATCCTTTCGCCGCTGGCGTTCATCCTCGTGATGAGCTTCGGTCTTAAAAAGCTTTCGACCGGCGCGCTCCAGGCCTGTTTCTGGGCATTTGCCGTGGTCATGGGCCTGTCGCTGTCGACAGTGTTCCTCAACTATACCGGCGTTTCGATCGCAACGACGTTCTTCGCAACGTCCGCGGCTTTCGTCAGCCTCAGCCTTTGGGGGTATACGACCAAGAAAGACCTTAGCGGCATGGGTACGTTCCTGCTGATGGGTCTCGTTGGCCTGATCATCGCGATGGTGATCAACCTGTTCGTCCAGTCGACGGCGATGCAGATGGTGATCAGCGCCATCGGCGTCCTGATCTTCGCCGGCCTCACCGCCTATGACACGCAGAAGATCAAGAGCCTGTACGCGCATGTCGCGGGCACCGACATGATGGGCAAGACGATCATCATGGGCGCGCTTAACCTCTATCTCGACTTCATCAATATGTTCCTGTTCCTGCTCCAGTTCATGGGCGCACGCGACTAGCAACCGATCTCCTAGCGAGAGCGAAGGCCCGGCGGGGAAACCTGCCGGGCCTTTCCCGTTCCGGGGCGCCGCCAATTCGGACTCGCCGTCAGAAATCAAAACTCAGCGATACTGCTGCCGACGTCGCCTCGCCGAAGCTGAGCCCCGCCGTCCGCGAGAGCCACAGGTCGAGCACGATCGCGTCCGACAAGGCGAAGCTTGCGCTAGCACCATATTCGAACCAGCTGTCGCCGTCCGATGCGCCGTCGAGCCGCTGCGGCGCGCCGGTGGCCGTATCGGTGCCGACGATACGCGTCGTCGATGCGGTGTTCGAGGTCGCGACGAAGGCGCCGTATACGCCTATGCTGTGCTGACTTTTCTCGCCGAGCGCATATTGGATCGTCGCGCCAGTAGAGGCGGTCACGCCGTCCTCATCGATATCGCGCGTGACGAACTGCCCGCCGGGTGCGGCGAGGATCTGCGCGGTGCTGATCTCGCTATAGTCGATGGCCGCGAAAGGTGCGGCATACCAGCGTCCGCCAAGCGCGAATTGATAGGTCAGTGCCGCGCCGAGCGACCAGCTGCCGCCATCGGCGTTGAAGGTCAGCGGCGTGCCGCCTGGGCCGGTAATCGCAATCTCCTCGAAATCGCGATCGCCGATCGAAACATAGGTATCGAGCGCTAGGGCGTTGCTCTCATAGCCGGCGCCGAGTGTAAGCTGCTGCGTGCTTGCAGGAACCGTATCGCCGGCTGCGGGATCGCGGCCGTCATAACCGGCTACCGCCCCACCCAGGCTAACATAGAAATTGTCGAAATTTCGCCGTAGCGAGACGCTGCCATAGGGTTGGTCGCGGTTTTCGCCGAACGATGCGACACCGCCGCCGATCGTGATTCTCCAGTCCTTTTGCTCGAAATCGCCGTCATCCTGCGCATAAGCGGATGCCGGACACAGGGCGGCCATGATAGCCGCCGAGGTCGCTGTAAGGCGCATGAAAGCCCCCCTTTTTACCCTGACATGCCCCATTAACGCGATCGCGCTAGAAAACCTTCGCACAAACGAAGGATTTGCCGCGTTCACGCGTTTGGCGGATTGAGAATAATGCATAGTGTTTGAGTATGATTGGAGCTGAATGACGCCGCATAGCCAGTTCGCGAAAACCGCGCCGAGCGGTTCGGACGCGGACACCGCGCTGATGGCGCGTGTTCGCGACGGCGACGCTGTGGCATTTCGCGCGATCGTCGATCGGCATCACCAAATGATTTACCGGGTCGCCTGGCGGATGCTCGGCGACGGACATGAGGCGGAGGATGTGGTGCAGGAGAGTTTTACGCGGCTCTGGAGAGATGCTCCGCGCTGGAAACCCAGCGGCGCCGGGCTTGCGGCGTGGCTTCGCCGCGTCGGCGTCAATCTCTGTTACGACAGGTTGCGCAAGACGAAAAATATCGCGCCGATCGAGCCGCCCGAACGCGCCGGCAATGACAAACCTGCCGACGATGCGATGGTCGGCGATGAAATCGGCGCCACCGTCGATGGCTGTCTCGCCGAACTGCCCGAGCGACAGCGCGCGGCGCTGATTCTCAGCTATTATGAAGAGCTTTCGAATATCGAATCGGCCGAAATTCTGGATATCAACGTAAAGGCGCTCGAATCGCTGCTGGTCAGGGCGCGGCGCAAGATGCACGAATTACTCGAGCGGGAAGGGGTGCTCGCCGCCGATGTGGAGCAACTCGCATGACTGTTCAGCTAAAAACTCTCGACCAGGCGCTCGCCGCTTCGCGCGACCCGATCGCGCCCGGCGATCTTGCCGGCCGGATTGTGACGGAGGCGACGGCGCAGTCGCAGCACAAGCCAAATGGTCTTTTGCCCCGGCGCAGGCCGCGGCGCGAACGCCGCAATGGCAGGGTGCGCCGTCCCGTTATCCTGAGCTCGATCGGCGGCGGTCTGATCGCGATCAGCGCCGTGGCCGCGGCGCTGGCCGTCGATGGCCGGCTCGACGTCAGCCAGCTGGCCAAGCCGGTGATGGGCTTGTTCGGCGCGGCGCCTACGGAGGTTGTGGAACGCCCTGTACCGCAGTCGAGACCGCAAACCGCGAGCGCGGCTCCGATGGCGCCGGAGGCTGAAATTGTTGCAAACGCGCCATTGCGCGCAGAGCGGCAGGACCGGCCTTTGCGGCGGCTGGGTCAGCGATTCAGGCGGATTGCGCTTGCGCGGCGGTTGCAGCAACGGCGGCGGGCCGCGCTTGCGGACGACGGTACGACGCCACCTACATTGCGGCGGCGGTGGGGCAGGCAGCTGAGCGCTGCGCGGCGAGATGCCGGGATAGATAACCGGCCGATCCACGAGCGAGCAGCAAATCGCACGATATCGTCCGCGACACTTCGCGAACGTCGGGCAGATCGCATTCGTGCGCTGCGTGAGCAAAGCGGGAATGCAGCTTCGCCGGTCACCAACCGGCGCGCGGCTCGTGCTGCGGCAATAGGAGACAGGCTGCGGGAGCGGCGCAGTGCACATTCTGCGATTTCGGCTCCGGCAGCGCGTCCCGCGAGCTTGCCCACTTCTGATAGTCCGTCCGCGACGCAGAATGTTGCCAGTGCAACGCCGGTTTCGCGCCCCGATCTGATCGCGGAAAACGTGCCGCCAGGTCCGGAACCGATGGCGCTGCCCGATGTCTCGCCCCAGGCCGCGCAAAGCTCGCAGGGCGAAGCAGCGGGCGGCGCGCAGCGTCCGCGTGCGCGCAATGCCGCCGAACAACGGCGCGCCCTGCGCCGCGACCGGATCCAGCGGCGCATGCGGCAATCGGATCGTCCGCGCCGCCTGCGCGATCGCCCGCGGATTCCACGTCCGCGCAGATAGCCGCGAAGGGAAATTCCCGCTGCTCCGTTAAAGGGGTCGAGACAGGGCAAACACCGCCCGCTCGAGTAACCATTCAGGAGATAAAGGGATGAAACCGATTATCGTTTTGGCCGCCGCCGTCGCGGCGCTCGCCACCGCCCCGGCCGCCATCGCGCAGACGCGGACGATTACCGTCGACACGCCGAACTTTTACGGCGAACGAGTATGGAC
>JABDLY010000031.1 GCA_013001755.1 Sphingomonadaceae bacterium
GGAACAGGGCGCGTCGATGACCGCGATGGACAATGCGACGCGCAACGCCGGCGATCTCATCGACAAGCTGACCATTCAGTATAACCGCAGCCGCCAGGCCGCGATCACCACCGAACTCGTCGAAATCATTTCGGGCGCCGAAGCGCTCTAAGCATTTGTAAAGGCAAGAGGTAAAATCATGGCCACCACCAACAATGTCGGCACGATCGCGCAGGTTATCGGCGCTGTCGTCGACGTCACCTTTCCGAACGAGCTGCCCAACATCCTTGGCGCGCTGGAGACCGACAATAACGGCAACCGCCTCGTGCTCGAGGTTGCCCAGCATCTCGGCGAGAATATGGTCCGCACGATCGCGATGGACGCGACCGAGGGCCTCGTTCGCGGGCAGGAAGTGACCGACACCGGCGCGCAGATCCGCATGCCAGTCGGCCCCGAAACGCTGGGCCGCATCATGAATGTTATCGGCGAACCGATCGACGAACTCGGCCCGATCGGCGCGGAAACCACCGCCCCGATCCATGCCGAAGCCCCCGAATTCGTCGACCAGTCAACCGACAGCGAGATTCTCGTCACCGGCATCAAGGTCGTCGACCTGCTCGCGCCTTATGCCAAGGGCGGCAAGATCGGCCTGTTCGGCGGCGCCGGCGTCGGCAAGACCGTGCTGATCCAGGAACTGATCAACAATATCGCCAAGGGCCATGGCGGCACGTCGGTGTTCGCCGGTGTCGGCGAGCGCACCCGCGAAGGCAACGATCTCTATCACGAATTCCTCGATGCCGGCGTTATCGCCAAGGATGAGGACGGCAATGCGACGAGCGAAGGCTCCAAGGTTGCCCTCGTCTACGGCCAGATGAACGAACCGCCCGGGGCGCGTGCCCGCGTCGCGCTCTCGGGTCTGACGATCGCCGAATATTTCCGTGATCAGGAAGGCCAGGACGTGCTCTTCTTCGTCGACAATATCTTCCGCTTTACGCAGGCGGGCTCGGAAGTGTCGGCGCTGCTCGGCCGTATTCCTTCGGCGGTGGGCTATCAGCCGACCCTGTCGACCGATATGGGCAACCTTCAGGAGCGCATTACCTCGACCAACAAGGGTTCGATCACCTCGGTGCAGGCGATTTACGTGCCGGCCGATGACCTTACCGACCCTGCCCCTGCAACCTCCTTCGCTCACTTGGACGCGACGACCGTGTTGAACCGCGCGATCTCCGAGCTCGGCATTTATCCGGCGGTCGACCCGCTCGATTCGACGAGCCGCGTTCTCGAGCCACGCGTCGTCGGCCAGGAACATTACGAAACGGCCCGCGCCGTTCAGGAAACGCTGCAGCGCTACAAATCGCTCCAGGACATCATCGCCATTCTCGGCATGGACGAGCTTTCGGAAGAAGATAAGCTGATCGTCGCGCGTGCCCGCAAGATCCAGCGCTTCCTGTCGCAGCCGTTCCACGTCGCCGAGGTCTTCACCGGCAAGCCCGGCAAGTTCGTGGAACTCGAAGACACGATCCGCAGCTTCAAGGAAGTTGTCGAAGGCAAGCATGACAACCTGCCCGAAGCGGCCTTCTACATGGTCGGCGGCATCGACGAAGTCCGCGAACGCGCGCAGGAACTGGCAGCGGAAGCGGCTTAGTTAGTCCCCCTCCCGCTTGTGGGAGGGGCCAGGGGTGGGCAATCCCACCCTCGCAGACACACCCCGAGCCCCTCCTGCAAGCGGGAGGGGGGAGAAACGAAAATGCCCTTGAATTTCGAACTCGTGACGCCCGAAAAGCTCCTTCGCTCCGAAGAAGTACATATGGTCGTGGTCCCGGGCACCGAGGGCGATTTCGGCGTGCTCGAACGCCATGCACCGGTAATGTCGACGATGCGCGACGGCGATATCCAGATTTTCGCGACCGCCGGGGATACGCCCGAAACGATCAAGGTCGAGGGCGGATTTGCCGAGGTCAACGAAAAGGGCCTGACGATCCTCGCCGAAAAAATCGTCGACGGCGAATAATCGCTGGTTCCGGCCGGTTGGCAGGGATTTCTCAACTCCGTTATCTCCGTCATTACGAGCGTAGCGAAGCAATCCAGAGCCATTTACGCCGGCGTTCGCGGCTCTGGATTGTTTCGTCGCTACGCTCCTCGCGATGACGTTCGCCCTGGAAAAAACTCGACTCCTCGCGTTAACTGGCTGTTTTATAACGTTTTATGGTCCTGGATGAGCTCGCGGCCGCGCCGTCGCCGCCATTAGCTAATTGTCAAAGTTTTCAATCTATTCACCATGTCCACGAACAGCCCGCCCCCGGTGGGTGCAATGATATTGAGGGACAGGATGAGCGCATTCGGACGAAAAGACGGCGGTCAGAAACCTTCCTTCGGCGTGGCGCGCCCGATGAAGGGCGGCGGCAAGGCTGAAAAGGTCGCAACGCCGGTCGATGAAGAAACCGAAGGCGGCGAGCAGTTTCCGCCGCTCGACGCACTCGATAATCCCGCTGTCGACGATGGCAGCCTGGCGCCCGCTGTTCCGCAGGGCGACGCCATGTCCAAGCTCAACGATCGCGCCAACGCGGTTGCCGAAGCGCTGGCCGAGGTCGAAGGCTTCGAAGCGTCGGTCCACAAGATCAAGGAACAGGTGCTGCCGCGCCTGCTCGAACGCGTCGATCCCGAAGCCGCTTCGACGCTGACCAAGGACGAACTGGCCGAAGAATTCCGGCCGATCATTTCCGAAGTTCTCGCCGAGCTCAAAATCACGCTCAATCGCCGCGAGCAGTTCGCGCTTGAAAAAGTGCTCGTCGACGAACTGCTCGGCCTCGGCCCGCTCGAAGAATTGCTGAGCGACCCCGATATCAATGATATCATGGTCAACGGCCCCGAACAGACCTATATCGAGCGCAAGGGCAAGCTCGAAGTCGCGCAGATCAAGTTCCGCGATGAGGATCACCTTCTCCAGATCGCCCAGCGCATCTGCAACTCGGTCGGCCGCCGAGTCGATCAGACGACGCCGCTCGCCGACGCCCGGCTTGCAGACGGTTCGCGTGTCAACGTCATCGTGCCGCCGCTCTCGTTGCGCGGCACCGCAATCTCGATTCGTAAATTCTCCGACAATCCGATCACCATCGACATGATGAAAGACTTCGGTTCGATGTCGGAAAAGATGGCGACCTTCCTCAAGGTCGCCGGCGCCAGCCGATTCAACGTCGTTATCTCGGGCGGTACGGGCTCGGGCAAGACGACGATGCTCAACGCAATGTCGAAAATGATCGACCCCGGCGAGCGCGTGCTGACGATCGAGGATGCCGCCGAGCTTCGCCTGCAACAGCCGCACTGGCTGCCGCTCGAAACGCGCCCGGCCAACCTTGAAGGCAAGGGCGAGATTTCGATCGGCGACCTCGTCAAGAACGCCCTGCGTATGCGCCCAGACCGCATCATCCTCGGTGAGATTCGCGGCGCGGAATGTTTCGATCTGCTCGCCGCGATGAACACCGGCCATGACGGCTCGATGTGCACGCTTCACTCCAACTCGCCGCGCGAATGTCTTGGCCGCATGGAAAACATGGTCATGATGGGCGACATCAAGATCCCGAAAGAGGCGATCAGCCGGCAGATCGCCGACTCGGTCGATCTGATCGTTCAGGTGAAGCGCCTGCGTGACGGCTCACGCCGGACCACCAACATCACCGAGGTGATCGGGATGGAAGGCGATGTCATCGTGACGCAGGAATTGTTCAAGTTCGAATATACTGGCGAGGGCGACGACGGCAAAATCCAGGGCGAATATCGCTCGATGGGCCTGCGTCCCTATACGCTCGACAAGGCCAAGGCCTATGGCTTCGAGCAGCCCTGTCTCGAGTCTTGCCTCTAAGCTGAATTATCAAGCCGCAAACGCCAAGATCGTGAAGATCAGCGCGGCGACGAGCGACAGGACGAGGACGAGCGGCCAGTTGACCCAGCCGACCCGGTCGAGATCGTCGCGCTTGTTGCGGCGGCGATCCATCCATGATGCCCAGCCCGCAATCGCGAGACAGGCGATGATCGCGCCGATAAAATAATCGGTCAATGCGCTGCTAGTCGCTCAGCTTGTCGATCTTGTCTTGCATCTCGGCAAGTTGCGCCTTGAGCGCGGCGACTTCGTCGTCGCGTTCGCTATGCGCCACCTCATTGGAACTGCCCTCGGCAGCCTGGCCCTTGGTCATCGGGCGGAATGCGCTCGTTGCAGCCTCGAACATTTCCATGTTGCGCCGGGCAATCTCGCCGAATGGGCCCGAGCCGATCGCGCCCTGCATGGCATCGCGAAACTTTTCGTGATTGCGCTGGAACGATTCCATCGAGGCTTCGAGATATTGCGGCATCATCGCCGACATCGAATTGCCGTACATGCCGATCAAATCGCGCAGGAAGCTGACCGGGAGCATATTCTGCCCATGGGTTTCCTGTTCCATGATGATCTGCGTCAGCACCGTGCGGGTGATATCGTCGCCGCTCTTGGCGTCGATGACTTTGAAATCGCGCTTGTCGCGGATCATTTCGGCGAGATGGTCGAGCGTTATATAGCTCGAGCTATCGGTGTTATAGAGACGGCGGTTGGCGTATTTCTTGATAATGACGGTGCCGGAATCGGAGTCCGAATTTGCCATGACAGTTTCTCCAAATGTTGGCACCGAGTTAGCACCTGCACATAGTGCAGCGCAACATAAACCCCGCCCGCTCCCGCTTTTCCTTGAATTGCTGCGCAGCGAAACCGCAGCATTGCCCGAAAGGATGGAAGCGGCACTGGCGGGTGTGAAAGCTTATCAGCAGGCGCGGCGCACGCCGCGGCCCGGTCCGAGGCCGGCGGTTGCATCGGCGGGACGTGCGCGCTTGCTCGATTATGGCGGCGATGGCCCGGCGGCGGTGTTCGTCCCGTCGCTGATCAATCCGCCGCATGTGCTCGATCTTGCGGAAGGCAATTCGCTGTTGCGCTGGCTGAGCGCAAACGGCGTCCATCCCTACCTCGTCGACTGGGCCGCGCCTGAAGCTGGCGAAGCCGAACTGAGCGTGGCGGGGCATATCGAATCGCTGCTGCTTCCGCTGCTCGATGCGCTCGATCGGCCGTGTCACCTTGTCGGCTATTGCCTTGGCGGAACGATGGCGATCGGCGCCGCCGCCGCCCGAACGCCGCTGTCGCTGGTCACAATGGCCACGCCATGGCGGTTTGACGGCTTTTCCGATGAAGCGCGCGAGGGGCTGGCCGAACTTTGGCAGAACGCGCAGCCGACCTCTGCCGCGCTAGGCGCGATGCCGATGGAAGTTTTGCAGACCGCCTTCTGGAAGCTCGACCCGGGAACCACGGTCGGCAAGTTCGAGATGTTCGGCCGGCTCGATCCCGCCAGCGACAAGGCGCGCGGCTTTGTCGCGCTCGAAGACTGGGCCAATGACGGACCGCCGCTGACATTGGGCGCGGCCAAAGAGCTGGTCGAAGAGCTGTTCGGGAATAATGTAACGGGCGAGGCGCGGTGGAAGGTGGACGGGCGGACGGTCGATCCCCACGCCCTGCCCTGCCCCGTGCTCGACATCATATCCGCCAGCGACAAGATCGTGCCCGAAGCGAGCGCGGCGCGGGCCGGCGAGGTGCTGACATTGCGGCAGGGCCATGTCGGCATGGTCGTCGGCGGCCGGGCACGCGCAACATTGTGGGAGCCACTCGCGAAATGGCTTTCGCAGGTGCAGCATTAGCTATACAATCGCCGCGACTCCCCTTCTCGCCAAATAAGGATCGCACCCATGACCGGTATCGTTATCGCAGCCGCCAAACGCACCCCCGTCGGCGGCTTTCTCGGTGCATTGGGCTCGACGCCCGCGCATGAACTCGGCCGAACCGCTATCGAAGCCGCGCTCGCTCAGTCGGGAATCGCGCCCGAGGACGTGTTCGAGGTCGTGCTTGGCCAGGTGCTGACGGCGGGTCAGGGTCAGAACCCGGCGCGCCAAGCATCGATGGCCGCCGGCATCCCGAAGGAAATTCCGGCGTGGGGCGTCAATCAGGTTTGCGGTTCGGGCCTCCGCGCCGTCGCCATCGCGGCGCAGCAGATCGCGGCGGGCGATGCCGATATCGTCGTCGCGGGCGGGCAGGAAAGCATGTCGCTCTCTACCCATTGCCAGAATATGCGCGGCGGTACCAAGATGGGCCCGGTCAGCCTTGTCGACACGATGGTCGTCGACGGTCTGACCGATGTGTTCAACGATTATCATATGGGGATCACCGCCGAAAATCTCGCCGAGCAATATCAGATCACGCGCGAGGATCAGGACAATTTCGCCGTCGCTTCGCAAAACAAGGCTGAGAAGGCGCGCGCCGAAGGCCGGTTCAAGGATGAAATCGCACCGGTCACCGTAACCCATCGCAAGGGCGAGACGCTGGTCGAGGATGACGAATATATTCGCGCAGGCGCGACGATCGACGCCATGTCCGGCCTGCGCCCGGCGTTCAAGAAAGACGGCACCGTAACCGCCGCCAATGCCAGCGGCCTCAATGACGGCGCAGCCGCGCTTGTCGTAATGAGCGCCGACGAAGCGAAGCGGCGCGGCGCGCCGGTGCTCGCGCGGATCGCGAGCTGGGCATCGGCCGGCGTCGATCCGTCGATCATGGGTATCGGGCCCGTCCCTGCGACCAAGCGCGCGCTCGAAAAAGCCGGATGGACGATCGGCGATCTCGACCTGATCGAAGCCAATGAAGCCTTTGCCGCGCAGGCGCTATCGGTTGGCAAGGAACTGGGCTGGGATCCGGAGAAGGTCAACGTCAATGGCGGCGCGATCGCCATCGGCCACCCGATCGGCGCGTCGGGCGCGCGTGTCCTGACGACGTTGCTCTACGAAATGCAAAAACGCGATGTTGCCAAGGGTCTCGCCACTTTGTGCATCGGCGGCGGCATGGGCATCGCGATGTGCGTCGAACGCTAAGGCCACCTTTTCCGCCTATTCACTTGACACCGTGTTACCGACTTAATACACTATAACCATAATAAATAAAAAATCGAGGTTCAGGAATGTTAGACAAATTGCTCGCTTTGGGCGCGGCTTCGGCTATCGCGCTGACCGGATACGTGTCGGGATATTTCGACGACGGCGCCGATGCGGTGCCGACCGGTCGCATCTATCATTATGTCCGCGATACCCGGGCAGGAGACGAGAATATATACGTCTACCGCGCCGGCGCAAACCATGTCGAAGTCTATACGATGACCGGCCGTTGCCGCGACGCGGAATATCTGAGCGCATGGGTCGATCCGACGACCGGCCGGGCGGCAATGATGACGAGCGGGCGCCTGATGCCCGAAGCGCGGCACGAGAATTTCATGACGATCGCCTTTGACGGTGTCCGCGGACGGCTGAGCGCCGATGCGATACTCGAAGACAGGATGGTCAGCGGTGCCGTCACGATCGACGAACCCGTCTGGCATTTGCGCGACTTCGAACTCGCCACGCTTTCGGTTCAGACCATGGGCCTTGCCGACCCGCGAGGCGGCTTCGCCTTCGCGCTGCCGACGACAACCGGAGAGGGTGACGATTACCTCCAAAATCTCGGCCGTATCGATGCCGAATTCGTTACCGAGGAAGATTTGGACGGTAGGCAGGCCCTGCGGTTCGAACTTACCGGCCCGGCATTGGCGAATCGCAGCGGATCGCTCTGGCTCGATGCCGACGGGCACCATGTGATCGCCGCCAATCTCGATCTGCCGGGCGAGGGCAATCGGGATAATTTCACGCTCCGCCTAACCGAAATTTCCGATGGCGGCGAAGCCGGCTGGGGCGAGCTGCTGCACAGTCATTATGACGGCTGCGCAACGGCCTGAACGCATTGCAATAATCGCGGCGGCGGCTTAGCCTTGCATGCATGACTGGATTTAACGGCCGGGCGGCTATCGCCTGCCTAATCGGATTGAGCGCCTGCGCGATGCCCGACGACCCTCCGCCTTCACCGCCGCAGACGGCGACCGCCGATAGTATCATGGTGTGGGACGATTTGTTCTCGCGCGAACAGCCGCAGGCGAGCGAGCGTCTCGCCTATGGCGAAGGGCCGCTGCAATTTTCCGAGCTTTGGCTCCCCGAAGGTGACGGCCCGCATCCAACGGTGCTGATGATCCATGGCGGCTGCTGGCAGACCGCAATTGCCGAGCGCGATATCATGAACTGGATCGCCGAAGATTTGCGCGGGCGCGGCATCGCCGTCTGGAATATAGAATATCGCGGTGTCGACCGCGGCGGCGGCTATCCTGGAACCTATGAAGATGTGCTGGCGGCGGGCGATTCGCTCGTCGAACATGCGCCGCGCTTCAACCTCGACATGTCGAACATCGTTGCTATCGGCCATTCGGCCGGCGGTCATCTCGCGCTCTGGCTGGCGGCGCGGCAGGGCGGCCTGCCCGGTCAACCGCTGATGAGCCCGCGCATCTTGCCGATCACGACCGCGATCAGCCAGGGCGGCCTTCCCGATCTGCGCGCTGGCGAACAGCGCGAAGGTCATCCTTGCGGGACCGAAGCGCCGCGGCTTATGGGGGGTGGCCGCTATGACCTGACCTCGCCGCAGGTGATGCCCGCGAGCAGCGCCCGCGAAATCCTAGTCAATGCCGAGCGCGACCGCATCGCTCCGCCTGCCTATGCCGAAGCCTATCGCGGCGCACAGCTCGCGCGCGACAAGACCGATGTAGCACTCGTCACGATTCCCGGCGAAGGCCATGTCGAGCTGATTGCGCCGGGCACGGCCAGTTGGGCGCGGCAGGTCGCGCTGATCGAAGAGGCTTTGGGCCTCGAATGACCACGCTCGAAGACGCCCGCGCCCTTGATGTCACCGATCCGCTCGGCCCGATGCGCGAACGCTTTGCGCTTGCTGACGGCGTGATTTATCTCGACGGCAATTCGCTCGGTCCCCTGCCCCGACAAACGATCGACCGACAGCACGACGCCGTGACGCGGCAATGGGGCGAAGACCTGATCCGCAGCTGGAACGACAATGACTGGATCGGCGCGCCGCAGCGCATCGGCAGCAAGATCGCCGCTTTGATCGGCGCCAAGCCCCATGAAGTAGTCGTGACAGACTCGGTATCGGTCAACCTCTTCAAGCTGATCGTCGCTGCGGTTGCGACGCAACCCGATCGCCGGCAAATCTTTTTTTTAAATGTTAATTTGACGACCGATATCTACACCGCAGGCGGAGCGGCAGGCGTGCTCGCCGACCATATCGTGCAAACCGAGCAGGCCGACGATCTTGCCGACGCACTCGGCCCTGACAGCGCGCTACTGATGCTCACCCATGTCCATTACAAAACCGGCGCGCGGCACAATATGGAGGTGCTGACCGAAAAGGCGCATGACGCCGGCGCGCTCGCGCTCTGGGATCTCAGCCACAGCGTCGGCGCGATCCCGGTCGATCTCAACGGCTGCGGCGTCGATCTCGCGGTTGGTTGCGGTTACAAATATCTCAATGGCGGGCCCGGCGCGCCGGCCTTCCTCTATGTCCACGAAGACCTGCAGGACGGACTGCGCTCGCCGCTATCGGGCTGGATGGGCCATG
Organism: Sphingomonadaceae bacterium; assembly: GCA_013001755.1. GTDB lineage: Bacteria > Pseudomonadota > Alphaproteobacteria > Sphingomonadales > Sphingomonadaceae > Parasphingopyxis. Next base: position 9,521 of record JABDLY010000031.1, read on the forward strand.
AAGCGCCCTTCGAATTTCGCGACGATTACGCGCCGGCACCGGGCATCAGCCGTTTCCTGTGCGGCACGCCGCCGGTGCTCAGCCTGCTCGCGCTCGAAAGCGGCGTCGAACTGTTCGGCGATACCGATATGGCGCAGATCGCTACTAAATCGGCCGCCCTGTTCGATCTGTTTGCGGATTGGATGGACGAACGCTGCGAAAACCATGGTCTGACGCTTGTCACGCCGCGTGATCCGGCGCGGCGCGGCAGCCATATCTCCTATACCCATCCCGACGGCTGGCCCATCATCCAGGCGTTGATCGAGCGTGGCGTCATCGGCGACTTCCGCGCGCCGGATATACTGCGCTTCGGCCTGACGCCGCTCTACACGAGCCATGAAGATGTCTGGCAGGCAGTCGATATCCTCGGCGAAATCCTCGACGACGAAATCTGGCGCGAACCGCGCTTTTCGCAGGCGAAGGCGGTTACCTGATTCCTCCCGTTGGCGGAGGGTTTCCTAATCGTGCGCGGCAATCCAGTCATCGACGACGGGGGCGATTTCTTCGCGCCATTTGCGGCCGTTGAAGATGCCGTAATGACCGACATTGGGCGCCATGTGATATTTCTTCTTTGCCTTGGGCAGTTTTCTCGCCAGCGTCAGCGCCGCTCTGGTCTGGCCGATCCCCGAAATATCGTCGCGCTCTCCCTCGATGGCGAGCAGCGCTGTATCGCTTATCGCGCCGACATCGACAGGCGCACCGCGGTGCGTGAACTCGCCCTTGGGCAGCAAATGCCGCTGGAAGACGACATCGACCGTCTGGAGATAGAATTCGGCCGTCATATCAGCGACCGAACGATATTCGTCGTAGAAATCCTTGGTCGCATCGGCGCTCTCGCCGTCACCGGTGACGAGATGTTTGAACATTTCCCAATGGCTGATCATGTGATTGCCGAGATTCATCGCCATGAAACCCGTCAGCTGCAGAAAGCCCGGATAAACCAGACGTCCGGCGCCCGGATAATAGACCGGGACGGTGGCGATCGCATTCTTCTGGAACCAGGCATGCGGACGCGTCGTCGCCATCGAATTGACCGAAGTCGGCGCTTCGCGGGTATCGATCGGGCCGCCCATCATCGTCAGCGTCTTTGGCCGGTTGGGGTGTTTTTCCGCGCCCATGATCGCGGCCGCCGCGAGGCACGGCACCGATGGCTGGCAAACCGCCAGCATATGCGTGTTCGGCCCGATATGATCGAGAAAATCGACCAGATAGTCGATATAGCTGTCGAGATCGAAATGTCCCTCGGCGAGCGGGACGTTTCTCGCATCGCGCCAGTCGGTGATCCAAACATCATGACCCGGCAACATCCGTTCGACAGTGCCGCGGAGCAAAGTCGCGAAATGACCCGACATCGGGGCAACGATCAGCAGCTTTGGCTGTCCGGTGACACCTTGCTTGGAGAAATGTTTGAGCTGCCCGAAAGGCTTGCGGCAGGCGACGCGCGTCTTGACCGGTACGATCTCGCCATCGACCTCGGTCTCGTGGAGGCCGAAGACCGGCTTCCCGCGCGGCGCCGAAGCGTGCGAGAAAACGTCGAACGCCGATGCCATCATCGGCCCGGCAGGCGTGTAGCCGAAGGGATTGGCGGGATTCGCCCACCATTGCGCACCCCAGCCAGCGACGCTGCTCGCGCCCGCCAGCATCGACCGTTGCATGTCGTAGAAATCGTACAGCACTCTGTTTCTCCGTAGCACGACCTTGGCCGTTCATTTGAGCATCCAACTTGGGGGATCGCGCTTCTCGTTGCAATGCAGCATAACCCATTCGATGTGTGTTGAGGGTTATCGGCCACACTGCTAGGCGCAGACATGGCTGAAAGCGATTTCGAGGCTCCGCCCACCCGAAAACTCGGCAATCTGGCGCTGATCTGGCGTTTCGCCATCCATTATCCGTGGTATATTGCGGGCGCGGGTCTGATGCTGCTGATCGCGGCCGGCGCGACGCTGGCCATTCCCGACGGTTTTCGCCGGGTTATCGACCGCGGTTTTATCGAGACCGGCGGCAATATCGCGCAATATTTCTATTATCTGCTCGGCATCGTCATCGTGCTCGCGCTGGCAACTTCGATACGCTTCTATTTCGTTTCATGGCTCGGCGAGCGCGTCGTCGCCGATTTGCGTGTTGCGGTGCAGCGCAACCTGCTCAGCCTCGACCCCAAATATTTCGAAGAGAACCGCCCCTCGGAAATCGCGTCGCGGATGACGTCGGACACGTCGGTGATCGAGATGATCGTCGGGACGACGATATCGGTGGCATTGCGCAATGTCGTCATGGGCATCGGCGGAATTGTCTATCTCTTCACGCTGTCGCCCAAGCTCACCTTGATGCTGCTCCTCGGAATACCGCTGGTGATCGGCCCGATCTTCTATCTTGGCCGCAAGCTGCGCGATGTGTCGCGGTTCAGCCAGGACAGGATCGCCGATGTCGGTGCGATGGTCGCCGAAACGCTAGGCGCGATGAAGATCGTCCAGGCGTTCGGGCAGGAAAAGCGCGAAAGCGAGCGCTTCGGCAGCGCCGTCGACCAGGCGTTTAACACTGCGCGGCGGCGCATCCTGATCCGATCGGTGATGACCGCGATCGTCATTTCGCTGATCTTCGGCGCGATCACCATGGTGATGTGGCAGGCCGCCGACGATGTCATCAACGATCGAATTTCGGGCGGCTCGGTCGCCGCGTTCGTGCTCACGGGCATGATCGTTGCGGGCGCATTCGGCGCGCTGACCGAAGTATTCGGCGAACTTATGCGCGGGGCAGGCGCTGCCGGCAGGCTGAGCGAACTGCTTCAGGAAGTTCCGGAGATCCGCGCGCCCGCCAATCCCAAAAAACTGCCCGAGCCGGCTCGCGGGAAACTCGCTTTCGGCAATGTGACTTTCAGCTATCCGACGCGGCCCGAAACCAATGCGCTCGAAGATTTCACCCTTGCCGTCGAACCGGGGGAGGTCGTCGCCGTTGTCGGCCCATCGGGCGCGGGCAAATCGACGCTATTCCAACTCGCCCAGCGTTTTTATGATCCTCAGAACGGCGCGATTTCGATCGATGGCGTCGATCTGCGCGACGCCGATCCCGCCGATGTCCGTGCCCGCATAGCGATGGTGCCGCAGGAAACGGTGATTTTCGGCGCATCGGCGCGCGACAATCTACGCTACAGCGAATGGGATGCATCCGACGAGGCGCTTTGGGCAGCCGCTGAAGCCGCCAACGCCGCCGAATTCCTCCGCAAGCTTCCCGAAGGGCTCGATACGTTTCTTGGCGAGAGCGGCGCACGGCTATCGGGGGGGCAGCGGCAGCGGATCGCCATCGCCCGCGCGCTGCTCCGCGATGCGCCATTGTTGTTGCTCGACGAGGCGACATCGTCGCTCGATGCCGAGTCCGAGCGGCTCGTCCAGGAAGCGCTCGACCGGCTGATGCGCAACCGGACAACGATCGTCATCGCGCACCGCCTTGCAACCGTTCGCTCCGCCGACCGGATCATCGTGCTCGACAATGGCAGGCTGGTCGAACAGGGCGACCATGCATCGTTATCAGCCCGCGACGGGCTCTACGCCAAGCTGGCGCGCTTGCAGTTCGAGGGTTGGGCCGCCTGACGGCGACCGGCAAATACCGGCCGTCGGCTCTCACCATCACGCTCACCGCGCTGGCATTGGTTCTGGCCGGACCGATCGCCGCACGACCGCAGTCCCCCGAATTGTCGATCAATCCGGCCGGCGGACAGCTGTTGAGCGCCTTTGCTTCCATCGCGCCAAGCGTGATGCCAGCGGGCGAAGCGGCGGCTGAATAGGCGGTGCTGAATCCGTGCTGCGGCCAATCGCCTGCACGCTTTCCAAAAAAAGGCGGGCCGCAAGCGACCCGCCTTTTTCGAATATCTGAGAATGAACCTACCAGTTGGCGTATTGGTCGTTACCGATAAAGCCCATATTGGTGACCTGCGCACGCCGCGTCACGGCAAGCACTTCATCGACCATATTATAGTTCGATTGCGGGTCGGGGAACATGTGCAGTTCGGGGACCGGTTGCATCGCCACCGTGATGTCGAGATACTGACGCAGCGTCCGGATATCGATCGGCTCGCCATTCCACAGGATCTGGTTGGTCGGCGAGATATAGACCTCGTTCTTGACTGGATCGATCATGTTTTCAGGCGGCGGGTTATCGTCCGCGACCGGAAGGTCGATCTTCACCGCATGGGTCTGGATCGGGATGGTAATGATGAACATGATGAGCAGCACCAGCATGACGTCGATCAACGGCGTCGTGTTGATGTCCATCATCGGCTCGTCGTCGCCGCCTCCTACACTTGCACCCATAATTAATTACTCCTGATACGGTCCGCTTCGCGGTAGATCAAAGTCGCTCGATGCCTTGGCCCGGCGCCGGTTCGGAAATGAAGCCGACACGCGTAAAGCCCGCCTGCTGCATGATGAAAATCGGCCCGCCGATGCACCGCCAAGGCGTGCCTACATCGCCGCGGATATGCACTTCGGGAAGATCGTCTTCGGTCATGTTCTCGACACCGCCGGCCGCCTCGATTTCGTCTTCGATATGTGAAACCGCGCGGGTGAGCAGCTCGCTCGAATTAACCGGCGTGAGATTCCAGTAAACCTCGCACGCGCCATTATCGGCCGCACGGATCGACAGCGACACATTTTCCGGCTTGGTCGTCGTCGGCAAAAGCCGCACGCTAGGAAGCTCCATCGGCACCGACTGAATGACAACCGGAACCGCGATCAAGAAGATGATCAGCAGAACAAGCATGACGTCCGTGAGAGGAACCACGTTGATTTCGGACATCGCGCCGCTGTCTTCGCTTTGTACACTCGCGCCCATGAAGGTCTTCCTATCGCTAGTGCGTCACATATTTCGGCGAACGGGCCGCCGCTGGCTGGCGGGGAGCGAAAACCGCTCCCCGCTCATCCAGATTACGACTTCTTCGGTGCCGTGGCCGCCCCGGCAGGCTTTGCAGCAGGCTTGGCGGCAGTCTTCGCGACCGGCCCCGTCGGCGTCGGCTTAACCGCACCGTCGGACATAATATAGCCGTGAATCTCGTTCGAGAAGGTGTTGAGCTCTTCCTCGATCGCCTTGTTGCGACGGAGCAGCCAGTTATAGGCCATAACCGCTGGCACCGCGACGATGAGGCCGAGCGCCGTCATGATCAGCGCCTCGCCGACCGGGCCGGCAACGGCGTCGATCGATGCCTGACCGGCCGAACCGATCTTGATAAGCGCGCGATAGATGCCGACCACCGTGCCGAAGAGGCCGATGAACGGTGCCGTCGAACCGACCGTCGCGAGCAGCGCAAGGCCTTCGGCGAGCTTCGAGGTGATCGAACCCACCGAACGATGAAGGGCGTTGACCGTCCACTCATGCGCTTCGACCGGATCGGTCAGCTTGTCGTGATGTTCGCGGGCGACGAGACCGTCTTCGACGACCTGCCGATAGGCGCTGTTCTTTTCGAGCTTGGCCGCGCCTTCGCTGAGGCTGTTGGCCCGCCAGAAATTGGCGCGTGCACGCTTGCCCTGGTTTATGATCTTCTGCTGCTCAAAGAGCTTGGTGAAGAGAATATACCATGAGGCGGCGGACATCAGGACGAGGATCGAGAAGGTCGCGATCGCGACGATACCGCCCTCCTCCAGTGCCTGACGGATGCCATATGGATTTTCGGCTGCGACCGCTTCGGTTGCTGGTTCAGTAGACATGGTTTTACTTTCCTCTCAGATAAACAATTTGCGATCGTGCGAAATCCGTCTCGCCGCGATCAATTAAACGGATTTAGTCCGGTATCTCCCACCGGATGCTGCTCGAATACGTGCCCGACGTCGGGTTACCCGCATCGTTCAAAGCCGGATTGAAACGCGCTCGCCGTTGAAGCTGGCGACAGGTTTCGGCGTCCAAACGCGAATGCCCGGTCGAACTCGTGATAGTGCAATCCGAAACACGTCCATTGGCGTCCACCGTAAGGCGAAAACCGGCCGTGCCCGTTTCATTCGCGCGGATCGAAGCCGAGGGATAATCGGCGTTGGTGACCCAGCGACCGGGATTGCCGCGCGGGGTTGCTGCCTGCGCCTGGCTCGGCGGCGGCGGTGGCGGTGGTGGTGGCGGAGGAGCCGGACGCGGAACTGGACGCGGTGCCGGCGGTGCCGGTCTAAAGACTGGTGCGGCCGGTCTCGCCACAGGCGGCGGTGGAGCGACAACCACCGGGGGCGGCGGAATCGGCTGATCCGGCGGCGGAGGCGGCGGCTCTTCTTCGGGTGGCGGCGGTTCGTCCTCAACGTCGAAGACGCTCAAATCTTCCTGCACGTTGCGGACCACCTGCACGGCGAGTCCCGAAACCAGTGCATAAGCGAGTACGACATGGAGAAGGGCAACAATGACGATCGCCCATAACCGGCGCGAGCTCATCTTTTGGTCAGCATAGGCCATTAATCTTGAACTCTCCCTCCAGACCCAGGCGCCCATACACAACCGGTTCATCCGGTTTGATGAAGGAAGCGCCCGATTCGATTATGATACGTTGTTTCATAATCGAACGCGAATCACTACAGTTAGCCATCGCGTTACGCAACCGTTACCCGCATGGCCAGACATGAAACAATACGCTTATTGCAACTGACAGGTTCCGAAAGAGAATTTTATGCGCCTGACGCTCCCCACCCTGCTGTTTTTCTCGCTTGCTCTGCTTCCGCACGATCGGGCTACGAGCCAGGATGTGCCGGACCTTTCCGGCCCGACCTATGCCGATCTGGCGGATATCGTCCTGCCCGCACCGATTGTCGCGCGGGCAACGATCGATCGGGTGCGCCGCGTTGATGAAGAACGCGCTATCGGCCTCGCCCCCGGCCATGTCCGCTTCTATATCGAAGCCGATCTCGTCAGCCTGATCCGCAGCAGCCAGTCCGTTCCCGGTCGCGTACGTTATCTGGTTGATGTCCCGCTGACCGCCGACGGCCGGCGCCCACGGCTCGACGATCGCGAGGTTCTGCTGATGGCCGCGCCCGTTGCCGGCCGCGCCGGGGAAATCCAGCTGACCTCGCCCGACGCGCAGATCGACTGGACCGAAACCTATGAAGCGACCATCCGGCAAATGCTGACCGAAGCGAATAGCCCCGATGCGCCGGGCGTCGTCACCGGCATCGGCAGCGCCTTCAACGTCGCGGGTTCATTGCCCGGCGAGAGCGAAACGCAGATATTTCTCGCGACCAGCGAGGGTCGCCCCGTCTCGCTGAGCATTTTGCGCCGCTTCAATCAGCGGCCGCGCTGGAATGTCGCACTCGGCGAAATCGTCGATCGCGCGACGCCGCCGCCCGAGCGCGACACGCTGCTATGGTACCGGCTGGCCTGTTTCCTTCCCGATCGGTTGCCCGCGTCGAGCTTGCAGGCCACGGCAGGCGGCGAGGCCGACACGGCGCGCGAGGATTACCGGCTGGTGATCAGCGATCTCGGACAGTGCCAGCGCAACCGCAGCTAGTCGAGACGGACGAAATCGCGGTCAAAGGCTTCGAGATGCGCGCCGCCATCGACGAAGATCGTCTGGCCCGTCACCGCGCCGGCTGAAGCAAGCCAGGCGACCGCATCGGCGACCTGAGCGGGCTCGGGCAATATTTCGAGCGGCATCGCGCACCGGACCTTTTCAAGCTGGCCGTCCGAATAATCTTGCGTCGGGATCGTCAGTCCGGGTGCCACCGCATTGACCCGGATCGACGGCGCGAGTTCGCGCGCGAGGATCGCCGTCAATCCCGACAGCGCGATCTTCGACAGCGAATAGCCGAGCTGATCGCCATGCGGATTGGCGATGCGTTGATCGAGGATATTGACGATCGCGCCCTGCCCCGTCTGCGCGGTAAATGCCTTGGACAGCAAAACCGGCGCCGCGCAATTGACCGCATAGTGCTCAAGCAGAAAGTCCATCGCGGCATCGGCAAGCCTGTCGTCGCCGAATTGCGCGGCGCTGTTCACCAGCAATGTCGGCGCTGTTCCGAAATGCCCGGTCACGCGCGGCAGCAATTGCTCTGCCGCCGCACCATCCGAAAGATCTGCGGCAAAGCCATGCCATTGTGCGCCCGATGCCTCTAGCTTTTCGCGCAGCGCCTCTTCGACGTCGGGGTTTTGCGAGGCATGCAAGGCGAGCGCATAGCCATCCTCGGCCAGCCGCCGGGCAATTGCCGCGCCAAGCCTCCTGCAACCGCCGGTGACAAGTGCAAGCTTCACCGCCTGTGCCTCACCAGCGTAATGCCGATCTCCTCGCCATTTTCCGATATGGCGAGCTTGACGATATGCACCGCGACCCGAGCAACGCGGCTGTCCTGCATGAACAGCGTCTCGCAGATATGTTCTGCCACCGATTCAATGAGCGAGAAATGCCGGTCCTTGGGCAGCGCGTCGGTCATCGCATGTTTGAGGTCGAGATAATTTTTCGACGCCGAAAGCGGCGTGTCCATCTCGAACCGCCCGGCGATATCGAGATCGGCTTCGACTGAGATGCGCAGCGGCTGCGGCAATTTCGTCTCTTCCGAATAAATGCCCGTCAACACCGGGACTTCGACGCCGGTTACGCGCAATTGCAGCAGATCGAATCGGGGGTCGGCCATGGCGGTTCGCAAAACTCTCTCTTGTCCTTTACCGGCAAAGCGCTAATCGCCGCGGCTCCCCGAGTAAATGGCCTATGTGAAGGAAGCCGTGGCGAAACTGGTTCCCCTTTCGAAGATTGAGCACAAAGCCGTCGAGTTGTTGCTCGATGCTGCCTTTGGCCGCGACCGTATCGAGCGGACCGCCTATAAGGTGCGCGCCGGCGTTGCTCCGATCGCCAGCCTGTCCTTCGCGGCACTGGGCGGCGGCGAACTGCTCGGGACGGCGCAGAGCTGGCCGGTTTTGCTTAAGCCGCACCACAGCCCCGCTCAGCGGCTGATCATGGTCGGGCCGGTGGCCGTCCGGCCCGATGCACAGGACCACGGTATCGGACAGATGCTGACAGACGCGATTTGCGAGGAACTCGACAGCCGCAAATTATCGGCGACGATGATCGGCGATCCGGAATATTATGAGCGGTTTTTCGGATTCGTCTCGGGACCGGCCGGTGGCTGGACATTGCCAGGGCCGGTCGAACCGCATCGCATATTGCTCCGCGCGGTGCCCGGGGCCGACTGGCCGGCCGAAGGCACGCTCGGCCCGGATATTTTGCGCTCGGCGCGTTGACGGCCTAGCTTGGAAACCATGGCCGCAACGCTGACCGATCTGTCACCGCACTCGCTCGCCGAAATCGCCGAGCTGGCGGCCGAACGCGCGCTGCCGCCCGTCGAAAGCTGGCATCCCGAACGCGAAGGCAGGATCGATATTCGCATCGCGCGCGACGGCACCTGGTTTCACGAGGGCGACGCGATACGACGCGAAAAACTCGTGCAGCTGTTTTCCACCATCCTGCGCCGCGAGGACGATGGCGGCTATGTGCTGGTGACGCCCGCCGAGAAGCTGACGATCAAGGTCGAAGACGCACCCTTTGTCGCGGTCGAAATGAAAAGCGAAGGCGAGGGTGCGGCGCGAACGCTCGCGTTCCGGCTCAACACCGGCGATCTCGTGATAGCCGGCCCCGAACATCCGTTAGTGCTGCGCGACAGCCGCGACGGCCCGTTGCCCTATCTCCATGTTCGCGGGGGACTCAACGCATTGATCGGGCGCAGCGTCTATTATGAGCTGATCGATCTCGCGCTGGCCGAGGACAACAGCCCGGTCGGTCTATGGAGCGACGGCGCATGGTTCCCGCTCGAGGCCGTCGAATGAGCCTTGCCGAGCGTTTGCGCGCGACTCTCGCTGCCTCGCCGCGCGCCGACGCGATCCTGCGCGGCGACAGCCATCTCGATGATGAAGACCGCGCGCGCGACAGCGTCGATGCGGCGGTGCTGATTCCGGTCATCGACCAACCCAGACCCGGCGTCATCCTCACCCGGCGCACCGATCACTTGCCGAGCCATCCCGGCCAGGTCGCCTTTCCCGGCGGCAAGATCGATCCCGGCGATGACGGTCCGATCGGGGCGGCGCTGCGCGAAGCCGAGGAGGAAATCGCCCTGCCGCGCGGCCAGGTGGAGATCGTCGGAACGACCGATCTCTATCTTACCGGCACGGGTTTCCATATTACGCCCGTCATCGGCGTCGTCCCGCCCGATCTCGATCTCCATCCCGAAGAAGGAGAGGTCGCGGCGATCTTCGAAGTGCCGTTCGACACGCTCTTCGATCCCGCTGGATATCGGGAGCACAACATCGAATGGCAGGGCAGGCCGCGAACCTATCACGAAATGTACTGGGACGATCACCGGATCTGGGGCGTGACGGCGGCGATTATCATCAATCTGGCGCAGCGGATGCGGGCGGCTGCGCAATGAAATTGCCCGACGCGCCTTGGCGGCATTGGACAGGGATGGAGCGGCTGCTCGACGCGCTCGACACCGGAGGGGGGAGCGTGCGCTATGTCGGCGGAGCGGTGCGCGATACGCTGCTTGGTCTCGACGTGCAGGATATCGATTGCGCAACGGTGTTTGCACCCGAAGAAACAGCTAGCCGGCTCGAGGCGGCGGGGCTTAAGGCCATACCGACCGGCATCAAGCACGGCACGATCACAGCGGTGCTGCCTGAAAAACGCACGGTCGAAGTCACCACGCTGCGCCGCGATGTCGCCACCGACGGCCGCCATGCAGAGGTCGAATATACCGATAATTGGCAGGAAGACGCCGCGCGGCGCGATTTCACGATCAATGCGCTTTCGGCCGATCCTGCGACCGGCGAGATCTACGACTATTTCGGCGGGGAAAAAGACCTTGCGGCGCGCCGCGTCCGCTTTATCGGCGATCCGCTGGGGCGCATCGCCGAGGATCACTTGCGGATATTGCGCTTCTTCCGCTTCCATGCACGCTTCGGCAAAGGCACGCCCGATGTCGATGGTCTCGCGGCGTGCACGGCGCGCGCCAACGACCTGATGGCGCTCTCGCGCGAACGCATTGCCGATGAGCTGCTCAAAATGCTCGCCCTCCCCGATCCCGGCGAGACGATCGCGCTGATGATCGAGCACGCCATCTTCGCTCCCGTCCTGCCCGAGATCACCGACGCCGCGCCGCTCTCACGGCTGATCGCGCGCGAAGCCGGTTTCGCCATCGAACCCCACCCCGTCCGCCGCCTTGCGGCGCTACTGCCGCCCGAACCCGATATCGCGCGCGATATCGCCGCACGCCTCAAACTCTCGCGCGCCCAGCGCAAGCGCCTCGCCACGGCCGCCGGCCGCATCCCGGGAGACGCCGCCACCGCCCGCCCACTCGCCTATCGTCGGGGTATCGAGAGCGCCCTCGATCGGCTGCTGCTCTGCACCGCAAATGATATCGTCGTCGGCAATGCGCTCGAAAGCCTCGCCGCCGATCCTCCCCCGCCCTTCCCGCTCAAGGGCGGCCAGCTGATCGCGATGGGCGTAACCGAAGGGCCCGAGGTCGCGCGGCTGCTCCACGAGATCGAGGACCAGTGGGTCGCCGAAGGATTTCCGGGCGAAGATCGCGTGCGGGAAATTGCGCTGCAATCGATCGCCCCATCGTCATCCTGAAGCGGACATAATTTTCGCCCATCGAACCTTTTGCAGTCCTTGAGCGACTATTGGACTGAAAGCGGGAGACATCGTCGATGACGCAAAGCGGGCGGGTTTATGACGAACTGCTCGTATTGCACATCCAGAGCGGCGATCGGCGCGCGCTCGATCGGCTGGCGGCGCGCTGGTATCCGCGGCTGTTGCGCTCGGCGCGGCGCTTTACCGGCGATGAAGAGCTCGCGAAGGACGCCGTGCAGGACGCCTGGCTCGGCATCGCCAAGGGTATCGGCCGGTTGAACGATCCGGCGAAATTTCCCGGCTGGGCATTTACGATATTGCGCCGCCGCTGCGCCGATCGGATCAAGGCGCATGCGGCGCACAGACCGCGTTCGGACGAGCTGACCGAGACGAACGAACCGAGCATATCGCCGCGCGGCGAAGACCAGGCGGCACTGCGACAGGCTTTTGCCGCTCTGCCTGAGGACCAGCGAATCGCCGCCGCGCTCTATTTCGTCGAACGGCTCAAGCTCGACGAAATCGCGCTCGCCACCGGCGCGCCGCTCGGCACCGTGAAATCGCGCATATTCACCGCGCGCCAACAATTGAAGACCGCATTGCAAGGAGAAGAGACATGACCGAATTCGACACCAAATTGCGCGCCGCGCTCGACGCGGACGACGAGGCGTTTTTGAACGAACTGGACGGGGATCGCGGCATGTTCGCCCAAGTCAGCGACACCTTGTCCGGGCCGCTGGGCGGCTGGGCGAAGCTGGTGTTCGTGGTCGCGATTCTGATGGCGTTGGTGATGTTCTACACGGTCTATCGGGTCGCTATCGCCGAAACGGATCGCGAATTTTTCGCTTGGGCGCTCGGCGCGCTCGCCGCTTTCATCGGAACCGGCATGATCAAGCAATGGTTTTTCGAACGGATGAACCTGATGGCAATGCTGCGCGAATTGAAACGGATCGAGCTGCGCATCGCGCGGATCGAGGAGCAGAGCTGAATCTCAGTCCACGTGTCGATGCGCGTTAGCCCAATCGTGCATTGCCGCAAGGACGGGATCGAGCGAGCGCCCAAGCGGCGTCAGACTGTATTCGACGCGCGGCGGGATTTCGCCGAAATCGCGGCGCGCCACCAACCCATCGGCCTCCATTTCCTTGAGTGTTTTCGACAATGTGCGATGCGTAACGCTGCCAAGGTCGCGCTGTAACTGGTTGAAACGCTTTGTCTCCTGCAACAACCAGTAAATCACCATCGGCTTCCAGCGCCCGCTGATCAGTTTCAGCGTTACCTCCGCCGGACAGCTTGCTTTCTCATCGGCCATTTATAGTATCCTTTGGGACCGTACTTGCATAACTTCATCACCCGCATAAATATCTTTCATACGCAATAAAAGCCCCGGTGGCCGGGCTTGCCAAGGGCCGCCCTGTAAAGGTGACTGTCATGAAGAAACTTGTCGATATCCTGCGTCCGCACGGCAACCACTGGGTCGGCGACGGCTTTCCGGTCCGCTCGCTCTTCAGCTATCAGGGCGATACCGACGCGATCAGCCCGTTCCTGCTGTTCGATTATGCCGGGCCGGGCAATTTCGAACCCAATGACGGCCCGCCCCGCGGCGTCGGCCAGCATCCGCATCGCGGCTTCGAGACCGTGACGATAGTTAATGATGGCGAGGTCAGCCACGCCGACTCGCTCGGCAATAGCGGCACGATCGGGCCGGGCGACGTCCAGTGGATGACGGCGGCCGGCGGCATCATCCATGAGGAATTCCATTCGAAGGGCTTTTCGAGAAGCGGCGGCCCGTTCCGCATGGTGCAGCTCTGGGTGAACCTGCCCGCCAAGGACAAGATGAGCGCGCCCAAATATCAGGCGATTACGTCCGCCGACATTCCGACCGTCGCGTTCGAAGGCGGCGAGGCGCGTCTTATCGCCGGGGAGCTGGACGGCGTCACCGGCCCCGCCTCGACATTCACGCCGATCAATCTCTGGGATGTCCGGCTCGATGCCGATGCCGAGGTGACGCTCGACCTGCCCGAAGGCCATAACGCGATGATCGCCGCGTTGACGGGTCATGTGACCATCGACGGCCAGCGGGTCGGCGAGGCCGAGATTGCGCGCTTCTCCACCGATGGCACAGGCGCAGCCGTTCGTGCCGATGGCGATTCCACACTGCTCGTCATGACCGGCGAACCGATCGACGAACCCGTTGTCGGCCATGGCCCGTTCGTGATGAACAGCGAAGCCGAAATCCGCACCGCGATCAGCGATTTCAACGCAGGGAAATTTGCGCGGCCGGCGGCTTAGGCGGTCAGACCGCCTGCTTCACCTTTCGGATTGGGCAACCGATCCGGAAGGTGGAGTGGAGCTAGCAAAGATCAATAATGATAGCGGCATTGCGCGATTTCGAGCCGTTGATCGCGTCCCTTGCCGGTGACGCGATAGACGATGCGATCCGCTTTCGTGATGCGTCTTGACCACCAGCCCTGGAGTTCGTTTTTCAGCGACTCCGGTTTACCGGTTCCCCTGAATGGAGAGCGCGTACATTCTTCGATCAAGCCGTTCAGGCGCTTGAGCAATTTGGGATCGGCATCTTGCCAGTAACGATAATCTTCCCAGCCCTGCTCGTTGAAAACAATTTTCAAGGATCGATCAGGTCGCGCTCGGTGCCACCGCCTTCCTCGAAGTCCGCGATAGATTCGCGCAACCGCTTCGCGTTGGCTGGTGAGGCGAGAAGGTAAGCCGTCTCTTCGAGCGCATTCCAGTCGGACAGCGAGAGCATGACCACCGATTCGGCTTTCTGCCGCGTGATTACAACGTGATTTTTATCCGCAACCACGCGATCCATAACGTCTTTCAGATTTTTGCGGGCATCCGAATAGCTAATGACATCCATAATTCGCACCTTCTGTTTGAAATCAGAATATGTGCAATAATTTGTACAATGTCAAGTACAGCTACTGTCAGCTGAACCGATTATCCTGCGGGAAGCCTCTTGGCGGCAGCCTACCGGCCGTGCCGCGATTGCCGAGCCAGTCGCCGAGTTCGGTTTCGGTCCGCGTCCGTCCGGTATCACCGCCCATCGCCCAGCTCAGGCCCTCGTCGAGCTTGAACGCCACCGCATCCGATAGCCCGCCATCCTTGTATTTCTGCACGATGATCCCCTGCCCGCGTGTCATCTCCGGCAAGGTGTCGAGCTCAAAGATCAGCATTTTGCGGTTTGCGCCGATCGCGGCGATATGATCGGCACCGGCGGGGATCGCGTGGACGACCGATAGCTTCGCGCCGCCCTTTACGTTGACCACCTGCTTGCCCTTGCGCGTCGTGCTGACGATGTCTTCGGCTTGGGCGACGAAACCCTTGCCGGCGCTGCTCGCGAGCAATAGCCGCCCACCCTCTTCGACCTTCACCAGCCCGACCAGTTCGGCATCGTCCTCGACATCGACCATCGAGCGCACCGGTTCGCCGAAACCGCGCGCGCCGGGGAGCTTGTCGGCGGCGAGCGTGTAGATGCGGCCGTCGGTCGCGGCGAGCAGCAATTTGTCGGTCGTCTGCGCATGGAAATCGAAAGCCGGGCCGTCGCCTTCCTTATATTTGAGCTTGGCGAGCCCCGCCTCGTCGACATGCCCCTTCATCGCCCGGATCCAGCCCTTTTCGGACATCACGACGGTGATCGGTTCCTTCTCGATCATCGCCTCCAAGGGGATTTCGCGCGGCGGCGCGGCCTCTTCGAGGGAGGTGCGGCGGTGGCCGAGATCGGTGTCGGCGCCGTAGATTTTGAGCAATCCGGCAAGGTCTTTCTTGAGCCGCGTCTTCTGCCGCGCCTTGGAATTGATCAGCTTGTCGAGCTCGCCGCGTTCCTTGAGCAGATCCTCGCGCTCCTGCTTGAGCTCCATCTCTTCGAGCTTGCGCAAATTGCGCAGCCGCATGTTGAGGATCGCTTCTGCCTGGCGGTCGTTGAGGCTGAACTCGGCCATCATCAGTTGCTTCGGCTCGTCCTCATAACGGATGATCGCGATGATCCGGTCGAGATTGAGATAGGCAACGATATAGCCGTCGAGCAGCTCGACGCGGTCGTCGATCTTGCCGAGCCGATATTCGGAGCGCCGGACGAGCACCACGAACTGGTGATCGAGCCATTCCTTGAGAACCTCCTTGAGGCTCATCACGCGCGGCGTGCGTTCGGCATCGAGGACGTTGAGATTAAGCGAGACGCGCGTCTCGAGATCGGTCAGCCGGAACAGGCTGTCCATCAGGATATCGGGGTCGATCGTGCGGTTCTTCGGTTCGAGGACGATGCGGATATCCTCGTCGCTCTCGTCGCGGACGTCGGCGAGGATCGGCAGCTTCCGGTCGGCGATCAACGCGGCGATCGCCTCGATCAATTTGCCTTTCTGCACCTGGAACGGAATTTGCGTGATCACCGCCGCCCAGGCGCCGCGGCCGAGATCCTCCTTCTCCCAGCGCGCGCGGACGCGGAATGCGCCTTTGCCGGTGCGATAGGCCTCGGCGATGATCTCCCTGCTGTCGACGAGCAAACCGCCGGTTGGCAAGTCAGGCCCCTGCACGAATTCCATCAGCTCGGCCTCTTCGGCCTTGGGATTTTCGATCAGATGCGTCGCGGCGTCGATGAGTTCGGCGGCGTTGTGCGGCGGGATCGATGTCGCCATGCCCACCGCGATGCCGCTCGATCCATTGGCGAGCAGGTTGGGAAACAGGCCGGGGAAAATCTCCGGCTCTTCCTCTTCGCCATTATAGGTGGGCCGGAAGTCGACGGTGCCCTCATTGAGGCCGTCCATCAAATCCATCGCCGCATGGGTCAGCCGCGCTTCGGTATAGCGCATCGCGGCCGCGTTATCGCCGTCGACATTGCCGAAATTGCCCTGCCCGTCGACGAGCGGATAGCGCATCGCGAAAGGCTGGGCGAGCCGGACCATCGCGTCATAGACCGACTGATCGCCATGCGGATGATATATGCCGATGACATCGCCGACAACGCGCGCGCACTTCTTGTAGCCGTTGGCCGGATCGAGCTTGAGCAGCCGCATTGCCCATAACAAGCGGCGGTGCACCGGCTTCAGCCCATCGCGCAGATCGGGCAGCGAGCGCGCCGTGATCGTCGACAGTGCATAGACCAGATAGCGCTCGGACAGCGCCGCATCGAAGGGCGCGTCGACGATGCTGCGGTCGAGCGGATCTTCGGACGGGTCGCCTGACTCTGGCGGGTCGGCAGTATCGGTGGCCATGCGCAGCGATTAGCAGTGGCGCGAGAAGGCGGCGAGCGGGGTTTCCACAATATTTCACCGGATCACCCCGGATAGCCTATTCCAGCCCGGACGTTTACAGCGAACCGCATGAAATCGCTTGCCGACCTTTTTCCGCGACTGGTCCTGCCGCTGGCGCTCGTCCTGCTGACCATCGGTTTCCTGATTGCGCCCGAAAATATTCGCTGGCTGCGCTGGGGGCTGGTGGTCACGCTCCCGCTGCTCGCGCTCGCGATCTGGGATCTGATCCAGACACGCCACTCGCTGCGCCGCAATTATCCGCTGCTCGCCCGCGCGCGTTGGCTCTTCGAATATCTCCGGCCCTATCTGCGTTCCTATATCGTCGAGGGCGATCAGGAGGGGCGGCCGTTCTCGCATGACGCCCGCGCGCTCGTTTACCAGCGCGCGAAGGATGACATCTCGAGCCATCCCTTCGGCACCGAGCTCGACGTATATTCGGAGGAGTATGAATGGCTCAGCCACTCTATCGTTCCGAGCATAGGCCTGCCCGATCATTTCCGGATCGATATCGGCGGACCGCAATGTGCGGCGCCCTACAACGCATCGGTGCTCAATATATCGGCGATGAGCTTCGGATCGCTCGGTGCCAATGCGATCGAGGCGCTCAATCTCGGTGCGAAACAGGGCGGGTTTTACCATGATACGGGCGAGGGCTCGTTCAGCAAATATCACGCGAAACATGACGGCGATATCGTCTGGCAGATCGCCAGCGGCTATTTCGGATGCCGCCGGGAAGACGGGGCGTTCGACCCGGAAAGGTTCAAGGTCACCGCCCGGCGCGAGCAGATCAAGATGATCGAAATCAAGCTGAGCCAAGGCGCGAAGCCCGGCCATGGCGGTGTCCTGCCCGCACCGAAAGTAACGCCCGAAATCGCCGTAACGCGCGGCGTGCCTGTCCATGAAGACTGTATCTCGCCGGTTGGGCACAGCGCGTTCTCTACACCGCGAGAAATGCTGGAGTTCGTTGCCCAGCTGCGCGATCTTTCGGGCGGCAAGCCGGTCGGGATCAAGCTCTGCGTCGGCCAGCCGCATCAGGTGTTTGCGATCATGAAGGCGATGCTGGCGAGCGGCATCCTGCTCGATTACATCGTCGTCGATGGCGCCGAAGGTGGCACGGGCGCGGCGCCGGTGGAGTTTTCGAACCGCGTCGGCATGCCGCTCAAGGAAGGGCTCATCGTGACCAACAACGCCCTGCTCGGAACCGGCCTCGAGGACAAAATCAAGGTCGGTGCGGCAGGCATGGTCTATAGCGGTGCGGGGCTGGCGATGAACGCCGCGCTCGGCGCCGATTGGTCGAATGCCGCGCGCTCGTTCATGTTTGCATTGGGCTGCGTTCAGTCGCTGCGCTGCCATGTCGGCACCTGCCCCACCGGTGTCGCTACGCACGACCCGAGCCGCCAGCGCGGATTGGTCGTCGAGGAAAAGGCCGAACGCGTCGCCCGCTTTCACAAAGCAACCGTCGCAGCGCTGAGCGAGATCGTCGCGGCGATGGGGCTCGAAACGCCGAAGCAAATCCGGCCACACCATTTGCATGAACGGATCAACGCGACCGAATCGAATTCGATCGATCATATCTATCCGTTCCTGCAAGAGGGCATCCTGCTCTCGGCACCCGAAGACACGCCCTACGCCAATTACTGGGCCGCCGCCGATGCCGACAGTTTCACCGCGCGCAGCAGGGTGACGAAACGCGGTTAGGCAGCAGCGACGATCAGCGCGGTCAGATAGACGATATAGGCTCCCATAAGCAGCGCGCCTGTAAGCCGCCCGAAACGCCCGCCAAAGGCCACCAGCGCGACCAGCAACAACGCACTCGCCAGCAGCAGTGGAAATTCGGTGCGCAGCAATTCGGGCGGCAGGCTGCCGGGCGCGGCAAGCGCCGTGACGCCGCCGATGCCGAGCAGGTTGTAGATGTTCGAGCCGACGACATTGCCGAAGGCGAGTTCGCCCTGTTTACGCAGCGCCGCAAGCGTCGAGGTGATCAGTTCGGGCGCCGATGTTCCGATCGCGACAATGCTCAGCCCGATCACGGTTTCGCTCATACCGAGCAGCCGCGCGATATCGACCGCGCCGCTAACCAGTATGCCGCCGCCCGCAATCAGCAGGGCGAGGCCGGTCAATGTGAGCGCGATCGGGACGACCCAGCCATCGCCGCTCTGTCTGGCATATTGCTCTTCGGCATGTTTCGCTGCTGCGCGATCGAAGGCGGCGCCGTGATGCGCTTCCGCCTTGCTTTCCTGAAACCAGGCCAGCACCAGATAGCCCAAAAGTATCGCGATCAACACAGCGCCCGCGCCGATCCCGATCCAGCCCGTCGCGGCGAGCGCATAGAGCAAAGCCGTCGCGCCGAGCGCCGCCGCGCTGTCACGCCACAATCCGCGCTCGGCCAGCGCAAAGGGCGCGACCAGCGATGCCGCGCCGAGGATTAGCAGCGTGTTGGCGAGGTTCGACCCGGCGATATTGCCCCAGGCGATGCCCGGGGCGCCGATCAGCGCCGCTTCCACGCTCGCGACGAGTTCGGGCATCGACGTACCGAAGCCGACAATCGCCAGCCCGATCAGCAGCGGCGACACGCCCGCGCGCTTGGCGAGCCGCACAGCCCCGCGCACCAGCACCTCGCCGCCAAGGATGAGCAGCGCGAAACCGGCGAGAAGGAAAAGGACGCTGATCATCGCGGAGGCGTTAGGCAAAATCGGACGATTTTGACAATATAATGGGTGCCAGCGCCCGCATTTTCTTTTGTCGAAAGAGGCGAGCGGGCAATTCCGGTCTCTCGATTGCGCGTTGCCAAGGGGATCGCTATATAGCTTGCCTTCCGCCTCGGCCCGCGCGCTTTTCGCCGCCGCGTCCGGGGCGCGCTTATTTTTGGGAGACCCACGCCATGTCCCGCCGCCGCCAGATTTACGAAGGCAAGGCCAAGATCCTCTATGAGGGGCCCGAACCGGGCACGATCATCCAATATTTCAAGGATGACGCGACCGCGTTCAACAATCAGAAAAAGGGCACGATCAACGGCAAGGGCGTGCTCAACAACCGGATTTCCGAACATATCTTCACGCGGCTCAACCATATAGGCGTGCCCAACCACTTCATCCGCCGTCTCAACATGCGCGAGCAACTGGTTCGCCAGGTGGAGATCGTGCCGATCGAGGTGATCGTCCGCAATGTCGCCGCCGGCTCGCTTTCGAAGCGGCTCGGCATCGAAGAGGGCGAGCCGCTTCCCCGCACGCTGATCGAATATTGCTACAAGGACGACGCGCTGGGCGATCCGCTTATCGCCGAAGAACATATCGCCTGTTTCGACTGGGCGACCCAGGAAGAGATGAACCAGATCGCCGACATGGCGATCCGCGTGAACGACTTCATGTCGGGCCTGTTCTCCGCGATCAATATCCGGCTGATCGATTTCAAGCTCGAATTCGGACGGATTTGGGAAAACGAGTTTTCTCGGCTGATACTCGCCGATGAAATCAGCCCCGATGGCTGCCGGCTATGGGACATGGATTCGAACGAGAAGCTCGACAAGGACCGTTTCCGCCGCGATATGGGCGGAGAAGTCGAGGCATATCAGGAAGTTGCGCGCCGCCTCGGCCTGTTGCCGGAAGAATCCGAGAACGAGGTTCTCGACCTCGAACAACACCGTAAAAATCGCGGAAAGTAGACAAAAACAAGCGCCAGTCCTTTACGCGCCTTTAACCAGTTAACGGTTATCGCACCCTTCGAGTTCGACCGATCCTCGAAGGGACGATATCCATGCGCAATTTTCTGGCCCTGATGGCTGCATCCACCATGCTCGCTGCTTGCGGCGGCGGCACCGGCCCCACTTTCGCGGGCAGCGCCGCTCCTCCGGCAACCGGCGGCGGCACGGGCGGCGGATCCGGTGGCGGCACGGGCGGCGGCAATACTGGCTCCAGCCACAGCTTCGTCAATCCGACCGAAGTTCGCACTTATCAGGGTATCGGCGGCGCGCAGACCTATAGCTATCTCAACGAGATTCTCGTCGATCCAACAACCGGCAGCTTCATCGGCAATGCCACCAGCCACCAGGCACAGACCTATGCGGGTAACGCATCGTCGGCGCGCAATTCGAACATATCGATCACCTATGATCCGCGCGGCGGCGTCTACACGCTGAGCATCGCGGACCCGGCCTCGGGCACCAATGTATCGACGAATTTCCAGGATCCGGCATCGCGGACCGATTTCGGTGGCAATGTAGAGCCGCAATGGGGAACGCCGGACACCGGATTCCAGAACGTCTCGATCTTCGAGGCGGGCGATGGCGACCCGATTTCGCCCTATCGCCGCAGCGGCCAGGGCCGTGTCGAACTCGGCCGCAACGACCTCCCGCCGCTCGGCGAGGACGGCAGCTCCTACCAGTCGGCGACGATCTTTCTGCAAAATCCCGGCAGCGGCACCGATTATGTCACCTTTGCCGGCTTCGTTCGCAACGCGTATAATTATGCCGAGATCGAAGAAGACAATAATGGCGTCACTACGACGACCTATCGGGTGGAGCATGAGATTTCGCGCGGCGCCTTTGTCTTTGGCGAGCGCACGCTGAACCAGGATGTTCCGACGACGGGCTTGTTCGATTTCAGCGGCAACATGCTCGCAACGATGATCAACAACCCGACGATCGACGGCCAGAATGGCAGCTCGCTCGACAGTTTTTATCAGTGGATCGAAGGGTCGGTCGATCTGACCGTCGACTTTGCCAATAACGAAGTCCGCGACATCCTGCTCAACGGTATCGTCAGCGATCCGCAGATCGACGCTCTGACGCAGAACAGCGGCAATTACGATCCCAATGGCATCTACAGCTATCTGCCGGGCGGCACCGCGTTCGAAGCAAGTGGATCGGCGACGATCGACCTTGTCGGCGCCGGCGGTTTCCTCGGGGCGATCGATACCGCGCGCTTCGTGGCGCAGGGCGGCAATCTCTTCGCCGACGGTTCGTCGGTCCAGGATATCCTGATCGAGGGTTCGAGCATCGACGGCGCCTTTTTCGGCCCCAATGGCGATGAAGTCGGCGGCGGATTCCGCATCGTCGGCGGTATCCCCGATGAACGGATCGATATCATGGGCGTGTTCACCGCTGGGCGAAACTAGCGGCTGACGGTGCCGAAGACGGAGCGGCCCGAATGCAGAAACAGACATATATCGCGGCGATCGCCGCAAGCTGGATCGCCATGGCGGGTTCGCCCGCTGCCGCGCAAGACGATACGCTATGCGAGAACGGCGGGTGCACGATAGCGATGGACGGCAATGCGCTGCTCGCTTCGGCAAGCCGCCTGATCGAGGCTGAGCGTTATGACGAAGCGCGTCTCGTGCTCACGGCGCTCGAAAACTCGCCCGAACTTTCGACGCAGACCAATCTGCTCATGGGCCATGTCGCGATGCGCGCAGGCGATATCGACGGTGCGATCGGTCATTTCCGCACGGTGCTCAACGAGCAGCCGGGCCAGATCCGCGCGCGGCTCGAGCTTGCCCGCGCGCTGATGATGGCAGGGCGTCATTCTTCGGCCGATCATCATTTCAGGCTGGCCGAGCAGGACGACAATCTGCCCGAGGATGTTGCGAACCTCGTGCGTTCGGCGCGCGGGCTCATTCGCGATCGTCGCGGCTGGCATCTCGATGTCGAAGTCGGTTTCGCGCCCGACACCAATATCAACAACGCGACCGACACCCAGCGCGTCGATCTCGTCGCCGGTCCGTTCGTACTACCGCTCAGCCTCGGCGAGAATTCGCGCGCCCAATCGGGTATCGGCCAGATTGTCGGGCTGTCGGGCGGAATAGAGGTCGGGCTGTCGGGCGATGTCGCGCTCAGCATCGATGCCGATGCGCGCTTTACCAATTATTCGGGCGGCGATTTCGACGATCTTTCGGGCGCTCTCGCGATCGGCCCCGAAATCCGTTTCAGCGACCGCAACCGGCTCACCGTCCAGGCGCTCGCCAATCAGCGATTCTATGGCTGGAACGACGCGCAGCGCAGCTTCGGCCTCCGCGCCAATTATCAGCGCGTGCTCAACCGCGGCGCGCGGCTTGCGCTGGCGGTCGATGGACGTCGGATCGACTCGGGCTTCGGCGACCAGTTTTCAGGTTGGCAGATGGGGCTTTACGGCACCTATGAGCAGGTACTCAATCGATCGCTGATCGCCTCGGCGACTGTGTTCGGACGCCGCGACGCGCTCCGCTCGGACGCCTATTCGCATTTCGAAGTCGGCGGCCGTATCGGCATTGGCGGCGAGCTTCCGCTCGGCATCAACGCCGGCGTCTCGGGCGGCGTATCGCGCGCGCTCTACGACGGCGCGTTGCCCCTGTTTTCGGTGAAACCGCGTCAGGATTGGCGTTTCAACAGCCAGGTCCAGCTCGGTCTGCGCAGTTTGCGCGTGCTCGGCTTCTCGCCCACGGTAACCTATAGCTATGGCCGGACCGACAGCAATGTTTCGCTTTTCCAGTCGGACAGGCATCGCGTCGAGTTTGGCCTCGCGCGCTATTTCTAGCAGGTTCTGGTAATTTGGCGGAGCTGTTACCGGCCCACTTTGGTGCCGCAGATAACACCGAAAACGAAAGTCGCGACAAGCGCCAGCTGGACCATTCCGCGCGGATCGGCATAGCCGAGTATGTCTTCGCCAAATGCGAACAATCCGACAAACATTGCAAGTGCGAGGGCAGCCATTTGGATTACTTCCTACAGTGCGCGGTTTACGCCGAATCAGCGCAACCCCTGCAATCCTAATCGGCACTGGTTGCGTTCGCGTTAAACATCGCGAACGCGACGCCGCACATCGGCAAGCAACGCATTTTGCTTGACAGATAGTTGATTGATCATTCAACCAAGAACCGAATGATGTTAGGAGCAAGCCCGTCATGAACGCGGACACACGCAACAGGATCGTCGAAGCGGCAAAAGAGCTATTCTGGCAAAAGGGCTATAATTCGACCTCTATCGCCGACATATTGAGCCGGACCCAAGTCCATAGCGGCAGCCTCTATCACTTTTTCCCCGGAAAACAGGATCTGCTTATCGGCGTGCTCGAATCGCACAGCGAGCGCATCGGTCCCGACCTGCTCGATTACGCCTGGCAGGGCATCGACGATCCGATCGACAAAATTTTCGCGCTGCTCGGCGGCTATCGAACGGCGTTGCTGACGACCGAATGCAGCTTCGGCTGCCCGATCGGCAGCCTCGCGCTCGAACTGCACGAGCCCGACCCCAAAGTCCGCGCGCTGATGGCCGAAAATTTCGACAACTGGACGCGCGCGATCGAGGGCTGTCTCGAAGACGCCGCCGACAGGCTCCCCCCCGACACCGACCGCAGGGCGCTCGCCGAATTCGTGCTGACGACGATGGAGGGCGCGGTGATGCAATGCCGCACGCAGCGCGACATCGGCTTTTTCGATCGCAGCATCGCGATGCTGCGTAAGCATATCGACATGCTGATGGCGGGAGTGACTGCCGACGCCTGAGATATCTAAAACAGGGAGAATCCAAGATGGACATCAATTATCTTGCCGTAATCGCGGCCGCGCTTTCGGCATTCCTGCTCGGCGGTATCTGGTACGGACCGCTTTTCGGCCGCAAATGGCGCGAACTGAATGAAATATGGGACGACGAAAAGCAGGAGGGCCATCCGGCCCGCGTATTTGGCGGTGCCTTCGTATTCTCGCTGATTTCGGCTTTCGTATTCGCGATGTTTCTCGGACGCGGCGTCGAGCTCGGCTTTGCGATAGGCGTCGGCTTTGCGGCCGGTTTCGCTT
>JABDLY010000053.1 GCA_013001755.1 Sphingomonadaceae bacterium
CAGCCTGTGCCGTGCCTGACGCTGCCGGGTCCGACAGAATTCGGGCGACCAGCTCAGCGCCAGTGTGTAGCCGCCGAGCGGCAGAATGCGTCGCTCCCCGCGCGGTATCGCTTCGGCGCGCGGCGCGGCGATGCGATCGGGGATGCGGCATTCGCGGGCCTGGGCGTGAAGGGTAGTTGGAAGGAAAAACAAGGCGAGGAAAAACCCGACTATCCTGAGCCTGTCGAAGGGTTTTCCTTTCTTCTTACCGTCGGAAAATGAATGACAATCCTTCGACAGGCTCAGGATAAGCGGAGTTAATTTGACCGGCCTCATTCGGGCTTGAAATCCAACCCTATATCCGCCGCCGGCGCCGATTGTGTCAGCCGGCCGACCGAGAGATAATCGACGCCGGTTTCGGCCTTGGCGCGGATCGTATCGAGCGTGATGCCGCCCGATGCCTCGGTCTTCGCGCGCCCGGCGATCAGCGTCACCGCCTCGCGCAACATATCCGGTTCCATATTGTCGAGCAGCAAGTGATTGCCGCCCGCTTCGAGGACCGGCTCGATCTGGTCGATCCGATCGACCTCGACGATGATAGTGGCAATATTCGCCGCGACCGCACGTCGCACCGCTTCGCCGATATCGCCGGCGACCGCGACGTGATTGTCCTTGATCATCGCCGCATCCCAGAGCCCCATACGATGGTTCCGCGCGCCGCCCATGCGCGTCGCATATTTTTCGAGCGCGCGGAGGCCGGGGATCGTCTTGCGCGTATCGAGCAATGTCGCGCCGGTTCCCTCGATCCGATCGACATAGGCGCGCGTCATCGTCGCGATGCCCGAAAGATGCTGGACGGTGTTGAGCGCCGACCGTTCCGCCGTCAGCAGCGCCCGCGCATTACCCGAGAGATACATCAGGTCGGCACCGGCCTCGGCGCGGTCGCCCTCACCCACCAAAGTTTCAATTTCGACATCGGAATCGAGATGGCGAAAAAACGCCTCGGCAATCGGCAGTCCGGCAACGACGATCGCATCGCGGCTGTCCATAACCCCGCGAAACCGCGCCTCGGCGGGGATAACGGCGGCAGAAGTGATATCGCCGATATCGTGCAAATCTTCGGCGAGTGTCGAACGCAGGAACTCGTCGAGATCGAAATGGTCGAGCGAAAACCTCATACGCCCAGCGCTTCCATCGCCGCGGCGAATTCGTCAAATTGCACTTGGAGTTCCTCGAGCGAAGGGCCCTTTAGCTCAAGCTTCGCCTGTTCGAGAAGTTGCAGGCCTTCGGCAAGCAGCACATTGCGCCGCTTGTGGGATCGGCAGGCGCGAGCGACCGACAGCAGGGCGTCGAGGAATTTCTTCGAAGTCATCGCGCTGGTCGCCGCAGAGGCCCGTATCGCACCGAAACCGCGCCGCAAGAAGTGCTCGAAATCGTCGTCGAGCGGCTGGACGCGCTCCCTGTCGTAACTGTCCTGTTCGGGTCCCCGATCGAGGTCGCGCCGCGCCAGTTCGGCCGTGCCCGCGCCGAGCCAGTGCAGCGAGGTTATCGCGGTGAAGGGATCGTTGATACCTGGCGAAAGCGCGCGCAGCGCGATCTCGACCAGTTCGTCGATCAGATACTCGAGATCCTGCGTCGCCGTTCGCATCGCCCCGGTCGCAAAACATTCGCGAATCTCTGCGGCCAGTTCATCGGTCAGCTCGCAACCCTTGATCTCTACGAGCGGAACATTGCTATGGACAAAATCGCCGGTGCGCAGTTGCAGGGCGATTTGCGCGCCATGCTCTTCGGCAAGATTGTCGAGCGTCGCAAAATCGATGATTTTGACATAGCCATTGGCCGTCGCCGTAACCGTTTCGCCTTCTATCTGCTGCGGCGGATCGCGCTCTTCATGCTCCTCGGTATAGCGCCAACGAACATGGGCAACGAACCGCGCACCGATGCCCTTGAGCACAGTATTGATACGGATACTCGCCGGGATGTGATGGAGGAAATAGACCAATACGGCGACCGCCCAGATTGCCATTGCAGTCGCCACGAGCAGAGACAATTGCGGCGTGAATCCGGGCAACGTCGTCGCCGCCGCATCCGCTGCGCTTGCCGCCCGTTCGTCTTCGCCGCGCACGACGCGCAGCACCATTACCGCGTAGACGAAGGTCGCGATGAACACTCCCAATGAGAGTTGATTGCCCTTGTCTTCCATAAAATTGGTGAGCAAGCGCGGCCCGTAATTTCCCGACGCATAGGCAACGGCGGCGATGGTTATCGAAAACACCGTCGAGGCGACGCCGATCATCGAACCGGCGATAACCGTCAACACGGTCCGCGCGCCCTCGGGCCGGCTCGGCTGTATCCAGGAAAACTGGCCAAGCCATTCGGCCGCGCCGTTGCGATCGAGCCAGATGGTGATGAACGACAGGAAAAACGCGTTGACCGAGAACAGCGCCGGATAAAACCAGTAGCTGGCGTTAACGCTGAGCCAGAGCGAGCGGAGGCGGGCGATCAAACTCCCGCAGCCTCCGGCGCGCCGACATCGCCTTTGCCGAGCGTATTGCCCGCCATCTCGAGCATCCTGTCGAGGCTCTTCTTCGCGTCGATGCGGATGCTTTCCTCAACCTCGATCTGCGGTTCGAGATCGCGGAGCGCGGTGTAGAGTTTTTCCATCGTGTTCAATGCCATATAAGGGCAAATGTTGCAGTTGCAGTTGCCGTCGGCGCCCGGCGCGCCGATGAAGGTGACGTCGGGCAGCGCCTTTTCCATCTGGTGCATGATATGCGGCTCGGTGGCGACGATAACGGTGTCGCTCTCGGTCTCCTTGGCCGCTTTCAGGATCGAGCTTGTCGAACCGATATGATCGGCATGGTCGAGGATCGCAGCCGGGCATTCGGGATGCGCGAGCACGGGTGCACCGGGATGCTGCGCCTTGAGCTTCAAAAGCTCGGTTTCCGAAAACGCTTCATGGACGATGCAAACTCCGGGCCAGAGCAGCATCTCGCGCCCCGTCTTGCGCGCCATATAGGCGCCGAGATGCTTATCCGGCGCGAAAATGATCTTCTGGTCCTCGGGGATTTGGTTGAGGATGATCTCGGCCGAGGACGAGGTGACGATGATGTCGCTGAGCGCCTTCACCGCGGCGGAACAATTAATGTAGGTCAGCGCGATATGATCGGGATTCGCCTCGCGAAACTCGCGAAACTTGTCGGGCGGGCAGCTGTCTTCGAGGCTGCACCCGGCGTTCATATCGGGCAGGATCACGGTCTTTTCGGGCGACAGTATCTTCGCGGTCTCGGCCATGAAGCGGACGCCGCAGAACGCGATCACATCGGCATCGGTATCCGCCGCCTTGCGCGACAGATCGAGGCTGTCGCCGACGAAATCAGCAATGTCCTGAATCTCGGGAGTCTGGTAATAATGGGCGAGAATGACGGCATTGCGCTCCTCGCGCAGCCTGTTGATTTCCTCGATGATATCGACCCCGGCTAGAGAGCCGCCGGTTCCACCGCGTGCATCCATGATTGGCCTCCTTGCGAGCAATATAGGGACTAATTGGCGCTTTCGCTATTTTCCCGCCACCTTTCCCCCAGCACATCCCTCGACCGGTCCATCTGGTTGGGGTTCACCTCGTTGCGGAATTGCGCCTGCACCGTCGCATCGATGCCCGCCGCCTGTAGCGGCAGTTCGAAATTGCTTTCGACGGCGCGGCGGGCGGCGTCGCGGGCGAGGCGCATCGGCGCGGTCGCCATCGCCTGGCGGCGCAACGATTGCTGCGCGGCGCGGCGGTTGGCGGTGTCGAGCACGTCCTCGGCGTCGGTCAGGGCCAGCAATATCCCGCCTTCGCCATATTCGCGGATTGCGTCTATATCGATATCGGGATCGGACACGGTGAGATCGGGGAGCGTCACCGTCAGCGTATTCGTCGCCTCGTTCCAGCTGACATCGTCCTCGCCGAGCGCCGACAGATCGAGTTCGTAACGGACATCGCCGGGCATGATCAGTGTCTTGCGCGCCGACAGGCCGTAGCGGCGCTGCGTCGAGGTCGTCACCGATACGAAGCGCGCCGAAAAGGGCACCAGCACAATCTGTTCGCGCAGCCCTTCGAGGCTCGCCGTGGCAATCGTTTCGGGATCGGGGCCGCCGCCGAAGATGCTCCGCGTGATGCTGCCGACGCCGACGACGAAGATCGCGATGATCGCCAGGAAAGCCAGCAGACAACCGAGCGCGAACCATTTGCCCGAGCCCTGGCGGATCATGATCACCGGCGGAT
>JABDLY010000075.1 GCA_013001755.1 Sphingomonadaceae bacterium
ACGTCGCGCGGCATCTCAACCGATTCGGGCGCATCGAGTTTGCGGTCGATCGGGCCGGGATCGACGATCACGGCGCGATGGCCGAGATCGCGCCACATCGCGACATCGCTCGCGGTACCCGCAGGCCCGGCACCGTTTTCGCCCTGTTCGATGATCGCCAGCTGCACCGCATCGGTCCTGAGATGCTCGGCGCGCATCCGGGCAAGGCCCATGGCGACTGTCGAGCCGTATCGGAACATGCCGGGATCGCCGATATAGCCCATTTCGGTCGCGAAACTGATCCGCGTTGCACCGTCGAGGCAAGCATTGAAGCGTTCAATCCAGCCCTTGCCGCCGGGCAGCACCGATTGGGCAATGAAATCCTCAAGCTGGAACGGAAACAGGAGATTGAGCTCCAGCCCGCGCGCCAGCACGGCTTCGGCGATCAAAATGTCCGCGCCGCAAGCGAGTGCGCCGTAGGCGACGTCGGGCTGCAAATCGTCGAGCGCGGTTTCAATACGGCCGCGCAATCCGGCCTCGGCCTCTTCATCCTCGCGGAACATCCGTCCGGTGTAGAATAACACGGGCGCGGGGCGCAGCAGTTCGAGCAACGGCGCCACGGATTCGGCGCGGTCGGGCAAAATCTCGCCAATCAGCATCATCTGGCGGAAGGTCGATGCGCGTGATCCGATTCCGGCATCGGGCCAATTGACGGCGGCGGCCATTGCCTCAAAGGCTTGGCTATCCTGTTCGAGCAGCAGATGCGCCTCGGCCGCCGTGGCCGCGGCATAATAGTCCCCCGGCTCGCAAATCTCGTCAATCCGGAGAATTTCCGCAGCCAGCGATTTGGCCGTTTCATCGTCGCCGGCGAGCAACGCCGTGGTGGCAGCGTTGATCGCCGGGAAATAGCCGCCGCTATGCTCATAGATTGCACGATAGGCCGCGCTGGCATTGGCAAAAAGTCCGGGCTGCCCGGTGGAATCGGCTTTCTCGGCCAGATCCTTCATCAACCGCCCGCGCAACGCCAGCATGTCATCGTCGTCCGAATCGCCGAGACCGGCGTTCTCATAGAGAACGAGCGCCATACTGGTGTCGTCCATCCGCGCGAGCGCCAGCGTCGCGCAATAGGCGAGTTCGCGATCATCGGCGCCTTCTTCGCGCGCCGACATCGCAATGTCGTAGGCCTCGAGGAAATCACCACGCCCCAGCGCGTCCCTTGCAAGCGCTACGGCATCCTCCGCCAAGACTATTTCAGCGCCCCGTGGCAATGTTTGAACTTGCGGCCCGAACCGCAGGGGCATGGCGCGTTGCGGCTGACCTTGCCCTGCCATGTCGCCGGATCCTCGCCGAGATCGTCGCCTAGCGGCCGTTTCGCGGTTTGCTGCGGCGGCAATCTGTTGGCGATGACACCGAGATCGCCGGCATCGATATCGTCGCTGTTGTCTTCACCGGTCAGCGGATCGATATGCGTCGTGATGAAATCGGGAAGATCGGGCAGCGGAGGCGGCTCGGATTGGCGGAATTCGGCCAGCGCCAGCGTCCGCGTCACTTCCTCCCGGATGTTCGACAGCAGTCGCTGGAACATCGCGAAGGCTTCCTGCTTATATTCGTCGATCGGTTTTTTCTGCGCATAGGAACGCAGATGGACGACCTGCCGCAGCGCATCGAGCGTCGACAGATGCTCTTTCCATTGCACGTCAAGCGTCTGGAGGAGGATGCTCTTCTCGATATCGATCCAGCTATCGCGCGGGACATCGATCGATTTCTTCTCCACGCGTTCGCTGGCCAGCGCGATCAGCCGGTCTTCGAGAATCTCGGGGCTGGTTTCCTCTTCGCTCACCCAGGCATCGATATCGGGCGTTTCTCCGAGCGCCTCATCGACGATTTTTTTCAGACCCTCGACATCCCATTGTTCGGGATAGCTGCCCGGCGGACAGAAATCGGCGACGATGCTGGTGATCGCCTCTTCACGCATTTCGACGACTATGTCGCTGACATCCTCGGCGTCCATGATCTCGCCGCGCTGCTGATAGATCACCTTGCGCTGATCGTTCATCACATCATCATATTCGACGACCTGCTTACGGATATCGTAGTTGCGCGCCTCGACCTTTTTCTGCGCGGTTTCGATCGCTTTGGCGACCCAGGGTGAGATGATTGCCTCGCCCTCTTCGAGATTGCTCCGGACCATCTTGGAGAACATCGTCTGAGGACCGAAAATCCGCAGCAAATCGTCGTCGAGCGACAGGTAGAAACGACTGAGGCCGGGATCGCCCTGACGCCCGGAACGACCGCGCAGCTGATTGTCGATACGGCGGCTTTCATGGCGCTCGGTGGCGAGGACGAAGAGGCCACCCGCCGTGAGCACCTTTTCGCGCTCTGCGGCCACCTCAGCCTGGAGACGCTCGATTTCCTTGTCGCGCTCGGGCCCCGGTTCGAGATCGGCGAGCTCGCCGGCGATCCGGAATTCGAGGTTGCCGCCGAGCTGAATATCGGTGCCGCGGCCCGCCATGTTGGTGGCGATCGTGACCGCGCCAAGCCGACCGGCCTGAGCGACGATATGGGCCTCGCGTTCATGGTGGCGGGCGTTGAGAACCTCGTGATCGACGCCCTCTTTCGTCAGATAACCCGACAGCAATTCGGACTTCTCGATAGACACCGTGCCGACGAGAACCGGTTGACCCTTGTCGCGCGCTTCGCGGATCGCGCCGGTAATCGCGGCGAATTTATCTTCCTCATTCTTGTAGAATTCGTCGGTATCGTCGATCCGCAGCACCGGCACATTGGTAGGGATGGTGACGACGTTCATCTTGTAGATATCGAAGAATTCGGGCGCTTCGGTAAGCGCCGTACCCGTCATGCCGGCAAGCTTCGGATACATGCGGAAAAAATTCTGGAAGGTAACCGAGGCGAGCGTCTGGTTCTCGGGCTTGATCGGCACGCCTTCCTTGGCCTCGACCGCCTGGTGAAGCCCGTCGGACCAGCGCCGGCCTTCCATCATCCGGCCTGTAAATTCGTCGATGATGATGATCTCGTCATTCTTGACGAGATATTCCTTGTCGCGATTTTGCAGGGCGTTCGCGCGAAGCGCCTGATTCAGGTGATGGACTACCTGCGTGTTCTCGAAATCGTAGAGATTGGCGCCTTCGAGCAAGCCCGCATTCTCGAGCAGACGCTCGGCCTTTTCGGTGCCGTCTTCGGTCAGCGTGACCGAGCGCTGCTTTTCGTCGAGCTCGTAATCGTCCTCGTCGAGCTGCTTCACGATCGCATCGACGCTGATATAGAGTTCGGACTTATCCTCGGTCGGGCCCGAAATGATCAACGGCGTGCGCGCTTCGTCGATCAGAATCGAATCGACCTCATCGACGATCGCGAAATTGAACGGCCGCTGGACCATCTGCTCGCGCGAATATTTCATATTGTCGCGCAGGTAATCAAAGCCGAATTCGTTATTGGTGCCGTAGGTGATATCGGCACAATAGGCGTCGCGCCGCTCCTGATCGGTCAGATTGGGCACGATCACGCCGAAATCCATGCCGAGAAATTCGTAGATCTGCCCCATCCACTCGGCATCGCGCCGGGCGAGATAGTCGTTCACCGTGATGACGTGTACGCCCTTTTCGGAAAGTGCGTTGAGATAGACCGAGAGCGTGGCGACAAGCGTCTTGCCCTCGCCGGTGCGCATTTCGGCGATCTCGCCGCGATGGAGCACGATGCCGCCGACCAGCTGGACATCGTAATGGCGCTGTCCGAGCGTCCGCACCGCTGCTTCGCGCACTGTGGCGAAGGCTTCGGGCAGAATGTCGTCTAGCGTCTCACCGGCCGCAAGCCGCTCCTTGAGCCGCCCGGTCTGTCCCGAGAGATCGTCGTCTGCCAGCGCCTGCATTTGCGGCTCCATTGCGTTGATCTCGTCAACGATCGTCTGGGTTTTTTTCAGATACCGGTCGTTGCTCGAACCGAATAGCGTTTTGGCGATGCCGCCGAACATGGGCGTTCCTGTCGATAAAATGGCTGGGTCGGGCACGCGAAACGCCCGGAAAATCCCCGATTTCCTTAGGCGCGCGATGTAGGGAGCGCACAGGGCATAGTCAATTGAAGCCAAGGCCGGGCACGGGCATATTCGAACCTAGTTTGATGCGCGGCGACGGCTTCCCGATTGATCGCATCACCGCTTCTTAACCTGCGCGTGCTTTACTGCGATTATCGGTTGAGGCAGCTTCTGCATTCCGTCGAATAATTATTTGATAATATTGAATTATTTTGAGGTTAGAGATGTTTTCTCTGTTAAAGGCGCTGATTCCCGGCATTGTGCTGACCTGGGTTGTTTCATCCGTCATGGGTTCGGCCGGATCGCGCGGCGGATTTTTGAATATTCATCAGCTGTCGGCGATGAACGTCGAGTTCTACTGGTCGTGGCCTCTATTTGCCGCTGGCACCTTCCTCGCCTGGGCGATTTTCCAATCGATGAAATAGGCCGCGCCGACTTGCCATCGCGGCAGCGACAGGACATCGAGCGGCGAAGCCATGACGACCGAAAAATCGCCCCTCGCCCCGCCGGCATTTGCCGACCTCCCCGCCATCGACGGCGTGGCAGTGAAAACCGCGCGCGCCGGTTACAAGAATTGGGACCGCTGCGACCTGACTTTCGCCGAACTGGCCGAGGGAACAGCGGTTGCCGGCGTCCTCACTCAATCGAAATGCCCTTCTCCTGAGGTCAAATGGTGCCGCTCGGCGCTGTTGCTCGGCCATGCTCGAGCGCTGGTCGTAAACGCCGGTAACGCCAATACCTTCGCCGGGCAGCGCGGGCGCGATGCGGTGGAGGCGATCGCCGCGAAAACAGCCGAGCATCTGGGCTGCGAACGGCATGAGGTGTTTGTCGCCTCGACCGGAGTGATCGGCGAGCCGCTGCCAATCGACCGGGCCGAAGCAGGACTCGACTTGGCTTTCGGCACCGCTGATGCGAGCTGGGAGGAAGCGGCGCGAGCCATCGGCACTACAGATACCTTCCCCAAGGGCGCGGCCGCGAGCGCTGTCGTCGGTGACGGCAAAACCGTCCGGATGAGCGGGATCGTCAAAGGTTCGGGCATGATCGCACCCGATATGGCGACGATGCTCGGCTTTATTTTCACCGACGCGGCGATCGATCCCGCCTTCCTGCAAGAAATGCTCAATCGGGCCGTTGCCACGACATTCAACTGCATAACGGTCGATAGCGACACATCGACATCCGATACGGTGCTGGTCTTTGCAACCGGCGCAGCAGGCAACGATGCAATCGCGGCATTCGACGATCCGGGTGCGAATGCCGTGATGGCGGCGCTCGACGATGTCTGCCGCCAACTCGCGCATCTCGTCGTCCGCGATGGCGAAGGCGCGTCGAAGTTCATCGAAATCACCGTCGATGCTGCCGAGAGCGATGCCAGCGCCAAACGAGTCGCGCTTTCCATCGCCAATTCGCCGCTCGTCAAGACGGCGATTGCGGGCGAAGACGCCAATTGGGGCCGCGTTGTTATGGCGGTCGGCAAGGCCGGCGAACCCGCAGACCGCGACAGGCTCGCCATCCGTTTCGGCGCAACGCAGGTCGCGCGCGACGGGTTGGCGGTCGAGGGATATGATGAAACGCCGGTCGCAGCACATCTGAAAGGCGATGAGATCGAAATCGGCGTCGATCTCGGCATCGGCAAGGGCCGCGCGACTGTCTGGACCTGCGATCTCACCCATGGATATATTTCGATCAACGCGGATTACCGGACGTGAAGCACCCGCTCGACGGACCGGTCGCCGCGCTCCTTCACAAAACAGCCGCCGAGATCGTCCTCCCTCGCTTCCGTGCGCTCGCCGCGTATGAAATCGAGGAAAAATCGCCGGGCGAAATCGTGACGATTGCCGATACGGAAAGCGAAAAACGGCTCAGCGAGGGGCTGGCCGAACTGTTGCCCGATGCACTGATCGTTGGCGAAGAAGCCGCGGAAGACGACCCCGCCTTGATGGACAGTGTCGGTGACGGCGAGGTCTGGCTGATCGACCCAATCGACGGGACGACCAATTTTTCCGAGGGCAAGACGCCCTTCGCGCTGATGATCGCATTGCTCGGCGATGGCGAACCGCTCGCGAGCTGGATGTTCGATCCGGTCACGGGCCGACTCTGTCACGCATATCGCGGCGAAGGTGCCTATGTCGGCGATGAAGCCGTTATCACACGGCCGACAGGCGCAGCACCGCCGATTGCGGCCTTCGGTATGCATTTCATGACCGACGAAAAGCGTAGGATGATCGAAGAGCGCGCGGCGGGCAAACTCGATGCCGTGCCGATTCCGCGCTGCGCGGGCGAGCAATATCCGCGCCTCGCGCTCGGCGTGAACGACATCTCGCTTTTCGAACGGACGCTTCCCTGGGATCATGCCCCGGGCGCGCTGTTTCTCGATGAGGCGGGCGGCAAGACGGCGCGGCCCGATGGCGAACCTTATCGCCCGGCGGATCGGCGGCCGGGATTGCTCTCGGCCGCCACGCCGCGGCTATGGGATTACGCGGCTGAAATCCTGTTCGGACAATGATCTAGACAACGGCGCTTTCGATCCACTGTTTGAGCTGCATCTTCGGTGCAGCGCCAACCTTCTCGGCATGTTTCTCGCCGTCCTTGAAAATCAGCATGGTCGGGATCGAGCGGACACCGAATTTGGCTGCCATTTCAGGATTTTCGTCGATGTTGAGCTTGGTAATCGTCACCTGCCCGCCCATCTCTTCGGACAGCTCTTCAAGAGCCGGCCCGATCATCTTGCAGGGGCCGCACCATTCCGCCCAGAAATCGACGAGGACGGGACCGTCGGCATTCAGGACATCGCTTTCGAAACTGTCATCGGTAATCGGCTTGGTTGCCATGGAAAATCTCCCTTTCGCTTGATCAACGATGTAGGTCGCCCGACGTTCCGGCTCAACCGAGCGGCGACAAACTTTCCTGAGTATCTGCAAAGCGCGGCTTGTGCGCCTCAAGCATCGCGGGGGTCAGTTGCACCAATTTCGGCCCGCCCGAATAGAGCAAGGCCGCCTCGATCGGACGCTCGGGAAAGATTTCGCGGAGCGCGGCGGCGTAGGCCGCCATCTGCCTGAGATGCGGCAGCGGAATATCTTCGGGCGAGGCGGGCACAAAATGGCCGGTTTTGAAATCGACAATCTGGATGCGGTCCTCGCCGATGAGCAGACGATCGACCGTCCCGGATATCACGACATCGTCGACAACGGCGGCAATCGGCGCTTCGGCCAGAGC
>JABDLY010000082.1 GCA_013001755.1 Sphingomonadaceae bacterium
GCCTTGTCGAGATGTTCGCGTAGCTCTGCCGCGCGCGAAACCCAGCCCGGCGCTGCTTCGAGCGCTGTTGCAAAGCCAGTCGCGCCGGGAAGATTTTCGGTGCCCGGCCGATAGCCTTTTTCCTGCCCGCCAAGCGGCTGGAGCGTCGCCAGATCCTTGATCAGCAGCGCGCCGACGCCCGGAGGCCCGCCAAGTTTGTGCGCCGAAATCGAAATGAAATCGGCGTCGGGCAGCGGCAATTTGCCCGCAGACTGGCTGCAATCGGCGAACAGCAGATTGTCGCCGACGGAAATACGCTCGCTAAGATCTTCGAGGTCCTGCTTCACGCCGGTTTCATTGTTGACCGACTGGATAACCACCAGTGCGGTCGCATCGTCGCCCGACAGCATCCAGTTAAGCTTGGCGCCATCGACACGGCCTTCACCGTCGACGGGAATAATCTCGGCATCTCCGCCAGAGCGGAACACCGCCTCATGCTCGACGGCGCTGACAATGATCCGGTCGACATGCGCGCAGGCGAGACCGATGCCGATCGCCTCGCTCGCGCCGCTGGTGAAGATCAGTTCATGTTCCCAGTCTAGCGCGGCCTTGGCGCGCTCGCGCGCGGCTTCGAGCGCTGCGCGCGCCGTCCGGCCCTCGCCATGCGGAGACGATGGATTGGCCCAGCCTTCCATTGCCGCAGTCATTGCTTCGCGCACTTCTGGCAGCATCGGCGTGGTTGCCGCGTGATCTAAATAGAGACGTTCTTTCAAGTGCTTATCCGGTTTTCGTTGCTAGTCGAGACGAAATCCTTATATATCCCTCGCTCCGCTTATGCCCGCATAAGCCTGATTCCCCGCCGATTCCAGCCAAGGGTTGCCAGACATATTATGCCTGAAGTCATTTTCCCCGGTCCCGACGGCCGCCTCGAAGGCCGTTTCTCGCCCCCGCCGCGCCCGCGCGCGCCGGTCGCGATGATTCTCCATCCGCACCCGCAGGGCGGCGGCACGATGAACAATGCGATCTGCCAGGCGCTTTACAAGACATTCGTGCGGCGCGGCTTTGCGACGTTGCGCTTCAATTTTCGCGGCGTCGGCAAGAGCCAGGGCGAATTTGACAATGGCATTGGCGAGCTTTCCGACGCGGCGGCGGCGCTCGATTGGGTGCAGAGCTTCCATGTCGAGGCCGAAACAACATGGGTCGCCGGGTTCAGCTTCGGTTCGCTGATCGGAATGCAGCTGCTCATGCGGCGCCCCGAGATTCGCGGTTTCATCAGCATCGCGCCGCCCGCCAACATGTATGATTTCAGCTTTCTCGCACCTTGTCCGGCGTCAGGCGTCATCATCCAGGGCGATCAGGACGAAGTGGCGACGCCGAGCGGCACGCAAAAGCTCGTCGATAAACTCCGGACGCAAAAGCACATCACGATCCAGCACGACGTGATCCCGGGCGCGAATCATTATTTCGAGCGCGAGATGGATCCGCTGATGAAGTCGGTCGACGATTATCTCGACATGCGCCTCGATCCCGATTGCCCGATTAAGTAGATCAACCGGCCGGCGGCGGTAGCGACCAGATCAGGACGTTGGCGAGAATCACGCCAGCCGCCGCCAGCATCAGCAGTCCCTTGTGGCGATCGTCCTTGCGGCGCCACAGCCAGATACCGCCAACGCCAAGGGCGAAGACGGCGACCATCGCGAGCGACAGGACTATGTTGGCGGCGAGCAGCATCGGAACGTTCTAGCCGCAGATGATTTCGGCGAAAACCGCCGGATCGACATTGCCGCCCGACAGCGTGACGAGCGTGCGCTCGCTGGGCTGCACCTTTCCGGCCAGCACAGCGGCGAGCGCCACCGCCCCGCCGGGTTCCACGACAAGGCTGGTCTGCGAGAAGGCGGCGCGCATCGCGGCGGCGACCTCGCCTTCGGTCACGGCGACGCCCCTGGCTCCATGGCGGTGCAGGATATCGAAGGTGATCGGCGCGACGCGAATCGTCTGGAGCGCATCGCAGCGCGTCGGCGGCGGATTGTCGCCGACGGGAACAATCACACCGCCCGCCAGCGAGCGCGCCATATCGTCCCACCCTTCGGGCTCGACAATGGTGATCGGCACATCGGGCAGTGCCAACGCAGATCCCGCCGATAGCCCGCCGCCGCCGCAACAGATCACCGTGCTATCTGGCGGGCCACCGGCCAGCTCTTCCATTTGCGATATCGCCTCGAGCGCCGCAGTCCCCTGCCCTTCGACAATCCACGGATCGTCGAAGCTCGGCACGAGCGTCGCCTCGCGCTCCTTGGCAAGCGCTGCGGCAATTTCTTCGCGGCTCTCGGCTTCGCGGTCATAGGCTATTACTTCGGCCCCCAGAGCGAGCGTGGCGCCGAGTTTCGCCTTAGGCGCGTCGGACGGCATCACGATCGCCGCGTGCATATCGAGCCGCCGCGCGGCCCAAGCGACGCCCTGCGCATGATTGCCCGAGGAAAACGCCACCACGCCTTTGGTCCGCTCCTCCGCGCTCAACGCGGCGAGCCGATGATAGGCGCCGCGCAATTTGAACGCGCCGATCGGCTGGAGGTTTTCGCATTTGAGCCAGATACGCCCTTGATCGGTTTCGAAGGGCAGCAACGGCGTCGGCGGCACGACCGAAGCGATCCGCGCGGCGGCTTCCTTCACTCCTTGCAATGCTGGTTGCCGTGTCATGACGCCGCGCTACCCTCGCCATCCGGCCCGCGCAATCCCGGCGACAGCGTTGCATTTGACAACCTTTCGGCCCTCGGCCAGTTTCGCCGCACATAACGGGGAGGGTCGCAATGAACAGCGCAATATTGGCGCCAGCTGCCGTGTTGGTGGTCTGGACGCTCATCATATTAGCATGGATGGCACTGACGCGGTTTCCCGCGCTCGGCAAAGCCGGCGCCGATGTGACTTCGGCCGTCGGCACCCGCGGCCAGGATCTTGAGACGATGCTGCCCGACAAGGTGAACTGGAAATCGCACAATTACACGCATCTGGTGGAACAGCCGACGATTTTCTACGCGGCGGTCTTCATCATTGCGCTGACGGGAACCGGCGACGCGCAAATCAATGTCTGGCTTGCCTGGGCCTATGTCGGCCTGCGGATCGCCCATAGCCTGGTCCAGGTTCTCTGGAACAGGGTCGCGGTCCGGTTCACGCTGTTCCTGCTCGCCACATTCTGCCTTCTCGGCCTGGCAATCCACGCGCTTGCCGCGGCGCTGCACTAAGGAGATATACCGATGGAAGACAACGCCCCCATTCTCGCGCCCGTCATCGCGCTGGTCCTCTGGACGATGGTCATGTGGCTCTGGATGTACGTCACCCGTATTCCGGCGATGCAGAAGGCGGATATTCCGCAAGATCGTATGACCGGAATGACTCCGGGCTATCTCGACGAAATTCTGCCGGCGAATATCCAGTGGAAGGCGCATAATTACAATCATCTGCTGGCCGAGCCGACGCTGTTCTACGCGGTTGCGCTGACATCGGCGTTGATCGGTGCAGGCGATGGATTCAACCTGACGCTTGCTTGGGTCTATGTTGCCCTCAGGGTTATCCACAGTCTTATTCAGGCAACGATCAACATGGTGATGCTCCGCTTCCTCGTCTTCGTGCTGTCGAGCATCGTGCTGATCTGGCTGACGATCAACGCGGCGTTGCTGGTTTTCTAAAGGCAGCTCGCGAGCGTCGCAGGCAACGCGGCGATCAAATCGTCGGCGATCAGGAACGGCCCTGTCCTGTGCGCCGCTTCGCCGTGCAGCCAGACCGCTTCGCACGCCGCCTCGAACGCATCGTCGAGCTGCGCGTAACGCGCCGCCGCGACGCCCGCGAGCACATCGCCCGTTCCCGCGCTCGCCAGCCATGGTGGCGAAGGAGGCGCGATGGCTGCACGACCATCGGGCGCGGCCACCACTGTGTCCGCCCCCTTGTAAATGACAACCGAACCCGAGGCTGCGGCGGCGGCGCGCGCGCGATCGACCTTGCTGCCTTCGAGGTCACCGAAGAACCGTGCGAATTCACCCTCGTGCGGCGTCACTATCGCGGTTTGCTCCAACTCTTTGAGCCGCGCCGGACCCTCGCGCTCGGCGAGTACCATCAGAGCATCGGCGTCGAGGACAAGTTTTTTGCCCGATCCGAGCACCGCATCGAGCCGCGCGCGCGCCTTGCGCTCGCGGCCGAGACCCGGCCCGGCGACCGCGACATCAATCCGCTCATCGGTTAGCAATTTGCCCAGCGTCTTAGGGTCGGCGGCTTGGCGCATGATCAGCGCCTGCGGGCCCTCGCCGCGCTCCGGTCCGGCCATCACGACATAACCCGCGCCGCTCCTCATCGCAGCATGTGCGCATAGACTTGCTGCCCCCGCCATCGCGCCCTCGGCGACGAAGACATAGCCGCGGGTATATTTATGGTCGTCGGGGCCCGGCGCCGCTATCGACGGCGGCGAGATTTCGGCCAGATCGCTCGTACCGCCCAGCCCGATATCGCCGACGAGGACATGGCCGCAATGGCGCGCCGCGGGCTGGAGCCGGTTGGCAGGCTTGAGCGCGCCAAGCGCCACCGTCGTATTGAAATCCGGGACCGACGACAGCAAGGCACCGCTATCGGTTTCGACGCCGCTCGGCAGGTCGACGGCAACGCTGAACTTCGCCGCGCGAACATGATCGCCGAGCATCTGCGCCAGCGGAATGCTGAGCGCGCGCTTCAATCCCGTCCCGAAAAGTGCATCGATGACGAGCGGCGCGCCCTTGGCACCGGCGATCGGTTCGACCGTTCCTTCCCAGCGCTGCCGCATCGCAATCGCCGCATCGGTCTTCGGATCGCCGAGCGACGCGATGCGCACTTCGCAGCCTCTTTCAGCGAGCAGCCGCGCTGCGACATATCCGTCGCCGCCATTATTGCCGGGTCCGCAAAGGATCAACGTCGGCGTCTTGCCCGCCAACCGCCAGGCGGCATCGGCCACCGCGCGGCCTGCGCGCTCCATCAGCTCGTCGACGCCAACGCCTTGCGCCATTGCCGTTTCTTCAGCGGCGAGCGTCTCGGCTGCTGTGAGTATCGACCGCCCGGTCATCAGCGCACCGTTGCCGGCAGGCGATAGCGGTCATCGGCAATCACGACTTCTATCTGGTTGCCCGACATCGGCGTTACCTCCGCAGGCTCAGCGCCATCGGCTGCGATCACCCCGCGACCGTCATTTGTGACCAGCAATCGCCGAAAGCCGCCATCGGGATGGCGCAGCGTCAGGATCACGCCCTCGTCGCTCTGCACTTGCTCGATCGTACAGACCGGGCGGAAGCCGCTTTCGCCTCCGACCGCGCAATTGACCAGTCCGCTTTCGGCAAGCTCCGCCCGCGCCGCCGCTTCGGCTTCGAGCAGCGGATCGGTTTCAGCGATAGCCACGTCGTCTCCGTCATCGGCCGGGCCACAGGCCGCAACCAGCGCTCCGGCGAAGGCCGGAGTCCAGAGCATCAGGCGGCATCGTGTGCGGGCCTGGGCCCCGGCCTTCGCCGGAGCACATATAGGGTGCAAGATAGACGGGTCAGATATCCGCATAGATATGGCTTTCGGCCTTGGCACCGGGATGGGTCACCGCGCCCTTGCGCGCGGAACCGACATTTTGCGCATAACGCCAGATCGCGCCCGAAGTGTAATCATTGTCGGGCAGCGACCAGTTCGCCTTGCGCGCTTCGAGTGTCGCGGCATCGACATCGAGATCGATCGTCCCGGCCTCGGCGTCGATGCGGATGATATCGCCATCCTCGATCAGCGCGATCGGCCCGCCATCGGCGGCTTCGGGGCCGACATGGCCGATACAGAAGCCGCGCGTTGCGCCCGAGAAGCGGCCATCGGTGATCAGCGCCACCTTCTCGCCCATACCCTGGCCGTAGAGTGCCGCCGTCGTCGAGAGCATCTCGCGCATCCCCGGCCCGCCCTTGGGGCCCTCATAGCGGATGACGATCACCGATCCTTCGGCGATATCGCGTGCTTCGACGGCCGCGAAAGTTGCCTCCTCGCTGTCGAAACAGCGCGCCGGTCCTTCGAACTGCAACCGCTCCATCCCGGCGACCTTGACGATGGCGCCGTCGGGCGCCAGCGAGCCCTTGAGGCCGACGACGCCGCCGGTCGGCGTGATCGCCTTATCGACGCTGTAGATCACCTTCTGATCGGGGTTCCACGTCACCTGCCCGATATTCTCGCCGATCGTCTTGCCCGTCACCGTCAGACAATCGCCATCGAGGAGACCGCCGTCGAGCATCGTCTTCATCAGCATATAGACGCCGCCCGCTTCGTACATATCCTTGGCGACGTATTTTCCGCCGGGCTTGAGATCGGCGAGATAGGGCGTCGATTTGAAAATCTCAGCGACATCGAACAGATCGAAATCGATTCCGCATTCGCTCGCCATCGCAGGAAGGTGCAGCGCACCATTGGTCGACCCACCCGTCGCTGCAACGATGCGCGCGGCATTCTCAAACGCCGCTTTGGTGCAGATATCGCGCGGGCGGATATTCTGTTCGAGCAAATTCATCACCTGCTCGCCCGCCGCGCGCGCGATTGCGTCGTTCGATGCATAGGGCGCAGGAACCATATTGCTGTTAGGCAGCGAGAGACCGATCGCCTCGCCGACGCAGGCCATGGTGTTGGCGGTAAACTGCCCGCCGCAGGCGCCATGACCGGGGCACGCCACCTTTTCGAGCGCGA
Organism: Sphingomonadaceae bacterium; assembly: GCA_013001755.1. Classification (GTDB taxonomy): domain Bacteria; phylum Pseudomonadota; class Alphaproteobacteria; order Sphingomonadales; family Sphingomonadaceae; genus Parasphingopyxis. The sequence goes on from JABDLY010000082.1 coordinate 6,691, forward strand.
TCAGTTCCTCAAGTGGGCAACCGCCCGCCTCATGGCTGCCGACCGCCTCGAAGACATCGACGACGGTCACGTCTTTGCCCTTATGGCGTCCGGGAAGGATCGAACCGCCATAGACGAAGATCGACGGTATATTGAGCCGCAGCATCGCCATCATCATGCCGGGCAGCGATTTGTCGCAGCCGGCGAAGCCGACCAGCGCATCATAGCAATGGCCGCGTACCGACAGCTCGATCGAATCGGCGATAACCTCACGACTGACCAGCGAGCTTTTCATCCCCTGATGGCCCATTGCGATGCCGTCGGTAACGGTGATCGTGTTGAACCGGCGCGGCAGCCCGCCGCCCTCGACAACGCCTTCGCGGCAGATATCGGCCTGGTGGTCGAGCCGCGTGTTGCACGGCGCGCTGTCATTGCCCGCACTGGCAACGGCGACGAAGGGGCGGGCGATCTCTTCCTCGCTAAGTCCCATCGCATAATAATAGGAGCGATGCGGCGCGCGTTCGGGGCCGACCGAGACATGCCGGCTCGGCAATCGCGATTTATCGAAACGGTCGCTCATTCTTGTCCCTCGGCCAATGTATCGCGCGTTTCGGCGATCACCGGCGCGAGAATATCCGCCCATCTCTGCACGCCTTCGTCATCGGCGATCAAGTGATTCCGCACTTCGATGGCGAGATAGGGAAGCCCGGGCCTTTCGGCATGCTGGTTCATCGTCGCGTTGAGCTGCTTGCCTGAATAGGGTTCGTTTTCGCCGACCGTCAGGCCCGATGCTTCGAGCTTCGGAATCGCGATGCGCGGCGCGCGGTCATCCTCATTGTAAAGGATGCCGCATTGCCATGGACGCTGATATTCGGGCGCAGTTTCAAGCGCCGGCGTGAAACTGTGCAGGGTAAACAGCATTTGCGGTCGATAGAGATCGATCAAGGCTGCAATCCGCACATGATAGGGATTCCAAAAGCGCGCAATACGCTCCGCCCTGCCCGCCTCGTCGAGCGCGACGTTGCCGGGAACGATATGGCCGTCGCTTTCGACCGGGATCACACCCGCATTGTCGGGTTCGCGGTGCAGATCGACAACGAGGCGCGAGAGCGTTGCGACAATGGCCGGGCAGCCCAGGCTCTCGGCGACGGCGTCGGACAGGCGGTCGACCCCGATATCGACCGCTATGTGCTTGCCAAGCAGAGTCGCATCGATGCCGAGATCGATATCGTCCGGCACATGATCAGAAGCGTGATCGGCGACGAGCAGTAGCCCGCTCGCACTATCGCCATCGATCAGGCGGAATGGTGGCTCCATCACTCGAACACCGGCCTTTCACCGGCATGGTAAGCGGCGAGTCCGGAGGCGAAATCATCCGACTGAAAGCTCTGGGTAAAAAGGTTGCGGCTTTCCGCGTCAAAACGCCCGGCTATTCCTCTGTCGAGCAGCGATTTGAGGGTGGCGAGACTGCTCGCAGAATTCGCAGCGATACCGTTGCAGAATTTGCCCACGGCAGCGCCATTGGCGGCCATCTGGACGAGACCGATCCGCAATGCCTCCTCGCGGTCTATATTCTCTCCCGAAAAGATCAGCCGTGCTGCCTGTGCCCGGCCGACTGCCGCGGCGAGCCGCGCCAGATCTTCGGCGGGATAGGCCAGGCCCAACTTTGCAGGCGGTACGCCGAATCGCGCATCCGCCCCGGCCAGGCGAATATCGCACGCCAGAATAAGCGCGACCCCGGCGCCAAAACATCCTCCATCGACATGGGCAACCGTCGGGATAGACAGTGCGGCCAGAGCGTCGAGCCCGGAGCGCATCGGCCCGGCGAGATCGCGCGGCTCGCCATCGCCGGGCATAGTGAACTCGCCGATGTCGGCGCCTGCGCTGAATATGCCATCGACCGCCGAACACAGCAGCACCATTTTGGCCGATGACTGCCCGATTTCTTCAGCACACGCGGCCAATTCCCGCCAAGCGCTATTGGCAATCGCATTGCGTTTTTCCGGGCGGCGCATCGACAGCGTTGCGACGCGGTTTTCAATCGACAATTCGAACATCGCCATTTGTTGCCTTGGCCAGCCCAAAATGTCACCTGTCGCGTACGTTTTTCGAGAGGTTGTCCATGTCATTCGAGATCACACGCCGTGATGTCCTAACCGGCCTTGCTGCCGGAACAATTCTCGGGATTGGCGGATGCGCCACCCCGGCTCCTACGCGCGAACAAAGATGCTTCGCGAATTCGGCGCTCGCCGCCGAAGCGGATCGGCTGCTGCTCTACCTGCCCGAAACCGGAACCTATAACGGTGCGGACGCTTCGCTTGACGGCGGTCCGCTTGCGCGAACGATCGACAATTATTCGCCGGCTGGAGAACAGGCACTACGCGCTGCGACGGCGGCAAGCCGGGATCGCGTCGCGAGCCTCGAATGCGGCGACGGACGCGAAGCTCTTCGGACTTCGGTTGTCGAGGCGATATTGACGAATGCGGGCCGTTCCGCCGCGATACCCTATGGCCGGATCAACCCGTTCAGCTACGTCAATCACGCGCCCTATCTGGTGTCGCAGATCAGCGGGCCGCATATCGACTCGCCGGCGGTGATGATCACCCAGCAATCGCTGCGAACGCCTGCGGCGATCGACGCCTGGCTCGAAAAGCTCGAAGGCTTCGAAACCGGTTTCGCCAACGTCGTCGAAAAGATACGCGCCGACGAAGCCGCGGGCTGCAGGCCGCCCAAGGCGCTGTTGCAAAAAACGTTGCCGGTGCTCGATTCGTTTCTCGAGGGGCCGGTTGCAAGCCATCCGTTGATCGAGGCGCTACGCGACAGAATGGCCGAAGCGGTGATCGACAAATCCGCCCGCGATGCAGCGATGGAGCGCGCGACGGCCGCGCTCGAAACCAAGGCGCGGCCAGCTTATGCGGCATTGCGCGAACAGATCGCCGCGATGCTGCCGCGCGGCCGCGACGAGGCTGGAATCTGGGCACAACCCGAGGGCGCGGCGCTCTATGCCGCCAATATTCGTGCGCTGGGCGATACCACGCAGCCGTCCGACGAAATCCATCACATCGGCCTTGCAGAAGTAGAGCGGATCACCGCCGAAATGGAAACGCTTCTGACCGCGCAAGGGCTCACGCAGGGCACGGTCGGCGAGCGGATGCTCGCGCTTGCCGACGACCCGCGCTTCCTGTTCGAAGACAGCGATGCCGGCCGGCAGGCAGTGCTCGACTATGTCAGCGGAAAGGTGCGCGACGCCGAGGGCATGTACGACCGCCTCCTGCCGCCCCAGCTCATTCCGAGCCAGCCGATGCTGATCCGCCGCGTGCCTGTATCGACGCAGGACAGTGCGCCGGGCGGCTATTATGACGCGCCTTCGCTCGATGGCACGCGGCCGGGAACCTATTGGATCAACCTGCGCGATATGTCGGCGGTCGCCC
>JABDLY010000088.1 GCA_013001755.1 Sphingomonadaceae bacterium
ACCAAAGACCGCCCGAGCGACGCGGCAACGGTCGCCGCGGTCGTTCCGGCGCCGGAGCCGTCGGCAATCCGGGCATGACCGGCGGACGGGGGAATGGACGCCGGGGTGGTGCTGGTACGACTGGCAACCCGGGCGCAACGACGGCGCCGCGCACCGGGCGCGGCAATGGCGCCGGACGGCGCGGCCCGCCGATCGTGCAGAACGCGCCGCAACGGCAACCCGCGGCGCCAGCTGCGAACACGCCGCCGGCACCGGCGGAAACCAGCGCGCCGCGCCGTGCTCCCCGAGCCAGAACGCGCCCCGCTCCGGTTCGTCCTTCGGACGATGCACCGCGGCGGCGGCCCGATTAACCAACTTGTCCCTGTGTTTCGTGGTTAATTAACAATTCCCGGTGACCGGCGTCACATCGGGTTCATCTCAATTCATCGATACTCAGCCTCGCTTCATCGCCACATTGCGGCGACGAGCAATGAGGAGAAGATCGATGTTTCACGACCATAAAGCGTTCGAACCGGCGCAGGCTGGTTATCGCATCGTCTATCACCAAGGCGAGCATAACCGCTGTCCCGGCTGCGGAAAATCGCACTGGATCGTTGGCCGTATGAGCTCTGAATGTGCCTTTTGCGGCACCGCCATCCCGCTCGAAGGCGGCCGTACGATCGGTTCGGGCGTGGTTTTCGCGCGCGGCAAGACCGACCGTTACGCGCCTCTCGCCGCCTAGTTGAGGCGGCGCTCTCGTTCGAAAGCCCTGCTTAACCAGCAGGCGCTATACTGTGTCCTCCTGCTCACAAGAGGACACAGATGGAAAAATACCTCTTAATCGGCGGCGCGATCTTCGGCGGCCTGCTGCTTTTCGGCAGCGGTGGCAGCGAAAGGGGCGAGATCGAAGCGCCTCGGGACGAGACCATTCTCGATGCCGCGCCTGCTTCGGCATCTTCCGGTCGCTATTCCGGACAATTTACGGCAACCCGTGCGTCCGATGGCCATTTCTATGCCGATGCGCAAATCAACGGCCGCCCTGTCCATATGCTGATCGATACCGGCGCGAGCAGCGTCGTTCTGTCGCGCCGCGATGCGCAACGCATCGGCATCGATGTCGGCAAACAAGGTTTTACCCAGCGCGCGAGCACGGCGGGCGGCGAGATCGCGATCATGCCGGTAACGCTGAACATGATGTCGCTCGGCTCACTGACCGAGCGCAATATCCCCGCCTTTGTCGCCAATGGCGATCTTCGGGTTTCGCTCGTCGGACAGAGTTTTCTCGAACGCGTCGACAGCGTCGAGATTGCCGGCGGCCAGATCCGCCTGCGCTAACCGCCGATCCAGCGCCCGCTCTCGCGAAATTCCGGACGTATCTGCGAATCGGGCAAGGCGTCTTCCCTGACCCCGCTGTCGGGCAGGTTATTAGGCTCGCGAACACGCGGCGTCGTGGTGGTGCGCGAAGCTTCGTTGCGGGCAACAGGCGCGGGCGAAAGGTTGTTCGGTTCCTGCGCCGCTTGCACCTCGGCCGCACGCGACGCCGCAGCGACGACCTCAGCCAGCGCATTGTCTGCAGTATCTTGCGCCGGGCGCGGACGCCAGGGCCGCGGGCCACTTTCGCGCCCCGAATAGCGCTCGGTGAAATAGGCCGGCGAACCGCCGCGACCGCGCAGCCGATGGAAGATATGCCGCCCGATCATATTGGTCATCGTCAGCGTCCGTCCCCAATAAGGCCAGACCTCGAAGGTGTGATAGTGCGTCGCATAGCCGACTTCGCCGAATGCACGGCCACCCAGCGCCTCGCGCGCGATCCGGCGCGCGCGCGACCATTTGCTCTGCATCGGACTGCGCGCCAGTGCACCGTCGCAGGTGAAAGTGAACTGGCAGCCCGTCGCGCGTTCGGATCCCTGATAGACGACACCGCATACGCTGCTCGGATAATCGGGGTGACGGACACGGTTGAGCACGACCTGTGCGACGGCGCGCTGCCCGGATTCGGATTCGTTGGCCGCTTCGTAATAGACCGCCTGCGTCAGGCACATCAGCGCGCGTTCATTGTCGCTCGTCGTGGCGCCGCGAAACGCACCCCAGCCCGGGCGCGGCCCGTCATAGCCGGTCGCCGGAAGTTCGGCGCGCAAAGCCGCGCGCACGGCTTCGGCTTCAACCGGCGACAGACGGAGCGCCTCTGACGGTGTAAGAAGGTCCGAAGCCCCGCCATTTGCCGAGACACCCTCCCCGGGCGCGTCAGCGGCGGATGCTGGCATCGGTTCGGCAGCAGGCAGCCGGACCGTCAGCCCGCGCTCGGCTGTGGCCAGACCCTGCGTTGCGAAAACGATGGTTGCGATAAAGGCAAGGATCAGCGCCGAAAGCCACGACACCGGTCCGCGCTGCGTATTGGGCGGCGGCTGGCGACGATAGACAATGCGGGTGGCGGGTCGCGCCGGCGGCGACGCGGCATCCTGCGGCAAGGCGCGTGCCAGCTCGAGAAGACTAGGCGACGCAGGTTGTGACGCCTTGGCGGCAGCTGCGTGTTGCGAATTCCGGGTGATGGAGGTTTGCAGCGAATGTTTCGGCTTGCGCGCAGCCGACTTCGCGCCGCGCAGCGGTGCCTGCGAAGCCCAATTCCCCTGCATCCAGCGGGGCAGATTGCTATCGGCTGTCGTCACCTGTCGCCTTCCCTCGTCTCTGCAAGCATCGGGCTAGCGAAAATTCGGGAAAAAGTAACAATAATAGATGGTTAATCGTGAAAATCGCGCGATCATGGTTAATCGAGCAAACCCTTCTCCCATTGGGAGAAGGATTACGCAGCCTTGGCGAGGCACCAGCCTAGGCGAAGTTGGATGGGGGGTTTCGCGCTATCGGGACCACACACCCAGCTATCGCTAGGTTCGCTTCGCTCTCCAAGCTCAAGCATCCCCCTCCCCATGGGAGAGGTTTACTCGACGACCCGCCGGATCGGCAGGTTGACGTTGCAGACATCGACCGCGCCGGCGGGGCGGATGAACCAACCCGTGCGATTGGCGCGCGCATGGACATAACGGCGGAAAGTTTCGGTATCGGTGCGCATGACCTGGAAACGTGGGCGATCGGCCTCGGGCAGCTCGCTCGCCAGCCGCATCGTTGCGATCGGCACACGCTGTTCGGCCTCCTCGTAGAACCCCAAAGGTCCCGTCCCGCGCGGCAAGCTCGAAAGATGCTCGATCCCCTCGACGATCCGACCGACCAGCGCGATATTGCGGTCGAGATGCCGCGGCGCATGGCCGATCACCGTGTAGAGTTCGGCGCCGGTGCCAGTGTCCGGGTTGTTGCCGCGCCCCACACCGACCATGCCGTAACAGTGTATGAGAGAAGCACGTTCATCTCCCAACGTGGCTACGATGCCAAAAATCCGGCGGCCACGGCGGGTGGGCCATGTGCCGGTAGTGCCAACGGGCCATCCGCGAACATAGCCTGAAAATCTTGTGTACCCGCCGCGCGATACGACGGTCAGCGGAAATCGATCCCGCCCTACGGGCCCGATATGATATTCCGCCGGCGGCTGTTCCACCACGCCCTCGGGCAGCGGCTTCTCGCCGCTCGCATCGCCCCATTGGACGACGTAATTGTCCTGCACGCGGTTGACGCTGATCCCGTCATACCAGCCCGCACGCGCCAGGCTGCGAATATTCTCGACGTGGACCCGCGCGAAATCCGGAGCGAGCTCGATAAACACCTCCGCCCCGCTCCCCATCGTCATCACGAGCAGGTTTTCCGGCGCAATCGGCCGCCAGTCCGCCGCGGTCGCCGCCGCGATGACATCGGACGGCGTCTCGGGCGTCGCTTCGGTATCGGGTGTCTGGGCGAACGCCATCGCAGGCGCGAAAAGGGCAAGAAGCAAAGCATGTTTCATGGCAATCACTCTTGCCACACCGCCAAAGCTTGCACCAGCACCCGCCACACTCTATCCGCCTGCCCTTGCCGAAAGCAGGCATGCGGAGCGGTGGCCGAGTGGTCGAAGGCGCACGCC
>JABDLY010000234.1 GCA_013001755.1 Sphingomonadaceae bacterium
GCGCGGGCGAGGAGGTTCGCAGCCAACCGATCAGCTCGGGCACCGGCGGCGGCGAGAAACCGTAGAAATTGGGCTGGCTCGACGGGCTGGTCAGCTGGAGCACCTTCATCCCGTTCACACCGTCGGCGACATAGGCGATCAGCGAAGCGTTGGTCGTCCCGACGATGACATCCTGCGTGTCGGGCGTCTCGCCCTCGCGGGCATAGCGCGCATGTTCGACGGGTGCTTCGGGGTTGGTGACGTTGAGGATGACGAGCCCGTCGCGCCCGGCGGCGACATAGGCATAAGTCCGCGCGACATAGAGCCGCCGTGCATCGGCGAGCGGGAAGGTGCTTGCCGGCAACAGCCGGGGCTCTTCGAGCGTCGTCACATCGATCAGCTGAACGCCCTCGGCCGTGGTCACCCAGAGATAGCGGAACTGGAGCGCCGAGGCGCGCGCATCATTGAGCGGGATCGTCGTCACATGCCGGGGGCTCAGCGGATCTTCGAGGCTGACGACAACGAGCCCGGCGTCGGCGGCGATATAGGCGTAGTAACCGCCGAGCACGATGTGCCGCGCACCATCGAGCACGCCGTTCTCGTTCCATGTCCGCGACCCGTCGGCGAGCTCCTGCTTGCGCAGGAAATTGTTGCGGACTTCGCCGTCTGCCATCGTGTTGACATTGACGAGATACATCCCCTCGACGCTATCGGTGACGACGGCGTAATTGTAGATCGGGTGGAAACGCTGCTCGCGGTTTAGATCGAGCAGGCTGATCTCGTCGTCCACGCCATCGCCGTCGCGATCGGGAATTGTGACCATCGTCGCCGCCATCCCCTCCTGCCGGATCGGCGAGATATTCTGGTTGGTCGGTAGCGCCATGCACGTCGCGTTGGTCGAGTCGACGCGCGTGTCATGACCGAGCGGCGAGAAGGGCGCGGTGACGATGCGTTCGGAAAAGCCTTTGTTCGCAACGCTTGCGACATCGTAGACCTGAAATCCGCCACGGCCCTCGGCGACGAATATATATTCGCCGCGCAGCTGGAGGCAGCGCGCCGGGCCGTTGGTCCGCTGGGTGATATGCTGGATTTCCTCGATCGCGCGGGTCTCGCCCGAAAGCTCGCCGTCGAAAATTTGCCCGCGGACGAATTCGCGCAATTCGCGGCCATTATCCTCGACATGGATGCGCCAGTAATCGGGGTAGGCGTAGCGATGGAGATAGCTGCCGAAGACCGCCTGCGGCTCGTCCCATTCGGTGACGCGCACGGCCTGGAAGCCCTGCTCGTTGCCGGTCCAGGCATGGAGACCGACAAAGTTGACGAAGTTCGTGCCCTGCAGCAGCAGTTGCGCCATGATCGCGTTGTTATCGTTCGCTTCGGAGAGGTGGCAATCGGTGCATTGCTTGGTTTCGGTGAGCCGGACGGTGTGCGGGAAATGCGGCGCGAAAGCCTGACTCGAATAGCCCGATGACGAGATCGGCGGCTGCTGCGTATAGATCCGCTCGCGATTGATATTGGTCGACGAGAGGACGAGCGCGGAGCTCGAGCGGACGGGCGCTATGATATTGCCGCGCGTGTCCTGGTGCCGGCCCAACTGGAACATCTGATCGCGCGCGACCTGTGGGTTGTATGTTGCGAAGTTGCGCGATTGCAGCCCGTCATAATGATGGCTCGAATTGAGCGCATTGGCCTCGATCGGCAAATGGCAGCCGCCGCACGATGTCGTCCAGCTGAGGTGGCAGGTGAAGCACGCCATTTCCTCGTCGTCATGCGCGCGGTTTTCGCGCGAAACACCGGGGCCGAATTCGAACACGCCGGTTTCCGCGCCGCTGCGGCTCATCAGCTTGGCGCGCGCCGATTGTTCGTTGAAATCGGGATGGCTGCGGTCGACGCTGTCGCGGACCAGCGACACTTCCCATTCGAGTTCGGGATCGATGATCGAGCGCTGGATCAGATAGCGACGGCCCTGATAGTCGCTGACCCATTCGAAGCGGCGCTGGCCGTCGGGATTGCGGATCAGCAGCAGGTTGTTGCCTGAAGGCGGCGCGGCGGGCCCCGAGGTACGCAACGTCGGATACTCATCGGCGGTGCCGTGGCAATCGACGCAGCTGATCTCGACCGCGCTCGCCACTTCGCCATAGATCAGTCCGTTGCCATGGCTGTCCTGCGCGAAGTGACAATCGGCGCATTGCATCCCGACTTCGGCATGGATGTCCATCATGTGGACCGCGGTGCCCGGATTGGTCCCGATATCGACGAACTGGCCTTCGCCGTCACGGCGGAAGCGCTGGCGCCATTCCTCGCTGCCTTCCTCGATCGCCTCGCCATCTTCGTTGAGCAGATTGCCTTCACGGTCGCGCGCGAAAATGGCGCGGAAGTTCCAGCCATGACCATGATAATCGGCGAACTGCGTATCCTGCGCCTGTTCGTTGATGATGTCGGTGACGTTGCGGACGAAATCGACATCGCCCCAGCAGCCGCGCACCGCAGCCATTTCTGGATTGCGGTCGAGGATCGCGAAAATCTGTTCGGCGGTGCGGTAGATTTGCTCGCGCGGCCACATCAGCGGCGCGTCGCTCTCATAATCCCACATGGTGTAGCCGAGATAGCTATTCATGAACATGTTGGGCTGGTGCATGTGGCAGGTCATGCATTGCGATGTCGGGATCGAGCGGGTGAAGGCGTGACGCACCGGATGGCCGCGCTCGCGCTCGGCGAAAGGCACGGGTCCGCTATCGGGTTCGTCGGGGCCGCCGACGCCGCCGGGCGCATCGTCCACATGGTCCTCGCCCTGTGTTTCTTCGCCATGACCCTTGTCATCATGCTGTCCGCCCGAGCCACGCAGGCCTTCGTTTTGCAGCCGCTCTGCGATCAGATCAAACGCCGCGCCGCACTGGCCCGGGGCCATGGTGACGTCGACCTCGTGCGTGTCGTCATTGACTTCGCCATGCGGTTCTTCCTCGCCGGGGCCGCGATGATGGCCCTGCCGCAGCCGGTTGATCGTCGGATCGGCGGTCGCCGTCTGCCCGTCGCGGCCATATTGCGCATAGACGAGGCTGTGGCGCGGCTCGCGATCATTGGCATAGACGACATGGCAGCTGGCGCAGCCGGAATGACGATAATCGCCCGGCTGATCGTTGGTGCCCATGAACC
>JABDLY010000118.1 GCA_013001755.1 Sphingomonadaceae bacterium
CGCCAATGAAGCGCTCGCGGAATTCTATCTCGAGATCGAAAATGGGCTCGACGACGGCGCGTCGTTCGAGGAGGTCGTCGAGGGACAGGGGCTGACGATCGAAACGACGCCGCTGCTCGCGCCCAACGGCCTCAACCCGCAACAACCCGATTTCCGGCCGGACGCAGACCTTCTGCCGATTCTCCAGGCGGCATTCACGATGGGTGAGGATGAGGATCCGCTCGTCGTGCCGCTCGAACAGGATCGCCGCTATGCGATGGTCGATGTGACGCAGATTGCGCGCAGCGCGCCGCAGCCGCTGGCGCGGATCCGCGAGCTCGTGGCCCGGCAATTCGTGCTCGACCGCGCCAATCGCCGCGCGCAGCAGATCGCGGCCCGGATCGCCGAACAGGTCAATGACGGCACCTCGCTTTCCGAAGCGACGTCAGCGGCCGGCGTTACCTTGCCCCCGCCGCAGGCTGCCCAGGCCTCGCGTCAGCAGATCGCGCAAATGGGCCCTAATGTTCCCGCGCCGCTGCGGCTGATGTTCCGGATGGCGGCCGATACGGCGAAGCTGGTGCGCCTGCCTGCCGATCAGGGCTGGTTCGTCGTCGTGCTCGAATCGATCGAGAGCAGCGCCGAGGGCGTGACCGACGAACTGGTCGCGCAGACGCAGCAGCAATTTTCGCAGATCACGTCGAACGAATATGCCGAGCAGTTTGTCAACGCGCTGCTCGCCGATGAACCTCTCGTCCGCAACGAAGAGGCGATCGAGGCGCTCGCCAACCGGCTGACGGGCCGCGCGCGGTAGGATGACCGACCGCGCCGAGGCAATAGCGGCGCTTGGCGCGGGTAAGCCGACCGTCCTCTGGCGCAAGCAGCTTGCCGATCTCGACACGCCGATTTCGGCGGCGCTCAAACTGTTCGAGCCCGATCGCGGCGATTTCATCCTCGAATCGGTCGAAGGCGGCGATGTTCGCGGCCGCTACAGCTATATCGGCCTTGCGCCCGACCTCGTCTTTCGCGCCGAGGGGGACGACGCAGTTATCAACAGGAATTGGCTGAATAACCGGGATGGCTTTGTGGATATCGCTGGGGACAGTGTCGCTGCCCTGCGCGCGCTCACCGAGGAATGCCGGTTCGACCTGCCCGACGGATTGCCGAGCTCGCTGGCCTGTCTTGTCGGCTATTTCGGCTATGAAACCATCGGCTTGATTGAAAAACTGCCGAAGCCCGAGAGCGATCCGCTCGACCTGCCCGACATGCTGTTCGTCCGGCCGACATTGATTCTGATCTTCGATCGCCTCGCCGACGAACTCCATCTCGTCGCGCCGCTCTGGCCGTCCGCAAACGGGGATCGATCTGTGGATAAATTTGTGGATCAGGCCGTGGAAAGGATTGAGGCCGCTGCCGCACGCCTCTCCGCACCCTATCTCCCGCGCTTCCGCAAGCCCGAGGAATTGCCCGAGATCATGCCCGAGGCGACCATGGAATCGGGCAACTACAAGGCAATGGTCGAACGCGCGAAGGAATATATCGCGGCTGGAGACATCTTCCAGGTCGTACTCGCCCAGCGTTTCACCCAGCCCTTCGCGCTGCCGCCGATCGATCTCTACCGCGCGCTGCGCCGCATCAACCCCTCGCCCTTCCTCTATTATCTCGACCTGCCCGGATTCGCGCTGATCGGCTCCTCACCCGAAATCCTCGTCCGTGCGCGCGACGGCGAAATCACCATACGCCCGATCGCCGGGACGCGGCCGCGCGGCAAGACCGCGAGCGAAGACGCCGCCAACCGCGAAAGCCTGCTCGCCGACCCCAAGGAACGCGCCGAACATCTTATGCTGCTCGATCTGGGGCGCAACGATGCCGGCCGCGTTGCCGAAGCGGGCAGCGTGACCGTCACCGACAGCTATGGCGTCGAAATGTACAGTCATGTCATGCACATCGTCTCGAACGTCACCGCGAAGCTTGCGCCAAACTACGATGCCCTCGACGCGCTGTTCGCGGGTTTCCCGGCAGGCACCGTCTCGGGCGCGCCGAAGGTGAGAGCCTGCGAGATCATCGCCGAACTCGAACCCGAAGTCCGCGGCGCCTATGCCGGCGGCGTCGGCTATTTCTCGCCCGACGGCTCGATGGACAGCTGCATAGTGCTGAGGACGGCAATCGTGAAGGACGGCACGATGCATGTGCAGGCAGGCGCGGGCATCGTCGCCGACAGCGACCCGGATTACGAGCAGCGCGAATGCGAGGCGAAATCGGGCGCGCTATTCGCGGCGGCGAAGGAGGCGGTGGCGCGGGCTGACGAACCGGGATTTGGACAATGAGCTGAAGCTAACGCAACAGTTTCGGCCCGTGCTTCTCCAGCTTGCGCTTGATAGCTCCCGCGAACGGGGCGAGCATCTTGGGGAGTTCGAAGGTCGCCACCACATCGTCGTCGAGGACATCGAGGCGGCATGCCAGGCGCTGGCCCATCGCCTCGACGGTGAAATGCGCGGTGTCTTCCTCCCAGCGTTTTTCGGAGACCACGCCGCCGGGCACGAGATCGGCGAAGCTGTCCATGCCCTTGGCGACGCGTGCCTTGGCTTCTTCGCGGCCGAGCTGGTGCGCGATATGGGTGGTGATCGTTTCGGACATTTATATCCTTCGGTCAGATAAGTTGCCATCGTCACCCCAGCGAAGGCTGGGGCCTATCCCAGTTCGGCAATCGCAAGCCACTGTTCTGGGATAGATTCCAGCCTTCGCTGGAATGACGACTTCATGGTTGGACAGCATGACGACCCTGTCACCAATACCAGTTCCGACTACCAAATCCGCACGCGCTGTTCGGGTGCGATATACATCGCGTCGTCGGGGGTCACGTTGAACGCTGCATACCAGGCGTCGATATTGCGAACAGGGCCGTTGGCGCGATATTCCATCGGGCTGTGCGGATCGGTGAGCAGGCGCTCACGCAGCGCGCCTTCGCGGATCAGCCCGCGCCAGACCTGCGCCCAGCTCAGGAAGAAGCGCTGATCGCCGGTCAGGCCGTCGATCACAGGCGGCTCGCCATGTTCAGCGACATAACGGCGATAGGCCGAATAGGCCATTTCGAGCCCGCCGAGATCGCCGATATTCTCGCCCATCGTCAGCTGGCCGTTGATGTTGACGCCGGGAAGCGGCTCGTACGCATCATATTGCGCACCGAAGCGCGCCGCGCGTTCCTCGAAGGCCGCGCCGGTCTCTTCGCTCCACCAATCGCGATAGACGCCCGAACCATCGAACCTGCGGCCCTGATCGTCGAAACCGTGGCCGATCTCATGGCCTATCACGCCGCCGATCGCGCCGTAATTGACCGCTGGATCGGCATTGGGATCGAAGAAGGGCGGCTGCAGGATCGCGGCCGGGAAGGTGATCTGGTTGAGCAGTGGATTATAATATGCGTTCACCGTCTGTGGGTTCATCGCCCACAAGCCGCGATCGACCGGGTCGGGCAGCCGTTCGAGCTCTAGATCGAACTGGAACTGGGCGGCGCGCTGGACATTGCCGAGCAGGTCGTCGCGCCGAACTTCGAGCGAAGAATAGTCGATCCATTCCTCGGGATGGCCGATACGCGGATCGAACGCCGCCAGCTTCGACAGCGCTTCGGTGCGCGTGGCCTCATCCATCCAGTCGCTATTTTCGATACGCTCTTGCAGCGCGGCGCGGAGGTTCGCGATGAGCTCGGTCATCTGGCGTTGCGATTCTTCGGGATAATGGCGATCGACATAGATCTGCCCGATTGCCTCGCCGATATTGTTGTTGACCAGCTCGACGCCGCGCTTCCAGCGTTCGCGCTGCTCGGGCACGTCATTGAGGACGCGGCTGAAGAAATTGAACCGCGCCTCGTCGAACGCAGCGGGAAGATAGGCCGCATTGTCACTGATGAAATGGAAGGTCAGATATTCCTTCCAGGTATCGAGCGGGACACTTTCCAACATCTCGCCGGACGCGGTGATCGCCGTTGTCTCCGCCGCAACGACGGTATCGACATTGCCGAGGCCGATGCCTTCGAGCCAGCTGTTCCACTGGAATTGTGGGGCGAGTTCATTGAGCTGTTCACGGTTCATCGGGTTCAAGATCTGTGTCAGATCGCGCTGGCGGGCCGGCTCCCAATGCGCTTCGGCCATCTGTGTTTCAAGCGCGATGATCCGGTCGGCCCGCGCTTCGCCATCGGCCATCCCGGTCAGCTCGTGCAGCCGGACGATATAGTCGCGATAGGCGGCACGGAAGCGATCATACTCCTCGCCTTCCTCCAGATAATAGTCGCGGTTGGGCATACCTAAGCCGCCCTGGCCGGCAAAAGCGATATAGCGCGTCGGATTGGACGGATCGGGAATGATCCCAACGCCGACGGGCGACGCGTAACCTACGGTTCCAAACAGTTCGAGCAGCCCGGCGGTGTCCTCAACCGCATCGATGCGTTCCAGATACGGATGGAGCGGCGCGACACCGCGCGCTTCCAGCGCCTCGGTATCCATCCATGCGCCATAGAAATCGCCGACCATCTGGCCGGTCGGGCCCGCGGCGGCAGGATCGGCGGCCAAATCGTCTAGAATAGCGCGCACCTGCTCCTCGGCGCGCTCGCGCAGGATATCGAACGAACCATAACGCGAACGATCGCCCGGAATCTCGGTATTGGCGATCCAGGTGCCGCTGGCATAGGCGTTGAAATCGTCGCCCGGATCGACCGAGGTGTCGCGCGCGTCGAGATCGACGCCCCAATTGCCTATTTCGGCGCTGCCGCCAGCCATGGCCGCGGCGTGCTCTTCATCGCTCATGCCTTCATGATGATCAGCATGCGGCGTCGCCTCCTCATGATGATCGGCATAAGCCGGTGCGGCGACGGAAATGGCGAAAAGCGACGCTGCGGCCAGCGCGAGATGACGAGTTTTCATGATATACTCCCAAGGATTTCGGATCGTCGGCAGGGCCTGCCGGAATCGGACTCTGTTATGGGTGCCTTACTAGCCTCATACAGCACCATTCTGCAAGCCGCCAATCGCGCTCGGCCAACGGCAGCTATTGGCCAATCGCCCGCGAACCGATAGGCAGAATGCCATGATCCTCGTCATCGACAATTATGACAGCTTCACCTGGAACCTCGTCCATTATCTGCGTGAGCTGGGCGCCGAAGTCGAGGTCGTGCGCAACGACGAACTGTCGGCCGAAGAGGCGATGGCATCGGGCGCCGGGGCTTTTCTGATTTCGCCCGGCCCCTGTACGCCGAACGAAGCCGGGATCAGCCTCGACCTCGTCGCGGCCTGCGCCGCTGCGAAGAGGCCGCTGCTCGGCGTGTGCCTCGGCCATCAGGCGATCGGCCAGCATTTCGGCGGCCAGGTGGTGCGCGGGGGGCTGATGCACGGCAAGACATCGCCGGTCGAGCATGACGGCACAGGCGTCTTCGCCGATCTCCCCTCGCCTTTCACCGCGACGCGCTATCATTCGCTGATTGTGCCCGAAGCGGGCCTGCCCGACGTCCTAGAGATCAATGCACGTGGGCCGGATAATACCGTCATGGCTTTCCGCCACCGCGAACTGCCGATCCACGGCGTCCAGTTCCACCC
>JABDLY010000140.1 GCA_013001755.1 Sphingomonadaceae bacterium
GGTCAGTGAAGCGAAGGTCGATCCACTCGATTTCCTCATCCTTGATGCGCTTGAGGATGTCCTTTGCACTAGCCATTCATTGTTCTCCAGTTTGACCCTTGCTCGGTGCAAGAGGCGGTAGGGGTAATGGATTGCGGAAATGAGCCTGGCCCCTGACAGGTCCACTTCCGTAGGATCAGGCGGCACGAGCCAGCCCGATCCGCAAGTATTTACACGGCGTCGTCGTCGCGCTCGCCGGTGCGGATGCGCACGGCGCTTTCGATCGGCACCACAAAGACCTTGCCGTCACCGATCCGGCCCGTCTGCGCGGCCCCGGTGATCGCCTCGACCACACGCTCGGCCAACGAATCGGGAACGACCACCTCAAGCTTTACCTTGGGGAGGAAATCGACGACATATTCGGCGCCGCGATAGAGCTCGGTATGGCCCTTTTGCCGCCCGAACCCCTTGGCCTCGGTCACCGTCATCCCCGTCACGCCGACCTCGTGGAGCGCTTCCTTCACCTCGTCGAGCTTGAAGGGTTTGATAATCGCTTCGATCTTTTTCACGGATGCGGGCTCCTGCGGGACGGGCTGTTGTCGCTATCTAGCCGGGCGGCGGGGCAGCGCGCAAGGCGGTCAGCGCTTGTCTGGGTTGGCAAGGGGAGAGATAATCGGTCGATCATTTGTCGCCCGCGTTAACGAACCCACATCCGTCGCCCCAGTGAAGGCTGGGGTCTATCCCAGTTCGGCAAGCGCGAGCCACTAAACTGGGATAGATTCCAGCCTTCGCTGGAATGACGATGGTTTTTTGAGCGCAGGGTATGTGTCCCTCTTGCTACCCTATTTCTTGACGCGCCAGTCGCGCGCATAGGTCGATTCTTCGTGATATTTTCGCGTCCGCGCCGCGTCCTGCTCGGCAAGCTCTTCCTCGGTCGATGCCCGCGCCGCGCTCTGCTTGATCAGTGCGTCGCGGCGGATCGGGACGAGCTGGGCGATCGGCGTGCCCGCGCGCAGAAGATGTTCGCCGATCGGCCCGCTCCAGGCGAAAGGCAGGTTGACCGTCGTACCGAAGCGGTCGCAATCGACGAAACCCGAAAAGCAGGTGAAGGGCAGGTCGGGCCGGCTCAGCGGCTGGGTGAACAACACCGAATAGCCTTCGGGTACCTTGATCCGCCACGGGTTGATGAATTTGAGCGGCATCGTGCTTTCGAAGGGCGGTTCGGGCGCGCCGATCTGCCCCGGATGATGTTGTTCGATCGGCTGAAACGGCACATCGGGCGCCCAGCCGAGCTGGATCGAGACGCGGTCTTCGGGCACGACGATCTGGACGTCGAAAGGCAGCGGAATGACGAAGCCGAGCGAGAAGGCATCGGTCATCGGCAGGCACGCCTTGGCGGTCAGCCCGGGCAGGCCGTTGGGATCGGGCATCCCCATTTCGCGTTCGAGCCGCTTGAACCAGTCGGGCGCGAAACGCACCGCGCGCTCGGGCGCCGGCATCCGTCCCTCAAGCGCCGGATCGCAGAGAAATTCTATCGCCGGCTGATCGCGATCGAGCACGGGGGCAGGCGGGGCAGGCGCTTGCCCGGCGGCTGCCTCATCGGAAGCGCTCGTGCCGAAGCTGAAGCTGACCTTATAACCGCCCATTTGCCGTCCTTCTGACGCGTTTCATTTATGGGCGTTAGCTCTCGCTCTCGCTCTCGCTCTCGTCTTCTTCCTCGCGGCGTGCGCGCATCTGTTCGAGGTCCCAATTCGCCTTGTGGATCACATAATGGCGGATCGCATTGGCGCGCGCGGTGTTCAGCACGGAGGAGAAATCGGGCATGCCATTCTCGGTCAGCGCGCCTTCGAGTACCGCCTGGTTGAAGGCGTCTTCATTCGTCAGATAGCCCGAGAAGCGCAGATCGGGATTGACGCCGCCGCCGACCGCCGCGTCGCCATGGCAGACCATGCAATAGCGCGTGTAGAGCTGCCGCCCGAGCGCGATCTGCTGTTCGGTGCCCGTCGATTCCGGCGGTTCGAGCGCGATCGCGTCGGCATCGGGCGCGGCCGGAAGCACGCCGCTTGCGCCGATCCGCAGCACGATCAGCCGCGGAACATTGGGCACCTGCCGCGCGGTGATATCGCCGCTACCCGCGGTGATCGCGAACGCGCCGCCGCGGCCGGTGGTGAAGGCGATATGCTGGACGCCGTCGACCATGAAGGTCGATGCGCCGGCAAGCACGCCCGATTGCGTGTCCATCGACCATAATTCCTCGCCGGTGGTCGCGTTATACGCCTTGAACTCACCGGTCATCGTGCCCTGGAAGACGAGATTGCCCGCCGTCGTCAGCAGCCCGCCGTTCCACGGCGTCGGATAATCGACGGTCCAGCGCACCTCGCCGGCCACCGGATCATAGGCGACAAGCTGGCCTTTGATCGTGGCGATGGCGGCGCGCATTACCTCGGGATCTTC
Organism: Sphingomonadaceae bacterium; assembly: GCA_013001755.1. Classification (GTDB taxonomy): domain Bacteria; phylum Pseudomonadota; class Alphaproteobacteria; order Sphingomonadales; family Sphingomonadaceae; genus Parasphingopyxis. The sequence continues at coordinate 2,434 of JABDLY010000140.1, forward strand.
GGGCAGCGCGATATCGCGGAAATTGATGCCGGTATTATATCCGATATCGCCGCGCGCCTCATCTTCGGCGCCCGGCGGCACATAGATCGACGGCACCTGGTTGGCCGGGATATAGACG
>JABDLY010000176.1 GCA_013001755.1 Sphingomonadaceae bacterium
GCCTCCCACTGATTGTATCCTGGATGGGAGGCCGGGCGGGGGAGAGGGCTGGTGCGGCGATTTCGCGCTAGCGAAATTCTGACAAACTACGGCTCAACCCACTCGACATTCGCCCGCCAGACGGTGATCCAGTGCGGGCTGCCGCGGCAGCTGTTCATTTCGCGGCGTTCGATCAACCGGAACATCGCGCCGTCCCAGACGAAGCGCTCGGCCGTCCCGCAATCGCCGATCCCGCGCCCCTTGGCATAGGTGCCGAGCTCGTTGGCGGTCTCGTCCCAAAAGACATTGACGAGCAGCGGGATTTCGCTGTCCTCGCCCCAGGCAAAGACGCGGTCGAACCGGGCGGGGGAAATCGCGCCATCGGCATCGCGGACATAGGCGATATCGCTGAAATTATAGGCACCCGCCGAACAGGATATCAGGATCAGGTCGCGTGCATCGGACAGGACGAACGCTTCGTTGCGGCGGAGTTGATCGTCGAACCCATCGCATTCGCGCGCTTCGTGCAGCCGGCCGGCTTCGCCGATCGGAAGCGGCGCGGCGGTCTCGCCGGTCCTTGCGGCGACCGGCATCGCGCGGATGACCGGCACCGGCGGCGGTTCGACAACGCCTGCGGTTGGCCGGGTGCCGATCGCAACCGCCGCGCCGCGCGTTCCCGCACGCTGTTGGCGATCGTCGACAAAGCGCATGGCCGCCGATGATCCTGCCAGCGATAGATCGAACAGATGTTCGCCCGCCGGCCCATGGATAGCGGCGCTACCGCCCTCGGCGATCTGCGGAAGGACGACGCGCGCCATGCCGGAATCGATCTCATAGCGTTCGCCATCGCCCGAATCGGTCAGCGTCGCGACGTGGCGGCCGTCGATATGGAGCGCGATCGTATCGGGATCGAGTTCTTCGTAGAGCCGCGCGCCGATCCGAAGGTAACCGTCTGCTCCGCCGGCGCGCCGTACCGTTAGCGAGGCGTCGTTGCCGACGCCCCAGTCTTCGCTCGGCAGCGATATCGCTTCGCACGCCCAGCCATTGTCGCAGCCGACCGCCCAGTCTCCGAAAATCCGGACGGTGCCGGGTTCGGGAGCAGGCTCGGAATTGGTCGGGGGATTCTGGGCTGCGGCGGTCAGCGCGAATAGAAGGTCTATCATGCGACGGGAACTAGCCGATCCGCCGCCGGCGCGGTAGTGACCGGCGTCACAAAGCAGGAAGGAAATCGATGCAGGCAGTGGCAATTATCGGCGCGGGCCAGATGGGCGCGGGGATCGCGCAGGTTTCGGCGCAAGCGGGCTATCGCGTGATGCTCGCCGATATCGACCTCGCTACGGCGGAAAAGGCAAAGGGCGGTATCGCCAAACAGCTCGATCGCCTTGTCGAGAAGGAAAAGATCGAGAAACAGGCGCGCGATGTCGCGCTCGAACGGATCGAACCGGTCGGCGATTTCACGCCGATGGCGGGCGCCGGGCTGATCATCGAAGCGGCGACCGAGCGCGAGGATGTCAAACGCGCGATCTTCGAGAAGGTCGGCGAAATCCTTGGCCACAAGGCGGTGCTCGCGACCAACACCTCGTCAATCTCGATTACCCGTCTCGCCCAGGCATCGCCCGATCCGGCGCGCTTTGTCGGCGTCCATTTCTTCAATCCGGTGCCGCTGATGGGTCTGATCGAGGTGATCCGCGGGCTCGCGACATCGGACGCAACGGTTAAGACGGTCGAAACCTTCGCCACCGCGCTCGGCAAACGCACGGTCCACGCCAATGACGCGCCGGGCTTTATCGTCAATCGCGTGCTGATGCCGATGCTCAACGAGGCGGCGTTCGCGCTCGGCGAGGGCGTGGCGGGGATGGAGGATATCGACGCCGCTTGCCAGCTCGGCCTCAACCATCCGATGGGTCCGCTGACGCTCGCCGACTTCATCGGCCTCGATACCTGCCTGCATATCACCAATGTGCTCTATTCGGGCACCGGCGATCCCAAATTCCGCGCCGCACCGCTACTCGTCAAATATGTCGAAGCAGGCTGGCTGGGGCGCAAGACCGGCAAGGGCTTTTACGATTATTCGGGCGGCGATCCGGTGCCGACGCGGTGAGACGCGGCGAAGACGCCCGAACGCTGGCATTTTATGAGATCGACGCGCCTGTCTATGCCGCGCATGGCGCGCAGACTGCAAGCCGTCATCCTCCCGCATTTCTGGCGATGCTTCGCGAGGGCGGCAAAATTCTCGAACTCGGCTGTGGGGGCGGACGCGATGGCGCAGCAATGCTGGCGGCCGGCTTTGACGTCGATGCTACCGATGGCTGCACGGCGCTGGCGAGGAAAGCCGAGGCGCGGATTGGCCAGCCTGTCCGCGTGATGCGATTTGCCGAGCTTGATGCCGACAGCGCTTATGATGGCGTTTGGGCCAGCGCTTGCCTGCTCCATGTGCCGCGCGATGATCTTGCCGATATTCTCGCCCGCATCCATCGCGCGCTCAAGCCCGACGGCGTGCATGGCGCGAGCTATAAAGGCGGGACGCGCGAAGGCCGCGATACATTCGGTCGCTATTTCAACTATCCCGACGCCGACTGGCAGCGCGCCGCTTATGACGAAGCGGCAAAATAGGCCAGCATCGACATAGAGACCGGCGAAGGCAGCGGGTATGACGGTGTCATGGTGCCGTGGCACAGGGTAATGGCGGTAAAGTAACGCCGTCATTGCGAGGAGCCGAAGGCGACGCGGCAATCCAGAGCTGCAAGCGCTGTCCCTTGCAGCCGGGGATTGCTTCGCTACGCTCGCAATGACGATCTGGACCGGAGGATGGTAATGGTGGGCGAAATTCGTGACTTTACGATCGATATTGACGAGAGCGAGCTGGATGATCTCCGCCGCCGCCTCGCCCATGTGCGCTTCCCCGAAAAGGAAACCGTCGATGACTGGAGCCAGGGCATCCCGCTTGCCTATGTCCGCGAACTCACCGAATATTGGCGTGACAGCTATGACTGGCGGCGCTGCGAGGCGGCGCTCAACGCCTACCCGCACCACCTGGTCGAGATCGACGGCGTCGATATCCATTTCCTTCATATTCGCTCGCCGCGCGACGATGCCAAACCGTTGATCCTGACGCATGGCTGGCCGGGCTCGGTGATCGAGTTCCTCGACGTGATCGAACCGCTGACCAAACCGCCCGAGAGCGAACCGGCCTTCCACCTCGTGATTCCTTCGCTCCCCGGTTACGGCTTTTCAGGAAAGCCCACCGAAACCGGCTGGAGCGTCCAGAAGATCGCCGAGGTCTGGCACAAGCTGATGACCGCGCTTGGCTATGACGGCTGGTTCGCGCAGGGCGGCGATTGGGGCGCGATGGTGACGACGATGATCGGTGCGCAGGATCGCGGCGGGGTCAAGGGTATCCATGTCAATATGACGGTCGCGACGCCGCCGCCCGAAGTAATGGAAAATCCGACCGAGGAGGAGCAGGGCGCACTTGCCCGGCTCGCGCAATATCGCGCGACCGGCGCCGGCTATTCGACGCAGCAGGCTTCGCGGCCGCAGACGATCGGCTATGCGCTCGCCGATTCGCCGGTCGGGCAGATGGCTTGGATCGTCGAGAAGTTTCAGGACTGGTCCGATTGTGCCGAGGGAAAGGAATGGGGCCATCCGGAGCCCGAATTCAGCAAGGATCACCTGCTCGACAATGTCATGCTCTACTGGTTGAACAATGCCGGCGCCTCATCGGCGCGGCTCTATTGGCACAGCTTCGCCAAACCCGATATGTCGACCGTCGATATCCCAACCGGCATCAGCATCTTCCCGCATGAGATCATGCGCGCGTCGCGCCGCTGGGCCGAAACACGCTACAAGAATATCGTCTATTGGAACGCGCCCGAACGTGGCGGCCATTTCGCGGCGATGGAGCGCCCAGAGCAGTTTGTGGATGAGTTGCGCGCGTGCTTCCGGGGCCGGATGTGCTAGCGGATCCATCGGTTGATGAGTGCCCATCGCCTTGTCGCGGGGATTTATTGCGACGCTCAATGCGGCATTTCGTGACACGCGTGAAGACCGGCGACTCGCGGTGAACAAAGCCACCGGGCATCCGCTTGGAGACTTGCTCGACGATGCGATCGAAGCGAGCCACGGAGGCAAAATCTCGCTGGCCGATCTGCTCGAACATTACGGAACGCGCAGCTTCGGTCCGATTCTCGTCATTCTTTCGCTGATTGTCATATCGCCGATCGGCGGCATCCCGGTTCTGCCGATCATCGTCGGCGGTGTAATCATGCTCCTTTCGGCCCAGATCGTGATCGGGCACCAGCATATCTGGCTGCCCGCGCGCATGCGCAATGCTGCAATCGACCGCGAAAAGGCCAAGAAATGGCGCGCCAATGCGCACCGCACGCTGGCCCGGATCGACCGGCTCATCCAATCGCGGTTGCATTGGGCGACGGCAAAGACGGCACAATGGCTCGCGGCAATATGCCTGTTATTCCTCTCGCTGACGATGATCCCGCTTGAGCTGGTTCCCTTCGGGGTGACAGCGCCCGGTATCGCGATTTTGTGTTTTGGCGCCGGGCTGACCGCACGCGACGGTTTGCTGATGTTGCTTGGCTTCCTGATTACCGTTCCAAGCGTGTTGATGACGATTGCCTGGTGGCCCTGGGGGTAACTGCCGGTTGCCGCGCCGCTTGCATCTGGAAGCGCGGCACAGCAAGGATAGCGCATGTCGGACGACCCTCACGCACCCGAACCGCACCAGCTTGCCAAGGCCGAGATGCTTGTCGAGGCGCTGCCCTATATGCAGCGTTTCGCGGGCACGACCTTCGTCGTCAAATATGGCGGCCATGCGATGGGCGATGCCGATGCTGCGCACGGCTTCGCGCAGGATATCGTCCTCCTGAAGGCGGTCGGTATCAATCCCGTGGTCGTCCATGGCGGCGGGCCGCAGATTGGCGCGATGCTAGAGAAATTGGGCGTCGAGAGCGAGTTCGTCGACGGGTTGCGCGTTACCGATGCCGAAACGGCGGATATCGCCGAAATGGTGCTCTCGGGCGCGATCAACAAAGAGCTGGTGAGCTGGATCGGCCGTGCCGGCGGTAGTGCGGTCGGCATTTCGGGCAAGGATGGCGGCTTTGTCCGCGCCGAAAAGGCCGAGCGTTCGGTGCGAGATCCCGAAAGCAATATCGAGCGTGCCGTCGATCTCGGCTTTGTCGGCGAGCCCGTCGCGATCGACCGCCGCGTCATCGACACGATTTCGGACGCCGGGATGGTGCCCGTCGTCGCGCCGGTCGGCGTCGATGCCGAAGGGCAGACCTATAATATCAACGCCGACACGATGGCCGGAGCGATCGCCGGAGCGCTTGGCGCCAAGCGGCTTTACCTGCTGACCGATATTGCCGGGGTGATCGACAAGCAGGGCGCGCTGCTGACCGACCTGACGCCCGACGGTATCGGCGTGCTGACGGCCGACGGGACGATATCGGGCGGGATGATTCCCAAGCTCGAAACCTGCGTCAAGGCCGTCGAAGCCGGGGTCGAGGCGGCCGTCATCCTCGACGGCCGCGTGCCGCACGGGCTGCTCCTTGAATTCTTCACCCGTGCCGGGGTCGGCACGATGGTGCGCGCTATGTAGCGAAGCCCCCGATCTTCTGGGCTGATCTATTGAACTAACACAGCCCAATCGCTAGATCGGCGGCGTTCGCTCCCCGGGAGTTTGTTTATGCTTTATTCGCTGCTCGGCGTTCTTGTGTTGCTGATCAATATCATGATCTGGGTGATTATCGTCCAGGCCGTGCTCAGCTGGCTCGTCGCGTTCAACGTGATCAATACCTATAATGATGGCGTAAGGCAGTTTCTCTATTTGCTCGAGCGCGTCACCAACCCGCTCTACGCGCCGATCCGGCGCTTTATGCCCGATTTCGGCGGCATCGATTTCTCGCCGATCGTCGTTATCCTGTTGCTGCATCTGCTCGCCCGCTTCCTGGTCGGATTGCAGGTCCAGGCGCTGGTCGCCTGAGCGGAGGCAAGCGGGCATGGGCGCCACCATCATCGACGGCAAGGCGTTCGCCGCGGGTCTGCGCGAAAAGGTCGGCGCGCTTGTGCCCGCCTTTGTCGAGGCGACTGGACGTATACCCGGTTTGGCAGTTGTTTTGGTTGGAGAGGATCCGGCAAGCGAAATCTACGTTCGTTCGAAAGACAGGGCTGCGACGGCAGCCGGTATGGCGAGCTTCGAATATTGGCGTCCTGCCGAAACTTCTGAGCAAGGACTGATCGAACTTGTCGAGGAACTCAACGCCGACGATAATGTCGACGGCATCCTTGTCCAGCTGCCGCTGCCCGATCACATCGACGACAAGGCGGTAATCGCCGCTATCGACCCAGCCAAGGATGTCGACGGCTTTCATGTGGTCAATGCGGGCAGGCTCGCAGTCGGCGAAGACGCGCTGGTGCCGTGCACGCCGCTCGGCTGCCTGATGTTGCTCAAGGACAGGCTCGGCGATCTTGCCGGTCTCGAGGCGGTGGTCGTCGGGCGCTCGAATATCGTCGGCAAACCGATGGCGCAGCTGTTGCTCGGCGAGAATTGCACCGTGACGCTCGCCCACAGCCGTACGCGCGATCTCGCCGATGTTGTGCGCCGCGCCGATATCGTCGTCGCCGCCGTCGGGCGGCCCGAGATGATCCGCGGCGACTGGCTCAAGGACGGCGCGGTCGTCATCGATGTCGGGATCAACCGGCTCGAAGCGCAGCCGGGCGAAAAGCGCGGCAAGCTTGTCGGCGACGTTGCCTTTGCCGAGGCCGATCATGTTCGCGCGATCACGCCGGTGCCCGGCGGTGTCGGCCCGATGACCATCGCCGTGTTGCTGCGCAATACGCTCGTCGCCGCTCATGCGCGCGCCGGCCTCGTTCCGCCCGAGGGTCTGTGAGCGCGCTTGCCCTCTTGCTGGCGCTCGCCTCGCCGGTCGATAGCGCAATCGAAGCCGAACGCGCCTTTGCGCGCATGGCGCAGACCGACGGGCAGTGGACGGCATTCCGGCATTATGCGGCGCATGACGCGGTGATGTTCGTTCCCGAAGCGCGCAATGTTCACGAAACCCTCGCCGATGCGGTCGATCCGATTTCCTCGGTGATGTGGTGGCCCGATCGCAGCTTCGTCTCGTGCGACGGCGCGATTGCCGTCAACACCGGCTCCTGGGTACGTTCGCGCCAGCAACGCGTCGGCTATTTCACGACGATATGGGAGCGCCAGCCGGACGGCGAATGGCGCTGGCTGCTCGATCATGGCGACCGATTGGAAGAACCCCGCCCGGTTGCCGAGCAGCCCGCAATCCGCCGGGCAGCCTGCCCCGAAAACCCGCTTGCCGAAATTGCGGGCGATGAGATCGAACAATCACCCGATGGCAGCTTGAGATGGACGTGGAACGTCGCTGAAGACGGTTCACGGGTCGTGCGCGTCGAGATGTACGACGGCACCGGCTATCAAACGGTCATTCTCGATGAAATCGCGGCGCCCGCGCCATGATCGAACTCTTCATCTCGGCACTGATCACATTCTTCGTGGTTATCGATCCGCCGGGCTGCGCGCCGATCTTCGCCAGCCTGACCACGGGAGCCGAACCGGCCGAACGGCGCTCTCAGGCGATCCGCGCCGTGCTGATCGCGACCGCGATCCTGTTTTTCTTTGCGCTGCTCGGTGAGCAGCTTTTGGGGGCGCTCGGCATCACGCTCGATGCGTTCCGGATCGCCGGCGGCATCATGCTGTTCCTGATCGCCTTCGAAATGGTGTTCGAAAAACGCACCCAGCGCCGCGAGGATCGCGCGCAGAAGATTCGCGATACACCGGAGATCGAAGACGTTTCCGCCTTTCCCATGGCGATGCCGATGATCGCCGGGCCGGGAACGATCGCCTCGGTGATGCTGCTCGAAGCGCGCAGCACAGGTATCGAACAATCGCTCGTGGTGCTCGGCGCGCTCGGCGTAATCCTGTTGTTGACGCTGATCGCTCTGCTTGCGGCGGGGCCGCTAATGCGGCTGCTTGGCCAGCGCATCGAGGCGGTGATTACGCGCCTGCTCGGCGTGGTGCTGGCGGCGCTTGCCGCTCAGTTCGTGATCGACGGATTGATCGGCGCCTTCGCTATCAGCGGACCCGCCACAGCCTGAACGGCGAACCCTCGGGCAGCGTGACGGGTTCGAGCCAGCCGGGCGCCTCGCCGGCGATCAGCGCGTGCATCAGGCTTGCCTCGTCTTCGGCGCCGAAATGACGCTCGCCGCTTATGCCCTGGCAGATCATCACATAATCGGCAGTGCGCCGTGCGATGATGGCGCGGGCCTGATCGGGCGGACGCTGGAAGGCGTGGAAGACGTCGAGAATCGCTGCTTCATTCCGGTGATAGGGCCCGGCAACGGCGCTGTGCGGCGTCATCACGATCAGCCGCGGGCCAAGATCGATCGGCGTGAAAATCGTCGCCGGCGGCCGAGCCGCGACCGGCGCCAGCGCTTCGGCGGTCGGGCATTGGTCGGCGATTTCCTCGCGTGCCTCGGCGACGGCGTCTTCGGCCTTAGGAAAGGCGGCGATCGGCAAGGCCATATAGATTCCCGTGATGAGGATCAGTGCGCCGACGGTTCCGAAGATGCGGACGGCTGCGCTCGGTGATGCGCGAATCTTGCGGATCCAATGCCAGGCGAGCGCGACGGCACCCGGAATGAAGAGCATTTGCATCCCGGGCCCAAGCCGCATTTGCCAGAAGAGCAGCGCAAAGCTGGCCAGTGCGAGCGCCGCGACGGCCAGCCAGCGGTAGAAATCGTCGCTGCCCCGGCTGCGGCGCAGGGCGAGCGTATAGCCGACAGCGCCCGAGAGCGGCATCGCCAGCAACGCGAGCACCGCGCGCCAGTCCTGCACGTGGAGCGGCCTCGCTTCGCGGACATTGTCGAGCCAGACCGCGGCGAGCTCGCTGCTCGTGCCTTCGGGGCGCGACAGGCAATCGGGCCAGACCAGCGCAAAACCGGCAATCAGGATCGCACCCGCAATGGCGGCAAGGCCGAGCCGCGCCCGCCATCCGGCCGGCGATAGCAGCGCGACCAGCACCAGCGCCGCGCCCGCGATAGCGAGAACCGACAGCCAGACCGGCGACAGCGCGTCGCAGACCGGCGCGCGATTGGCCTCCGAAGCGAAGAGCGCGAAGCCAAGCGCGGTGCCGCCGCCAAGCACCGCGCCATAGGCGGCAAGCCGCGGCGCTTCGCCGCGATCGCGTATCCAGAACAGCGCCGCGATCGCACCGATCATCGCAAGATAGAGCAGCATTTCTAGGCCGATGGCGAAGGACAAGGCTGTCGCGATGCCGCTCGTCATACCGCCGCGGCGTTTGTTTGCGTCGACCAGCCCGGCGATAGCGAGCGCGAGCAATGCCAGCTGCCAGCCATGGTGATCGATCCTCAACGGCGCCCACATTGAAAGCAGCCCCAGCGCGCAGGGCGTTAGCAGGACTGCGATCGGCCAGGCGCGCGGATCGACGAGCCGCCGGACGATCAGCGACAATGCCGCCAGACCGAGGCCGAGCGGCAGCAAGGGTGCAATCGCCACCGCCCAATTCTCCGCCGCTGCACCGAGAAACGGCCGCATCAACAGGATCAGCCCGGCGATCGGCAGATCGGGCAGGCGCGACCAGTGAATATCGGCGCCGATCGGCGCGGCGAGGCGATACTGCCTGAGATCGTACCAGCCCTGCCCGTCGAGCAGCGCGCGGACCTGGGCAAGCCGCAGATTGTCGTCGGTATCGACGAGCGTCAACGCGGCGATATCGGGCGCACGCACAATCAGCATCAGGACAGCGAACAGGAACCAAGAGGCGACGATGCCGACCCTCCAATAATCAGCGAGCCCGCTCGGCCCGCTTGTCTGGTTCGCAAGCGTTCTTCTCATTGCCGCCCTTTGCACGACCAAGGGTTAAAGGCCCGTTTACCATTGTCGGCGTAAAACACGCCGAACGCTCGGAAATAAAGGGCCAAGCAATGGCAGATCACAGCTATTCTACCGATTTTTACGATTATATCGATGCTGGATCGCGTTCTTCGGCGCGTGCTGTTGCGCAGCTTGTGCGCGGCGAAATGGAAATTGGCAGCCTGCTCGATATCGGCGCGGGCCATGGTGCCTGGGCCGCCGAATGGATGGCGGCGGGCGTGAAAGAGGTGCTGGCCGTCGATGGCGACTATGTCGATCAGGATCATCTTGCCGTGCCGAAAGCGAATTTCTGCGCGCACGACCTGCTCGAGCCCCTCGAACTCAAGCGCAAGTTTGATCTCGTCCAGTCGCTCGAAGTCGCTGAGCATCTGCCGGAGGCGGTCGCCGCGCAGTTTGTTGATACGATCGTGCGGCATGGCGATGTCGTGCTGTTTTCGGCCGCCGTACCGCATCAGGGCGGCGAACATCATGTCAATGAACAGCCGCCTGAATATTGGCGCAATCACTTCGCGGAGCGGGGCTATGCAGCCTATGACTGGCTGCGGCCAAGACTCGTCAATCGTCGCGATGTGAAGGCGTGGTACAAATATAATTCGGTTCTCTATGCGAATGCGGAGGGCGCGAAACGCCTGTCTGCCCCGATGCGTGCTGCGTGCGTGGTCGGAGGCCAGAAGCTGCCGATGGGCGGCGACATCAAATGGCACGCCCGCCGCGCCATGGTCCGGCTGATTCCCGAAGGCCTGGTGAAGCCCGTGGCGATGGCCAAGGCGTCGGTCGAGGCCAAATTCCGGAGCCGCGAAGACGGATGACGGCCTTGCTAGCGAAATTCGGTTTCGGCGCACCGGCAACAGCGCAGCTCGTGCGCTACGGCCTGACCGGCGGCTTCGTTACCGCGCTCGGCGCAATGGTCTACTATAGCTGCGCCGAATTTCTCGATATCTATCCGCTGATTGCCAATACAATCGCTTGGGTTACCGGCATCGTCGTCGGCTATGTCGTGCACAGCCAATTCAGCTTTCGCGGGCATGGCAGCCGCGACAATATCGGCCGCACGGGCGGGCGTTTCGTTGCCGTGAATTTGATCGGATTCGCGCTCAATTCCTTCTGGGTCTGGTCACTGGTCGGATG
>JABDLY010000180.1 GCA_013001755.1 Sphingomonadaceae bacterium
GCCTATATCACCCGTTATCTCGCAAAAAACATAGTAGCAGCCGGCCTCGCGACGCGCTGCACGATCCAGCTCGCCTATGCGATCGGCGTGTCCGAGCCGCTGTCGCTCTACGTCGATACGCATGGCACCGGCACCGTCGATGACGCGGCGATCGAGGACGCGATCATGAACATCCAGTCGCTGCGCGGCCTCACCCCGCGCGGCATTCGCGAGCATCTCGGTCTCAACAAACCGATCTACAAAAAATCGGCGGCCTATGGGCATTTCGGGCGCACGGCCGATGGCGAGAGCTTCCCTTGGGAAAAGACCGATCTCGTGGACGCATTGAAAGCAGCGCTTTAAATACCGCCCCGATGACGGGCAATATTTTCGCATTCTTCTCCGCATCGGCGAAAGCGGCCGGCGACAAGCCCTGTCTCGTTGAAGGCAATGAATCGCGTCTGCGCTACGATGAACTCGATTCGACAACCGCGCGCTGGGCTAGCGCGCTCGTTGCGGCGGGCGCAGCCCCGAGCGACCGTATTCTCGTCCAGGTCGAAAAATCGGTCGAGAATGTGTTGCTCTATCTCGCTAGCCTGCGAGCGGGCCTTGTCTATGTGCCGCTCAACACGGCCTATACGGCAGCGGAGCTTGAATATTTCATCGGCGATGCCGAACCGGCAATCATCATCTGCGATCCGGCCAAACGGGAAGCAATCTCGCCCATCGTTGGCGATGCGGCGCTATTCACACTTGGCAGCGATGGTGCGGGCAGCCTGATCGATCATGTCGAGACGGCGGCCGATTCGAGCTTCGAAACGGTTGCACGAGACGACGATGATCTCGCCGCGATCTGCTATACATCGGGCACGACGGGTCGCTCGAAGGGCGCAATGCTCAGCCATGCTAATCTAATATCAAATGCGCTCGTCCTGCGGGATTATTGGCACTGGCAGGCCGACGATATCCTGATCCACGCGCTGCCGGTCTACCATGTCCACGGACTGTTCGTGGCGCTGCATCTCGCGCTGCTGGGCGGCTCGACGATCCGTTTCCACCGCAGCTTCGACGCCGACGCCGTGCTCGACGATATGGCGCAGGCGACCGTTCTGATGGGCGTGCCGACCTTCTATGTCCGGCTTGCCGCGCATGACCGCCTGACGCGCGAGACGACAGCATCGATACGGCTGTTTCTCAGCGGTTCGGCACCGCTGCTAGAAAGCACGTTCGCGGTATTCGCGGCGAAGACCGGCCACCAAATCCTCGAACGCTATGGGATGACCGAGGCCGGGATGATCTGCTCGAACCCCTATGACGGAGACCGCATTCCCGGGACGGTCGGATTTCCGCTGCCCAGTGTCGAAGCGCGTGTAGCCGATGAGACGGGCGTGGAAGTGATTCGCGGTGAACCCGGCGTGCTCGAGATCAAAGGACCGAGCCTGTTCCGGGGTTATTGGCAGAATCCTGACAAAACCGCCGAAGAGATGCGCGTCGACGGTTATTTCGTCACCGGCGATATCGCGACGATGGATATCGACGGCCGCGTCGCGATCGTCGGCCGTGCCAAGGATTTAATCATCGCCGGCGGGCTCAATATCTATCCCAAGGAGATCGAGCTGACGATCGATGCGATGGCCGGCGTCAGGGAAAGCGCGGTGATCGGCGTTCCGCACCCCGATCTAGGCGAAGCGGCGGTCGCGGTCGTCGTTCGCGAAACCGATGGTCTCGACGAGGCAGCGATCCTCGATGCGATCGCCGGCGGACTGGCGCGCTTCAAACAGCCGCGCCGCATCCTCTTCGCCGACGCCCTGCCCCGCAACGCAATGGGCAAGGTACAAAAGGCGAAGTTGCGTGATGAGCATCGCGCCCTATTTTCCGATTGATGCCTGCCGACCCAACAACCATTCGCCGTCTCTACGGCCGCTCCAAGGGGCACAAGCTGCGCAAGGGGCAGCAGGCGCTGCTCGATACATTATTGCCGCGGCTCGCGGTGCCCGAGGAGGGGACGCTCGATGCCGCCAGCCTGTTCGGCGATGATCGCCCGCTCCATTTCGAGATCGGTTTCGGCTCGGGCGAACATTTCGCGGCGCAGGCAGAAGCGCGCCCCGGCACCGGCTTTATCGGCTGCGAACATTTCATCAACGGCATGGTCGGCGCGCTGGCGCATATCGAAGAACGCGGCCTCGACAATATTCGCCTGCACATGAACGATGCGCTCGATGTGCTCGAACGTCTGCCCGATGCCTCGCTCGACCGGCTCTATCTGCTGCATCCCGATCCCTGGCCCAAGGCGCGCCACGCCAAGCGGCGGATGATGAACCATGGCCCGCTCGATATGATCGCGGCGAAGCTCAAATCCGGCGGCGAATTCCGACTCGGCACCGATCATCCGGTTTATTGCGCCTGGTCGATGATGATCATGGGGCAGCGCGGCGATTTCGAATGGACCGCCGAGCGCCCCGCCGATTTCCTCGATCGCCCCGAAGACTGGCCCGAAACGCGCTACGAGGCCAAGGCCCGGCGCAAGGGGCATGAGGTCTGGTATTTTCGCTATCGTCGCGCATAGGCGGGGCGAATAAGAACGCTAAATGACTGCCGCCTCCTCGGCCGCCTTCTGCCGCTTGCGCCTCGCCATATGCACGACGTTGAACAGCGGGATCAGGAAATAGAGCCAGGGCGCGATCGGAAACAGCGTGAGGTCAGCGCGAGCAGCGCCGAAAATAACCCCGTCGCGGCGATAAAGCTCCAGATTGCGATATCGTCGATTAGCGCCTCGCGCTCGGCCGGATCACAGCGACCGCTGCGCCGCGCAGCTTCATTCAACCCTGCGATCGAGGCCGCCATGCCGGCCCGCCCCCCTGTTGGCCATTCGCAAAGCCATTGGCACGACATCATTTTTCGTACCCTGGTTAACCTCACCCTAAAGCTTCGTCGCTAGCGTGCCCACTCAGAACGACGACATGGTGCGTGAATTTGGTAACGATCTCCGATATCGCCGTGGCGACCGCAGCGGCCATGCCGATGACGCGCTGGTCGGACTTTGCAACGGGCGTCATGGTCGGCTTGGTCGTCCTGCCCGCGATCTACAATATCGGCTATTATGCCGTGCTGCGCCAGCGCTTCCTGCTGTTGCACGGGATGCGCAGCGCGACGATTGCGCTGATGGTCGTCATGCTCTCGCCGATGGCGCTCGGCTCCACGCTCGCTCCGGGTTCGGTGGCGCGTTATGTCATATTCTTCATCAGCCTCGATTGCGCGATCGCGGTCTCGGGTCCGTTCCTTCGCGACTATGTCGAACGTGGCAAGATCGACCCCCGGCTCGCGCGATTGCTCGGGCTGACGCCCGTGCTGGTGCTCGTCTTCACCCCCGCCATGTTCCTGATCGAACGCCATTTGTGGCTCAACCTGCTGCGCGAAACGGTGTTGCTCGCGGTCTTCGCGATCCTCGTCGCAGCGCTGGTCCAGGCGACGCTTCGCGGCAGCCGCACGATCCGTTTCCAGATCGCGGCCTGGGCTGGGATCCTCGCGGTATGTGCGGTGAGCCTCGCGCATAATCTGATCCTGCACCGGCCATGGCCCGATTTTTTCTCCTGGCTGTTCGCGGCGCTGACGCTCGAGGTCATGCTGACGACGATCGGCGTCACCTATCGCTTCATGCAGTTGCGCCACGAACGAGACGACGCGCGGCGCAGCGAGGATGCGATGACACGCGCGGCGATGACCGACCCGCTGACCGGCCTGCCCAACCGGCGCGCACTCTTCAAGCGGTTCAGCAGCGGAGGCCACAAGGTGACGGCGGTCGCTCTTGTCGATCTCGATCGTTTCAAGGCGGTCAACGACGATTTCGGCCATGATATCGGCGACGATGTACTCATCGCGACCGCCGAAGCGCTGCGCGACAAGCGCTTCGGCGCCAATTGCTATGCCGCGCGCCTCGGCGGCGAGGAATTCGCATTGCTGCTTTTCGGCGACCAACCCGCCGTGCTCGCCGTGCAGATCCGGCTCGCCATCGCCGATCATATCGAAGCACGCGTCGCCGGCGTCGATCGCAGGATTACGGCAAGCCTTGGCCTTGCCCATGCGCAACCCGGCGACGAATTCGCCGCGCTTCTGAAACAGGCCGATCTGTATCTATACAAGGCCAAGTCGCTCGGGCGCGATTGCCAGCAAAACGATCTGGGGGGCAGCTACGCGTCGTGCAAAGCCGCGGCCTAACTGGTCTACCTAGACCGCCCAGCCGCACTCCGCGCCGCTGACGCATGTGCCGGTTGCAGCATCGAAACGATAGCCATGCCAGGGACAGGTGACGATGCCGTCGCCATCGGGTGCGGCGTCGAGCGGCAGGCCGAGATGCGGGCAATAACGCGGGATTGCCGCCGTTTTACCATCGGACAACGTGACCTTCCGCCGTTCGGCCAGCCCTTTGCGTCCGCGCTGAACGGCCGCTTCGCGAGCGATCATCATCGCTTCGTCTTCGTCGTAGAGCATCGCATAGAGCGCGGAATAATAGGCGTCGAAACCGGCCTTCTGCTTCTCGCCGACATCGGGTGCCTGGAACTCGATCGCGACATGGCAGCGATCCGCGCCGCGCGGAGTCGCCCGCGTAACGATACGGCCGACAAGCGCGCCCTCGGCGAAGCTGTCGGTCGTCCAGCCGCCGCTGCCATCGGCTTCGCGCGTGACTTCGAGATTGATGACCAGCTGCCCGCCGCCGGCCATGCCGACATTGGCGCGCCAGCCG
This sequence comes from Sphingomonadaceae bacterium, assembly GCA_013001755.1. Classification (GTDB taxonomy): domain Bacteria; phylum Pseudomonadota; class Alphaproteobacteria; order Sphingomonadales; family Sphingomonadaceae; genus Parasphingopyxis. The sequence goes on from JABDLY010000180.1 coordinate 4,721, forward strand.
CTCGCCCGCTCCTCGATGAGCTCGATGCTACTAAAGGCCTTGGCATGGACATGCGGCAGATGCTCCCAGTCGAGCGCATTCTCGAACATGCGCGTCAGGCTTGCGCCGAGATCGCGCTCATAACGCGCCACGGTTTCGAGCGCCGCGCTCACTGGCCGGGCGTCAGCCGCAACAACCGGCCCTCGTCGGCATCTTCGAGCACCCAGATTGCGCCATCGGGTCCCTGTTCGACCTCGCGAATGCGTTCGCCGAGATCGTAGCGCGCCGCTTCGCGCGCCGTATCGCCGTCTATTTCGACGCGGACCAGCCCGTTCGCCGTCATCCCTGCCGCCAGGATATCGCCCTGCCAGTCCGCGAACATATCGCCGGTGTAGAAGATGAAATCGCCCGGCGCGATGACCGGCGTCCACGAGATCGCCGGCGCACGATACGCGTCGCTGGTATCGTGATCGGGGATCGGGCGACCGTCATAATGATTGCCGTTCGAAACTTCGGGCCAGCCATAATTGGCGCCGCGCTCGACGCGATTGATTTCGTCGCCGCCGGCCGGGCCGTGTTCGATGTCCCAGAGCGATCCGTCGGGCGCGAAGGCGAGACCGAGCACGTTGCGATGGCCATAGGACCAGATCTCGGCCGAAACGCCGCCGCGATCGGCAAAGGGATTGCCGTCGGGAACGCTGCCGTCATCGTTCAAACGCACGATCGTGCCGAGCGTATTCGACAGGTCCTGCGCCGGATCCAGTTTCTGCCGGTCGCCCGAGGAAATCCACAGATGGCCTTCAGGGCCGAAGGCGATACGGTGGCTGTAATGGCCGCGCCCCGTAACCTTGGGCGCCTGGCGCCAAATCACTTCGACATCGTCGAGCCGGCAGGCATCGGCCTCTTCGCAAACCAGCGCGCCGCGCGCGACCGCCGCGCCGCGCATATCGCCCTGCCCGGCCTCGGCAAAACTGAAATAAAGCAGATTGTTCGAAGCGAAATCGGGATGCGCGACGACATCGCCAAGCCCGCCCTGCCCGCCATAATCGACCTCGGGCAGCCCGGTAATCGTGCCGAGCCGCGGCGTATCGGGCGCGAAATCGATAAAGCGCATCGTCCCGGCCTTCTCGGTCACGACGAGCATATCGTTCGGGAGGAATGTCATCGCCCAAGGCTCGGCAAATGTGCCCATCTCTTCGACTGTGAACCCCGCGACCTGCGCTTCGGCTTCTCCGCCGTCGGTACATGCGACGAGCGCGAGACCCGCAACTGCAACTATGAAACCTGTTCTCATCGATTCACTCTCCCTTGCCGCATTCCTAATCCAATACGATCGGAAGCGCGAGTTGGTTTCCCGCTTGCCCCCGCCGAAACGCCTACCTATATAGCCCCTGCCTTCCTCTACATCGTTGCTGTTGCAGAGGCTGGTCCCGCGAGGGGCCGGCGGCACGCACTCATACTATAAGGATTTGAATGGCCGATATTGCCGCCCTGACACGCCTGATCGAACCCGAGGCCGAAAAGCTCGGCTTCGCGCTCGTGCGCGTCAAGATGATGGGCGGCGAGGATGGGCCGGTGCTGCAGGTGATGGCCGAGCGGCCCGATACGCGCCAGTTGCGGATCGAGGATTGCGCGGCGCTGAGCCGGGCGCTGTCCGCAATGCTCGACGCCGAGGACCCGATCGCCGAAGCCTACCGGCTCGAAGTGTCCTCGCCCGGCATCGATCGCCCGCTGACGCGGCTTTCCGATTATGACGATTGGGCCGGCCATGAGGCGCGGATCAACCTGATCGAGGCGGTGACCGGCAAGAAACAGCTCAAGGGCCTGGTCAAGGGCCGCGAAGGCGAAGCGGTTTATCTCGAGACGCCGAGGGACGGCGAGCTGACGATCGATTTCAAGAATATTCACTCGGCCAAGCTGATCTTGACCGATGCCCTTATCAAACAAACCGCGCCGCTCGATCCGGGCGATGCGGACCTTATGACCGAAGAAGAAGGATAGGATCATGGCCACAGCCATTTCCGCGAACAAGGCCGAATTGCTGGCCATTGCGGACGCCGTTGCGAAAGAGAAGATCATTGACAAGGCGATCGTCATCGAGGCGATGGAGGACGCGATCCAGCGCGCCGCCAAGCAGCGTTACGGCCAGGAAAACGACATCCGCGCCAAGCTCGATGCCGAAACCGGCGATCTGCGCCTGTGGCGCGTCGTCGAAGTCGTCGAAGAGGTCGAGGATCATTTTACCCAGGTCGATCTGAAACAGGGCCAGAAGCTTCAGGACGGCGCGAGCGTCGGCGATTTCATCGTCGATCCGCTGCCGCCGATCGAATTCGGCCGCATTGCCGCCCAGGCTTCGAAACAGGTGATCTTCCAGAAGGTCCGCGAAGCCGAGCGCGAGCGCCAGTTCGAGGAATTCAAGGACCGCGCGGGTGAGATCATCACCGGCGTCGTCAAGCGCGTCGAATTCGGCCATGTCGTCGTCGATCTCGGACGTGCCGAGGGTGTCATCCGCCGCGATGCGCAGATTCCACGCGAAATCGTCCGCGTCGGCGATCGCATACGTTCGCTGATCCTCAAGGTCGTGCGTGAAAATCGCGGTCCGCAGATCTTCCTGACACGCGCGCATCCCGATTTCATGCGCAAGCTGTTCGCGCAGGAAGTGCCCGAAATTTACGACGGGATCATCGAGATCAAGGCCGCCGCGCGCGATCCGGGCAGCCGCGCCAAGATCGGCGTGATCAGCCATGACGGATCGATCGATCCGGTCGGCGCCTGTGTCGGCATGAAGGGCAGCCGCGTACAGGCGGTCGTCCAGGAAATGCACGGCGAGAAGATCGATATCATTCCCTGGTCCGACGATCTCGCGACCTTCGTCGTCAACGCGCTCCAGCCGGCTCAGGTCGCGCGCGTCGTGATCGACGAGGAGGAAGAGCGGATCGAGGTCGTTGTACCCGAAGATCAGCTCAGCCTCGCGATTGGCCGCCGCGGCCAGAATGTCCGCCTCGCCTCGCAGCTCACCGGCTCGGCGATCGACATCATGACCGAGGATGAATCGAACGAGAAGCGCCAGCAGGAGTTCATCGATCGCTCCGAGATGTTCATGAACGAGCTCGATGTCGACGAAACGCTGTCGCAGTTGCTCGTCGCCGAAGGCTTTAGCGAGATGGAGGAGGTCGCCTATGTCGACCCGTCCGAAATCGCCGCGATCGAGGGACTCGACGACGAGATTGCCGGCGAGCTCCAGACGCGCGCTGTCGAAGCGCTCGAAAAGCGCGAGGAAGCCTCCCGGGCGAAGCGCAAGGAACTCGGCGTCGAGGATGCGCTCGGCGAGATGCCCTATCTGACCGAAGCGATGCTCGTCACGCTCGGCGAAGCGGGCATCAAGACGCTCGACGATCTCGCCGACCTCGCCACCGACGAACTGATCGAGAAGAAGCCGCGCCAACAGCGCCGCCGCGATCAGGACGCCATCGCCTCGAAGCGCACCGAAGACAAGGGCGGCGTGCTCGGCGCCTATAGCTTCACCGAGGAGCAGGGCAACGAAATCATCATGGCCGCTCGCGCGCACTGGTTCGAAGACGAAGAGCCGGCTCCCAGCACCAAAGAAGAAGAGGCCGCACCAGCCGATGCTGAATCCGGGGAGGACGCAGTAGCGGATGACGACCAATGAGAACCTTGCGGCCGTAAAGCCGAAGCAGCGCGACAAGCGGAACCCGGAAAGGAAATGCATCCTTTCCGGAGAGGTTCGTGCGCGTGATGAGCTGATCCGCCTCGCGCTCGGACCGAGCGGCGAAATACTTCCCGATGTCCGCGCGAAAGCGCCGGGCCGGGGCGCGTGGATTGGTGTCGATCGCGCTACGCTCGAAACAGCGCAGGCCAAGGGGCAGCTGCGCGGGGCGCTTGCCCGTTCGTTCAAAAGCGGTGATCTCGCCATTCCGGACGATCTTGCGGATCGGATTACCGGAGCGCTCGAAAAGAACGCTCTCGACCGGATCGGCCTTGAATCGCGCAGCGGCGCGGTAATCACGGGCTCCGATCGCATCCGCGAGACAGCACGGGCCGGGCGGGTGCATTTGCTGCTCCACGCCGCCGATGCCGCCGAAGATGGCCGTCGCAAGCTCGATCAGGCCTGGCGCGTCGGCAAGGAAGCCGAGGGAAGCGGACGACAAGGGCTGGTTATTCCGGCCGACCGCTCCATATTGGGTGCGGCGCTGGGACGCGAAAACGTGGTCCATATTGCAATTGTGGACGAACGGGCGGCAAAACGTGTATCAGGCGCGATCTCGCGCTGGATGAATTTTACCGGACCGGGTGGAATGGCAAATCCTTGCGGGAGCGGCTCGCAGGGCATGCCCGGCAATGAACGTGGAAATAAAGGCACAGAATGAGCGACGAAAAGAAGACTTTGGGCACCAAGACACTCGGCGTGAAACGCACGACCGAGGGACAGGTGCAACAGCAGTTCAGCCATGGCCGCAAGAATACGGTGGTGGTCGAGCGCAAGAAACGCCGCGTCCTCACCAAGCCGGGCGAAACGCCCCAGCCTGCGCCCGTGGAAGAGGCCAAGGAAGCCGCTCCGCCACCTCCGCCGCCGGCTCCCGAAGCCCCGAAGGCAAAGAAGCCGAGCGAGGCCGATGCAACGCTGAGCCGCAAGGAAAAGCAAGAACAACTGCTCCGCGAGGCCGAAGACGCCCGGCTTGCACAGCTTGAAGAGTCGCGCCGCCGCGAGGACGAGGCAAAGAAAGCGCAAACCAAGGATGAGGCCAAGCGTGCCGTAGACAATCGCAAGGCCGAGGAAGAAGCCGAGCAAGAGGCCGCAAAAGCCGCCGCTGAAGAGGCCGCGCTCGAGGCCGAAAGCAGCGACGAGGCAGCCAAAGCAGAAGCCGCCGGCGGCCCGCAGCTTGATGCCGACAAGCCTGCGCCGCGCTCGTTCACGCCCGTCGCAAAGCCCAAGCGCCCCGATCGCAAGAAGGAAGAAAAGGGCAAGCCCAAGCGCGCCAGCGACAAGCGCAAGGAACGCTCAAAGCTCACCGTCAACCGCGCGCTGCGCGATGGCGATGGCAGTCCGCGCTCGCGCTCGCTGGCCGCGCTCAAACGCTCGCGCGAAAAGGACAAAGCCGCGCGCGAACAGGGCGATCAGCCGCAGGTCAAGAAATCGCTCGACGTCGTCGTGCCCGAAGCGATCACCGTTGGTGAACTCGCCAAGCGCATGGAAGAGCGCGGCGCGGATCTTGTGAAGTCATTGTTCAAGATGGGCATGGCCGTGACCGTCAACCAGACGATCGATCAGGATACTGCCGAGCTGCTCGTCGAGGAATTCGGTCATAATATCAAACGCGTATCCGAATCCGACGTCGAGCTCGGCATTGAGGGCGTCGAGGACAAGGCCGAAGACCTGAAACCTCGCCCGCCGGTGGTTACGATCATGGGTCATGTCGATCACGGCAAGACGAGCTTGCTCGACGCGCTGCGCGACACCGATGTCGTGGGCGGCGAAGCGGGCGGGATCACCCAGCATATCGGCGCCTATCAGGTGAAGACCAAGGACGGCGATATCATCAGCTTCCTCGATACGCCGGGTCATGCCGCCTTTACTGAGATGCGCGCCCGCGGCGCGAACGTTACCGATATCGTGATCATCGTGGTCGCCGCGAATGACGGCATCATGCCGCAGACGATCGAGGCGATCAATCACACCAAGGCCGCCGGCGTGCCGATGATCATCGCGATCAACAAGATCGACGCCGAAGGTGCCGATCCTAAAAATGTCCGGTCGCGGCTGCTCGAACATGAAGTGGTCGTCGAGGAAATGTCGGGCGATGTGCAGGATGTCGAAGTTTCGGCGCTCAAGAAAACCGGGCTCGACGACCTCGTCGACAAGATCAAACTTCAGGCCGAACTGCTCGAACTGAAAGCCAATCCCGACCGCCAGGCCGAAGGCACGGTGATCGAAGCGAAGCTCGACAAAGGCCGCGGCCCGGTCGCGACTATCCTCGTCAATCGCGGCACGTTGAAGCGCGGCGATATTTTCGTCGTCGGCGCCGAAAGCGGCAAGGTCCGGGCAATGGTCAACGACAAGGGCAAGCAGGTGAACGAAGCCGGCCCCTCGGTTCCGGTCGAGGTGCTTGGGCTTTCGGGTGTGCCGTCGGCGGGCGATCCGCTCACCGTCGTCGAAGACGAAGCGCGCGCCCGCGAAGTCGCCGAATATCGCGCCGAAGTGCTCAAACGCGCGCGTACCACGCAACAGCCAACCAGCGTCGAGAACATGTTCTCGGCGATGGCCGAAGAGCAGGCGATCGAGTTTCCGGTAGTCATCAAGGGCGATGTTCAGGGTTCGGTCGAAGCCATTATTGGCAGCCTCGACAATATTTCCACCGACGATATCCGCGTCCGCGTCCTCCATTCGGGCGTCGGCGGCATTACCGAGAGCGATGTCACCCTCGCTTCGGCCTCGAACGTGCCGATCATCGGTTTCAACGTCCGCGCCAACGCAAAGGCACGCGAAGTCGCCCAGCGCGATGGCGTGCGGTTCAAATATTTCGATGTGATCTACGATCTGATCGACGATATCAAAGCCGAAATGGCGGGCGAACTCGGCCCCGAACGGATCGAGACCGTCGTCGGCCGCGCCGAGGTCAAGGAAGCCTTCCCCGCCGGCAAGACCGGCAAGGCGGCCGGCCTGCTCGTCACCGAGGGCTATATCAAGAAGGACCTCGCCGCCCGCATCATGCGCGACGACGTTATCATCTATAACGGCAAGGTCGCGAGCCTGCGCCGCTTCAAGGATGACGTCGCCGAAGTCCGCGCGGGTCTCGAATGCGGTGTCGTGTTTGACGACCACAAGGACATCAAGCCGGGCGATTATGTCGAGACATACGAGGTCGAGGAGCGCGAACGGACGCTTTGACGGCCGGTCGCGGACTCAAAATGGACATTGTAGCCATCGAACTTCGCGCCTAAGCTCCTCTCTCCAATCAAAGGAGAGAGATTATGGGCGACAAAAAAGGCGGCGACAAAGGCTATGACAAGGGTAAGCCCGGCGACAAGGGCGGCGACAAAGGCAAGCCCGGCGACAAGGGCGGCGGCAAGAAATAGGCCTTCGCGCAATAACAACCCCGTCATGCTGAACTCGATTCAGCATCTATTCGCTCAGCCTCTCCGCAAATGATGCTGCGCCAATGGACCCTGAATCAAGTTCAGGGTGACGGTGCTGTTTGGAGCCATCTCGGTATATTTCCGGCAAGCATTTCACCTCCTCCTCCCCTATATACTCCGCCATGAGCACTACCGAAGAAACCCAATCGGTCCGCCTGCTGCGTGTCGGCGAGCGGACGCGGCATGTCTTGTCCGAAATCCTGTCGCGCGGCGATGTCCATGACAATGTGCTGGCCAAGCATATGATCAGCGTGACCGAAGTCCGCATGTCGCCCGATTTGCGCCATGCCACGGTGTTCGTAAAGCCGCTGCTCGGCGGTGACGAACAAGAGGTGCTGAAAGCGCTGATCCGCAACGGCCGCTATCTGCGCGGCGAAGTCGCCATGCGCGTCAACACCAAATACGCCGCCAACCTCAAATTCCTGCTCGACGAGAGTTTCGACGAAGGCGGCAATATCGATTCGCTTCTCCGCGACCCAAAGGTTGCGCAGGATCTGGGCGAAGAAGAGTAACTCGGGCGCCTGTAGGGCCGTATCAGTCTTGATAGGAGGCAATATGCAAGACGTTAGAGTGCCGCTGATCAATCTTGGTGTGTTTCTCGCCATATTGGCAGCGGGATTCCTGCTGACCGGTAGCCTGCTCGTCGCGCTTTTCTTCGCGCTCGGTTGCAGTATTCTGAGCGACGTCATCCAAGGCCGCGCCGCCGCCTAGCAATAAAATTCGTACCAAACCGATTTCTGCTCGTTATGCGCGGTGCGTTCATAGAGCGCCCGCGCGCCGTCATTGTCTTTCTCGGTGATCAGCCAATATTCGGCGATCCCGCGCTTCTTTCCCTCGACGCCGACCGCATTCATCAGGCCCGAAGCCACGCCCTGCCGCCGCCATTTCTTGGCGACGTCTATCTCCTCGATATAAATTTCGGCGGGTTTGTCAGGGAAGTAAAAGACATAGCTCAATGCCTTGCCGACGACGCGCGATTTCCCTTCGGCCTCCGCCACCGCAACGATCAGGAACTGGTTGGGATTGGCGAGGCAGGCGTCGAGAAAATCGTCGCGCACCGGCGCTTCGAACACCTGTTTCTCGACGGCGTCGAGCAGATCGCGATTATCGGCAGCGATCAGATGATAATCGATATCGGCCATAGCGTTGAAATCTCCTTGCTGGCATAACCTAGCCGATGCCCGCCCTGCTCGACAATCTTGCCACGCCGCTGGAGCAAGGCCCGGTAAAACTCGCGCTGCTCAACGAGACGCACCGCGAGCCGCTGCGTGATGCCTGCGCCGCAGATCGGGATATTTGGGGCATCTATCCCTTCTCGATGCTCGATGAGAATTTCGACAGTTCGCTGGAGCGTATGGAATCGTTTCATCAAACCAAAAACTGGGTGAACTATGCCGTACTGCACGATGGCGAGGTCGTCGGCATGACCAACTATATCGGCGCCGATCCGGTCAATCGCGTCGTCGAGATCGGCGGCACCTATATCGCGCCGCAAGTGCGCGGCGGCCCTTTCAACCGGGCGATGAAGTCACTGATGATCGATCACGCCATTGCCTGCGGCTACACCCGGATCGAATTCCGCGTCGATACACGCAACACACGATCGATGGCGGCTGTTCTCAAGCTCGGCGCGGCGCACGAAGGCACATTGCGCAAGAACCGCATCACCTGGACCGGATATGTTCGCGATACGGCGGTGTTCGGGTTATTGGCCGACGAATGGACGCAAAGAAACTCCACGGCTGGCTGATTCTCGACAAACCCGTCGGTATCGGCTCGACGCCCTGCGTATCGGCGGTAAAACGGGCGTTGCGCGAGGGCGGCTATGCCAAGGTAAAGGTCGGCCATGGCGGAACGCTGGACCCGTTGGCATCGGGAGTCCTGCCGATCGCGCTCGGCGAAGCGACGAAACTTGCCGGCCGGATGCTCGACAGCGACAAGATTTACGAGTTCACCATCGGTTTCGGCACCGAGAGCGATACGCTCGATGGCGAGGGTGAAGTGACCGAGCGATCCGATATTCGCCCTTCCCTTACCGATATCGAAGCGGTCCTGCCGCAGTTCACCGGCCCGATCGAACAGATTCCGCCCAAATATTCGGCGTTAAAGATCGATGGCAAGCCTGCCTATGCGCGGGCGCGGGCCGGCGAGGACGTCGAGATGCAGCTGCGCGCGGTGACGGTTCATTCTCTTCAGATCCTCCCCGGCACGGGGAGGTGGCAGCCCGTAGGGCTGAAGGAGGGGGATCACTCACAAGCGAGTCACGGGCGGCAGGCCCCCTCCACCGCCTCCGGCGGTCCCCCTCCCCGTGCCGGGGAGGATTTCATCACCCTCACCGCGGATGTTTCCAAAGGCACCTATATCCGCTCTCTCGCCCGCGACATCGCGCGAGCCTTGAATACAGTCAGCCATGTCACTATGTTGCACCGCAGCAAGGCTGGTCCTTTTGCGCTGGAAGGCGCGATTTCGCTGGACAAACTCGGCGAACTCGCTAAGGAGCGGCGGCTTGAACAGGCACTCTTGCCATTGGCGGCAGGGCTGGACGACATCCCGGCTCTTTCCGTCACCCCCGATCAGGCAAGGCAGCTCCGCATGGGGCAGCAGGCGATCGGGATCTCCGCCAGCCAAGGCCTCTATCTCGCGACCGATCAGTCTGTTCCGGTTGCGCTCGTCGAATGCGACGGGGCGGGGCTGAAAGTATTGCGGGGCTTCAACCTCTGACGGGTGTGCCGGATAGGCGGGCGCTCGTGGAGAAACTCCCGAGCCGCCCTTTAGGAGGGTTGCTCGCACAAGAACTCGAAAGGAATTATGCGATGTCGATTACTGCCGAACGCAAGCAGGAAGTCATCAAGGAACATGCCCGTGAAGACGGCGATACAGGTTCCCCCGAAGTCCAGATCGCGATCCTCACCGAACGGATCACCAACCTGACCGGCCATTTCAAAGGTCACCACAAGGATCATCATTCGCGCCGCGGGCTGCTGATGCTGGTCAACAAGCGCCGCAATTTGCTCAGCTATCTGCGCAATGTCGATGAAACCCGTTACCAGGATCTCATCAAGACGCTCGGCCTTCGCAAGTAATTTCGGGAGCGGCTCCGTCTTCGGGGCCGTTTTCGCATTTGGGGATGGCGCCATCGCCCTTCCCTTCACCCCGGCGCAGGCTGGGGTCTATCCCAGACAGGCAATCGCAAGACTGATATCTGGGATAGATGCCAGAGAAGTTTATCCGGAGCGACGCCGCAGGCGACGTCGAAGGGCTGGCATGACGAAACGGGTTTCCCAACGGAGACCCAAGCAACAACGGAGCAATAGGGCTCCACACATCGCGGGCATTTCGGTCCGCAAATTGAGCGATGGTTCGCATGGGGCGAACACTCGCGAAGAAAGAAGAAAAAGAAGATGTTTGACGTAAAGAAAGTCGAAACAGAATGGGGCGGCGCGACGCTGACCCTCGAAACGGGCCGTGTGGCCCGCCAGGCCGATGGCGCGGTGCTCGCGCAGCTCGGCGATACGGTGGTGCTGTGCGCAGTCACCGCCGCCAAATCGGTGCGCGAAGGGCAGGATTTCTTCCCGCTGACCGTGCATTATCAGGAAAAATACTCGGCCGCCGGACGCATTCCGGGCGGCTTTTTCAAGCGCGAAGGCCGTTCCACGGAAAAGGAAACGCTGACCTGCCGTCTTATCGACCGCCCGGTCCGCCCGCTTTTCCCCGAAGGCTTTTACAACGAGATCAATGTTATCGCGCAGGTGCTGTCCTATGACGGCGAAAACGAGCCCGATGTGCTCGCGATGGTCGCCGCCTCGGCCGCGCTGACGATCTCCGGCCTGCCGTTCATGGGTCCGATCGCCGCAGCGCGCGTCGGTTACAAGGATGGCGAATATCAGCTCAACCCGAGCATGGAAGAGGTTGCCGAAGGCGAGCTCGACCTCGTCGTGGCCGGCACGCAGAACGCCGTTCTGATGGTCGAATCGGAAGCCAAGGAGCTTCCCGAAGACGTCATGCTCGGCGCCGTCATGTTCGCGCATGAGGAATCGAAGCCGGTGATCGACGCGATCATCAAGCTCGCCGAACAGGCCGCCAAGGAACCTTGGGAACTGGCCCCGGCCGACGACAATGCTTCGATGAAGGCCGAGCTTGAAAAGCTTATCGGCAAGGATATCGCCGCGGCCTATAAGCTGACCGACAAGTCGGAGCGTTCCGATGCGCTGAATGCAGCCCGCGCCAAGGCGAAGGAAAAATACGCCGACGAAGACGGCCAGACGCAGATGACGGCCGGCAAGGTAGTCAAGAAGCTCGAGGCCGAAATCGTCCGCGGTGCGATCATCAAGGACGGCAGCCGTATCGACGGGCGCAAGCTCGACGAGGTTCGCCCGATCGAGGCGATGGTGCATTTCCTGCCCCGTGCGCACGGTTCGGCGCTGTTCACGCG
>JABDLY010000195.1 GCA_013001755.1 Sphingomonadaceae bacterium
CGTCAGGGGAGGTGTCGCGGCTTGCCGCGACGGAGGGGCCGCAGCCCGTCAGGGCGAGCATCGTTGCAGCGTTGCGCCACGCTCCGCCTTCGGCTCCGCACCCCCTCCACCATGCTTCGCATGGTCCCCCTCCCCCGACGCGCTTCGCGCTGGGGAGGATTTTGCCGCATTGACACGCTTTCGTTCTAAGCGGACACTCCGCCCATACCCCGGGAGACTGCCATGGCCACCGCCGCCGAAGACACCGTCGAAACCGTCGTCTCGGCCGCGCCGCATCCATGGGATGTCAGCAACCCGGATATCTATGTCGAGGATCGCTGGCAGCCGATCTTTGCCGAAATGCGCGCCACCGCGCCGATCAACAAGGTAACGGGTTCGGCTTTCGGCGATTACTGGAACATCACGACACAAAAGCCGATCCAGCATGTCGAGGCGTTGCCCGATATCTACTCTTCCGATGTCGAGCGCGGCGGGATCACGTTGTTCGGCGAGCTTGAGAACCTGCCCAAGGAGCTGCAGCGCCAGACGCCGAGCTTTATCGCGATGGACCGGCCCGAACACACCGGCCAGCGCCGCACCGTCGCCCCGGCCTTCACCCCCGGCGAGATGGAGCGGCTGTCGGGCGATATCAGCCGCCGCACCGGACAGATACTCGACGATCTGCCGCGCGGCGAAGCCTTCGACTGGGTCGACCGCGTCTCGATCGAGCTGACGACCCAGATGCTGGCGATCCTGTTCGATTTCCCCTGGGAAGATCGCCGCAAGCTGACCTTGTGGTCCGACTGGGCGAGCGATCCGGCGATCATCAACGATCCCGAGCGCGCCTATGAACGCCGCGATCATATGCGCGAAATGGCGGCCTATTTCACCGATCTCTGGAACGACCGCGTCGACAAGCCCGAAGCGCCCGACCTGCTCAGCCGGATGATCCATAGCGACGCGATGAAGGATATGGATCGCTTCACCTTTATCGGCAATCTCACGCTGCTGATCATCGGCGGCAACGATACGACGCGCAACACGATGTCGGGCTATGCCTATGGGCTCGATAAATTCCCCGGCGAACGCGCGAAGCTCGAAGCCGATCCCGAACTGATCGCCAATGCGGGGCAGGAGATCATCCGTTGGCAAACGCCGCTCGCGCATATGCGCCGTACCGCGACGCAAGACGCTGAGCTATTCGGTCACCGGATCGCCGAAGACGACAAGATGGTGCTCTGGTATATATCGGCAAACCGCGACGAGAGCGTTTTCGACCGGCCCGACGACATCGTCATCGACCGCGACAACGCCCGGCGTCATCTCGCCTTCGGCTATGGCATCCACCGCTGCGTAGGTGCGCGGCTCGCCGAGTTGCAGGTGCGGATATTGCTCGAGGAGATGGCCGCCCGGCGGCTGCGCGTGAATGTCGCCGGCGAGCCCGAACGCGTCCCCTCCTGCTTCGTTCATGGCTATAAAAGAATGATGGTCGAGCTGAGCGAATATTAATCCTCCCCAGAGCCGAAGGCTCGTCAGGGGAGGATTGGCTCACATCTTCACCCGATGTATCTCGGTCTCGCCGACCCCTTTGAGCGCCAGAGTTTCGGGCGGGCCATAGTCCACGATGCTCCGCGTCTGGTGATAGGTTGCCGCGGAAACGGCGATACCGTTCGGTTCGGCGACGCCTTCGATGCGGCTGGCGACGTTCATCGTATCGCCCCAATAGTCATAGGCAAGCCGGCGGCTGCCCACGACACCGCCGACGACCGGGCCGCTATGGATGCCGACGCGCAGTTTGACCTCAACGCTCTCCGCCTCGGTTATCTCTTCCAGCGCAGCAATCAGGTCGCGGCCGAAATTGATCGCTGCCACGGCATCGCCGGTGCCCGACGATGTGCCGCCAGACACGGCGAGATAGGCGTCGCCGATCGTTTTTACCTTCTCGATGCCATGTTTCTCGGCAACCGTATCGGCCAACAGGAAGAAGCGGTTGAGCTGTGCGACGAGATCGCTCGCCGGCATCGTCTTGGCGAGCGTCGAAAAGCCGACGACGTCGACGAAGATCACCGAGACGTTGCTGAACGAGTCGGCGACCGTTTCGCCGCTTTTGAGCCGCCCGGCGACTTCCTGCGGCAACACGTTGTAAAGCAAAGCCTCGCTCTTGCGTTTCTCGGCATCTAGCGCCTCGTTCGCGGTGAAGGTATTGCGCGCGCGCCGGTCGATATCCCAGTTCACGAAGGTCGCAAAGACGAAGAAGGTCGTGAAATTTGTGAAGGTATAGACCTTCGAGATGAACGGCCGGTCGGCGAACAGCAGGAAACCGAGATAGAGCAGCAACAGCGTCGCCGCCCAGAGGAAGAAGAGCCGCGTGTTCGCGACGAAGCCGATACTCGCGAAGACGACGAGGATCCCGATATTGATGACCGCCATGCCGAAACGCGAAATGCCCGTAATCGCGGCCTGCGCCGCCAATGCCTCGATCAACAGCGCCATCGCGACGGTCAGCCCGACGAACAGCACGAGGTCGATCCACGGTTTTTCGATGTAGAAGCGCGTCCGCGTCAGGACGAAGAAGCCTGCGAGGATCGCCATGAACAGACCGGCGGCGATATTATAGGCAATCAGGCCGTCGCGCGGAAAATACATCGGATTGAGCGTCAGGTAGGAGACGAAGGTCGCTATCCCGATCAGCAGCAGCGCCCGGCTCGCCGGAATGCGGTCGATGCGTTCGCCGGTAACATAGCGTCGCTCGGTCTCGGGATCCTCGAAGATATTGATCAGCGCCATCGCCGCCCCCTGCAACCCGCACCGCCCTCCTGCCACATTATTGGCTGTGGCGCGAGATCGTCCGCTGCACCGGCAAGGCGATCGCCGGTTTGTCTGAGGTGGTCGCGGATGCTGTCAGCCGAACACAGGCCGCGCGGCCTCGGTCAGCCGCGCCATCGCATCGCGCCAGGGGCCGGCGCCATAGCTGATGCGCGCGACGCCCAGTTCGGCCAGCCGCGCCGTATCGGGCATCGCGTCGAACATCATCGCGTTGACCGGCAAATCGGTGGCGGCGCAGATCGCCGCAATATCGTCCTCATCGGCAAGGCCGGGGACGAAGAACCCGCTCGCGCCGGCATCGGCGAACGCCGCCGCGCGCTCCTTGGCTTCATCGAGCCGCGCGCCTTCTTCGATCGTTGCCTGCCCTGCCTTGAGCCAGACATCGGTGCGCGCATTGATAAAGAAATCGACGCCCGCCGCATCGGCCGCCGCGCGAACTGCGGCAATCCGCTCCGCCTGCAGCGCGACCGGATGAAGTTCGGCACCGCCGATCACCTGATCCTCGAAATTGATTCCGATCACGCCGACCTCGATCAGCGCGGCGGCGTGAACCGCGACAAGCTTGGGTTCGACCGCATAGCCGCCCTCGAAATCGACGCTCAGCGGGATATCGACGCTTTCGACAATCCGCGCGGCATTGTTGAGCACCTGTTCGAGCGGTAGCGCTTCGGCATCGTGATAGCCGCGCGATCCGGCAACCGATGCGCTGCCCGTCGCCAGCGCCTTGGCACCCGCCTCGGCCACCGCCCGCGCACTACCCGGATCCCAGATATTGAAGAGGATGAGCGGATCGCCTGGGGTGTGAAGGGCGTGAAAGGCGCGGGCGCGGTCTTGCTGGTCGGTCATCGAAATCTCCCTTGTCGCCACATCTAGCGCGGCAGCCCGTTGCCGTCCTCCTGAAACTTGCGATCAAAAAGAGCGCAGTCAGTTACACAACCCCTGCGGTTGTGCGCGTGACCAAGGCCAAGCGGTGAATATCGTACCGAGGTCAGCGGCCTGCCCGCCGCAATTTGCGCATAGCGCGCCAGCTATAGGCTTTTACGAGGTTACGATGCGGCCAGCGCTCCGGCGCCCTCGGCTCGATTCCGAACCGCCGTACCATGCCGTTGAAACAGCGGGCATCCGATTCGGCATAGCTCCATTCCGAGCGCCAAGTGATCGATATCGACACCGAAACCTCGGGGCCGTTAGTGACATAATGCGGCGCCATGACCGGAACATAGACCGCCTCACCGGGGCCGATTTCGAACGGCGTGCCAAGCTTCGCCATCTCCTCGTTCCAGGGCAGCTCGGGCCGGCCACCGGCATGGAAGGTTTCGTGGATTTCGTCCGCAGCGCAGGCCGGATCGCTGGCGGGGAAAACGGTCATCACCTTCGAGCCGCGCAGCTGCAACAAGATGTTGTGCTCGGGGTCGAAATGATAGGGCGTGACGCCGCCCGGCGAGGTCGCGAAAAGGAAACATTGGAGATTGATCAGCGGGCCGGTCCGGGGTTCGATCTCGGGTCGCATCTCTTCGAGCAGCTCCTCGAGCAGCGCGGCATAGTCGGGCTGCTGCTCGACATTGCGCAGGCACACCCAGCGGCCCGCCTCGCCGATATCGCGGATCGTGTCCGCCGCCTGCTCGCGGAGCTGGTCGGGCACGTTATCGACGCCGATCGGCTGGTTGCCGAGATTGCACTCGATCGAGTTGAGCGGCAGACGGCCGGCCAGTTCGGCCAGGGCTTCGAGCTCGAGCAACGGATGGCTTTCCAGCCCGTGCTCCAGGATGTGCGGAACTTCGGGATAGTTGGCGGCGAACGTCGCCTGGGTGGACGGTGGAAAAATAGTCATGCATCGGCTCCTGAATTGAGGTTTGCCATTTCCTTGCGGAGGATCCTGTCGAAGGCGGCGCGGCGAAGCGGTCCACCGATCGCGATCGAGACGCGCCCGACAGGTCGGCATTCCCGCCAAATCCGGTTCATCACGCTGTGATCGGACGCGGCGCAGCTATCGCACCAACTGATATCGAGCCGATCGAGCGCGGTCAGAAACTCGCGTTCGAGCAACAATCCGGGCGCGAACTTGCTGAATTCTTCATCATAGGCGGTCTTGAAACCGAACGCCCCCGGAGGCGCCAGAAAGGTCGACAGCATGGCGATCGGTTTGCCGTCCACTCTAAGCGACAGGCGGACGAGCCGTTCGCGATCTGCGGCGCCGGTCAGGCTTTGCCGGAACAGCGATCCGGTCGCCGGATCGCACATCAGGGCGGAACCTTCCTCGCCCTTCCACCCTGACGCTTCGAGCGCCAAAAACTCGTCGGCCCAGTCCGCGATCCCGTCAGAACCCATTTCCCAGCTGAATTCGATTTCACCCTGTTCGGAAAGCCGCCGGAAACGGCGATTGAGGTCCTTGCGCGTCCGGGCGGAGAGCGAAGCAGCGAGATACGCATCGGCATCGAGATCGGAAGCCAGGATCGCGCGCTCCTTGCGCTCGACGACGCCCCAAGCGCGCCCATCGCCGGCAAGGACCGACACGAGACTATCGTGGACAGGGCCGGTCAGCGCGATCAGCTCCAGATGCAGAAACAGCGACAGGCCCGCATTGGCATCCGACCAGTCGAGCAGCGCGTGCCAGAAATCGTCCTCCGCGCCCGACGAAACCAGCGGCGCGCCGAAGAATATATTGGGGTGAAGCCAATTGCCGATATGCGTGAGCGGCCAGCCTCCATATTGCGATCGCCGGACAATCGGCATCAGACCGACAAGCTTCCCGTGCCGGGTAAGGCTCAGGATAGAAATATCGCCGCCGGGATCGAGCTGCTCGAGCGACGGAAGTAGAAACCAGCTTTCATAGAATGGATTGGGTTCGTCGGCGGACCGGGCCAGATCGTCCCAAGCAGCCTTATCGAAGGCCATTTGCCGCCACGGCGTGCACGCAAGGCCCGATTCAGGAAACGCCGGAGATCCTTCACCGATCACCGGTGACCGGGTCTGAGGGTTGGTCGTCATATCTGCCCCTGCACGTCATCCACGTCGAGCGACCCGGTTTAGCGATGCATTCCAACTATTTGGTTAACCCCGAGTTCGTGCAGCGTGGTGTCGGAAGGGATCGAAATCCTGCGCCAGGCTACAGCACCGGAAAACCCGCGCCATTGCCGTGCGGCTTGCCCTGCCGCACCTGACCGAGACTGGCGATCGTTGAGCGGTGGACGCGATGGTATTCTGCATCATATCGCGCAGGATATGCGCATTGACACTGGTGTATTGCTCACATAATACACATGCTCTCTGATCGAGGAGAGCGGCGATGTCGCCTGCCAAGAGCCTGAATCCTCAAAGCCTGGCGAGATGGGTCGGATGGTCGCTGATCGGCACCATCGCCATTGGTCTCTATTCGGCAATGGTCGTCGCCGACGGCATCGATATCAACCTTTCGGCGGATGTCGTCGCGACCGCCCGAAACATGCTCGACGCCGAAACGCAGCTGCGCGCCAAGGCCTATGTCGGGGGTCTCGTCTTCAGCTTCCAAGCGATTATCGGCATCGGGCTTTTCCTGCTGCTGCGCAAATCGGGCGAGTTGCTCGCCGGATGGAGCCTGTTCGTCAGCCTCGCGGCGTCGGTTCTTGGATTGCTCGGCGCGGTGTTCGCGATGAATGCCGCCGAGATTGCAGGCGATCCCGCCTATGGCAGCATGGCTGGCGACACCCGGCTGATGCTAGCGGGCCTGCAGGCAACGTCGGATTATACGTCGTTCCACCTCGGGCTCATTCTCTCCTCCGCCGCGAATGCGGGTTTTTTCTACCTGTTCTTGCGATCGAAACTGATCCCGCAGATCATTGCCGGCTGGGGTCTGTTCGCCTCGATATTCGTCGTCACGATGATCGTCGGCCGCGATTTCGTCCCAATGCTCGGCCACGGCACCATCACTGCCGCGTTCCTGCTGTCCAACCTGGTCGCACTGGCATCGACAGGGCTTTATCTCGGCATTCGAGGGGTCCGCAGCAGCTAGGACGCCCGAATTGCCCGTAGCGCGGAGTCCCGTGCTTTCGGCATCCTAGTGCACAAAGCGTGCGACGACATCGCGATAGGAGCGCGATACCTTCACCTGCGCGCCCGACTCCAGCACCAGAAAACACTCGCCATTGGTGTGCGGCTTGACCTGCCGCACCTGATCGAGATTGACGATCGTCGAGCGGTGGACGCGCTGGAAGGTACGCGGGTCGAGGCGCTTTTCGAGATCCTTCATCGTTTCGCGCAGGATCAGCGTATTGTCGCCGGTATAGATGCACATATAGTCGCCGGCCGCGTCGATCCGCTCGATGCTCTCGACATCGACGCGGAAAATCTGGCCGCGATCCTTGACGTTGAGCAGCTTCTCATAGCGGCTCGCCGACGGCCCCTCGCCTTCCGCCTCCAGCTCGTCGGCCGCTTCGGGAGCAACTTCGGCGAGCACTTCCTTGAGCTTGGCGATCTCCTCGACATTGCTCTTTTCGGCCAGCCGCTCGCGCGCGCGCGCTAGTGTATCGGCGAGCCGGTCTTCCTCGACCGGTTTCATCAGATAATCGACCGCCTGCGCCTCGAAGGCGCGGATTGCATGGTCGGAATAGGCGGTGACGAAGACGAACAACGGCGGTTCGATATCCATCAGCCCCTGAACGACCGAAAAGCCGTCGAAGCCCGGCATCTGTATGTCGAGAAAGACGAGATCGGGCTTGTGCGTCTTGACCGAGCGGATGGCCTCGCGGCCATTGGTGCAGGTATCGATTATCTCGACATCGTCATGTGGTTCGAGCCGCAATTGCAGCCCCTGAATGGCGAGCGGTTCGTCATCGACGATGATAGCGCGAATGGTCATGCGGCTACTTTAGCCTCCTCAAATTCAAGCGGAATTTCAATTTCGACGCAAAATCCGCCGTCTTCGCTGGATTTTACCTCGAAACGGTGGTTTTCGCCAAATGCCTGGGTCAGCCGGTCCTGGATGTTGGCCAATCCCACTCCCGTAGAACCGTGGCGCACGACAGTTGTTCCGTGCAAGCCCGGTCCGGTGTCGGAAACGGTGATCAGAACGTTATTTCCGACCTGCTGCGCGGCAATGCGGATTTCGGCGCCTTCTTCCTGCGGCGTGACGGCATATTTGATCGCATTTTCGACGAGCGGCTGGAGCAAAAGCGACGGCAGCCGCGTCCGCGACACGCGCGGATCGATCTCGAACGACGGGCGAAGTCGATCCTCGAAGCGCATCCGCTCGATTTCGAGATAAAGCTTGAGCGTCTCGATTTCCTGGCTCAGCGGCACGCGCGCCGTCGGTTCGTTGGCGAGCGTGTAACGCAGAAAGGACGATAATCGCGACAGCATCGCGTTGGCGGGCTCGGTCTGTTTGAGCAGCACCAAAGTCGAGATCGAATTCAGTGTATTGAACAGGAAATGCGGGTTGAGCTGGTATCGCAGCATCGCAAGATGCGCGTTCGACGATTGGGTTTCGAGCCGCAGCAGCTGATCGTTCTGCTGTTCGACGACGATATAGAAATTGATTCCGAAATAGAGCCCCGACCAGGCGACGAGCAGCGAGAAATCGAGCAGGATCGCGCCGAAAAACTGCAATCCTGTCGGCATTTCGCCGCCGCGATAGAAGGCGGCATGCGCCCAGACTTCGATCGCCGAAAACAGGCCCGAAGCGACGAGCACGACAAGTACCGATCCGCCCCAGGTAATCCGCGGGGTTCGGCCGATCAGCTGGCGAAAAATCACCGCCATGATCAGCGTCAGGCAATAGCCGGTCGCCGTCGCGATCGCCGTCGGCAGGATGAAGAGAGGGCCCATATTGTTGGCGATTCCGCCCAGCGAACGCAGGATGAAATAGCCCGACCAGCCGATCGACTGGAGCATCCAGAACGCGCGGTTCTTGTCGGCAACGATGTTGCGAGGCCGGAATTTGTCGAGCGCCATTTCGGCTATTTAGTCATTTCAAACGCCATGGGAAAGCGGTCCGTGAAAAGCCGAGTGTCTATACCGTTCGGATCAGTAATTATCGTCATGCCGGCGAAGGCTGGCATCTGTCCCGGATATCGGTCTTGCGATGAGTATCCGGGATAGACCCCTGCCTTCGCTGGGGTGCCGAATCTAGGCTTTCAGCTTGAAAGGGATAATTACCCAAAGCCGGCGCTACAAATGCCCCAATTCGCCGACACCGCAATTCGCGCGGCATTTTTCATCATATTGTCACAACGATGTCGCAATAGGCTCGCGAAAGGCCGGTGGCATCCCGCCATGGCCAGTTTGCACGAAATCACGGAGGATGATGTGCGCACTCCCCTTATTGGATTGATGGCGGTGGCCGCAGCGGCGCTGGCCGGCTGCGGCGGCGGCAACAGCGACGGCGGCGTCCGCGCGATCACGATCGTCGGCAGCTCGACAGTCTATCCCTTTAACCGCGCGGTCGCGGAGCATTTCACCCGCAACAATGCGGGGTTCAGCTCTCCAGTCGTCGAATCGACAGGCACGGGCGGCGGCATGGAGCTGTTCTGCGCCGGCGTCGGAACCCAGCATCCCGATATCGCCAATGCCTCGCGGCGAATGAAGGTCACCGAATTCGAAACCTGCCAGCAAAATGGCGTCGACCAAATCATTGAGTTGCAGGTCGGTATCGACGGCCTCGCTGTCGTGACCTCGCCCGAAGGACCGCAATTCGCGCTGACCACCGCACAGATATATGAAGCGCTGGCCGCGGAGCCATGGGGCGAAGAACAGGACAATGAAAACTGGTCGGACATCGATCCGTCGCTGCCCAACATACCGATCCGCGTTTACGGCCCGCCGACGACGAGCGGCACGCGCGACGCCTTTGTCGAGCTGATTATGGAAGCGGGTTGCGAAACGAACGGCGCCGTCGAGGAAATGGAAGACGACCGCAAGGACGAGGTCTGCACCGATATCCGCAGCGACCAGGCGTTCATCGAAGCCGGCGAGAACGACAATCTGATCGTCCAGAAGGTAACGCAGAACCCCGGCTATCTCGGCCTGCTCGGCTACAGCTTTCTCGAACAGAATGAGGGCAGCGTGATCGGCGTCGCGGTGAACGGCGTCGCGCCGAGCTATGACAGCATCGCGAGCTTCGATTATCCCGGCGCGCGGCCGCTGTTCATCTATGTCAAGGGCAACCATCTCGAGGCGATCCGCGGGCTGCGCGAGTTCGTCGCCGAATATGTTTCGGCCTGGGGCCCCGATGGCTATCTCGTCGGTGAAGGCATGATTGCCAATCCCGACGATGTCCGCGCCAGCAACGCCGCGGCGGCCGAAGCGATGACCGCGCTGACGCTCGAAGACCTTCAGAACTAGACTATGCACTCGCTTCGCAGCACGGGGGCCGGGCGGGAAACCGTCCGGCCCTTTTTGCGTGGGAAAGCGAGGATTTGCGCCGCGAGTCCCGATCCTGTAATATAACTGTAACAAATAAACGGACAACGCCGGCAAGCGGCGGGAGAACGGCCATGAACACTGCGAAACATACCGTTTCGGCATTCGATGAAGAGCTCGATGCGTTGCGCGACATGATCCTCGAAATGGGGAGCCGCGCATCGAGCGCGACGACCGACGCGATCAAGGCGCTCAACAAGCGCGACAGCGAGAAAGCGCGCGCGATCGTCGCGGCCGACAGGGATATCGACGCGCTCCACCACCGCGCCGAAACCGCCGCGGTTAACATCATCGCGCTGCGTGCGCCGATGGCCGACGATCTCCGCGTCGTCGTCGCCGCGATCAAGATGAGCGCGCTGCTCGAGCGCACAGCCGATTACGCGAAGAATATTGCCCGGCGCGTAGAGCGGATCACCATCGAATTTCCGGACAAGACCTGGGATATCCTCTCCGAAATGAGCAGCGAGGCCGGCGCTATGCTGACCGACGTCGTGCGCGCCTATGCCGAAGGCAATGCCGCAGCGGCGGAAACAGTGGTCGAGCGCGACGATATCGTCGACGACCTCCACGACAGGCTGACCGCGAAATTGCTCAAGCACATGATCAAGCACCCCGACAGCATCAGCCAGGCCGCGCATCTGATGTTCATCGGCAAGCATATCGAGCGGATCGGCGACCAAGCGACCAATATTGCCGAGATGGTCGCCTATGCCGAAACCGGCGAACAACCCGATACGCGCGACACCGACCGCGAATCGCTGGCGGCTTGATTTGTCAGACTGGCGCTGAAGGTCGAGCAGTACACTTCCGCGTCATTGCGAGCGTAGCGAAGCAATCCAGAGCGGCAAGCGCCGACGCTTGCCGCTCTGGATTGCTTCGTCGCTGCGCTCCTCGCAATGACGAATATTCTAACCCCTAAAAGTCGATCTCGGCGCGCGCGCCGACGACGTCGACGCTATAGTCGCGATTGCCGTTCGGCAGCGCGATCGCCGCGTCGTCATAGGCGATATGGCTGTAGTTGACCGAGAAGCGCGCATGATCGATCGGCGTCCAGATCAGCGACAGCCCGAACAGATTCTGTTCGCCGCCGACAATCCCGGCGTCGGAAAGGTCAAGATAATCGTAGCGCGCGTTGACCTGGATCGCGCCGATCCCGCCCTCGTCGACCGGATTGGCGGGCCGCGTCCGATCGAACTTGCCGCTGCCATAGCCGCGCGAGTCGCCGCGCGTCAGGAAGAAGCCGCCTTCGACATAGCCGCCGAAAAATGTCGGGTTGGGCATGCCGGGAATATCGGCGGTCAGCCAATGCCCTTCGGCGACCGCATGGAACGGCCCGTGGATCACCGCCGCCTCGACGCCGTAGCTCGTCTCGTCAGTCGTGTTCAGATTGCCGGTGTTGATGAAGCGCGTGTCGGTGCCGTGATAACCCGGGCGCTGGCGATAGCGGCTGCCCGGATTGTCGCGCAGATTGCGGTGGTGGAGCGAGCCGCCGAGATGGAGCTGCGTGCCCTCGCCGATTTCGGGCGAGAAGACCGCGCGGGTGTCGAACGAATAGGCGTTGGCGCTGTCATCGGTGAGATCGTCGATGTTCGAGCTGAACACGCCGCCATCCCAGCGGAAATCGCCATTGGCATAGTTGACCGACACGCCGACGCGGCGTTCGAAACCGAAGGCGTCGGTGAACGCCGCGCGCTCCATAAAGCTCGTAAAGCGGCTGCTCGTCAGCTCCTCGAGACCCTGGAAAGTGTTGTGCTGCCCGACGGTGAATTCGACATCGCCGGCGTCGTAACCCAGGATCGCATCGGTCAGCGTCACGTCGTTATCGGCGAAATCGACCTCGATCTTATATTCGAAACCGCCCGGAATAGCGCCGCGCGCGCCGATCCGCACGCGGCGAACCTCGCTCGAAAAACCGAGGCCGGGATCGTTGAGCCCGCCCGGATCGCTGACCGTCCCGCCATCGACCATCAGCCGCCCGAACGGCCGGAAGTCCCAGCCGTCATCGGTCCGCACCCGCGCCGCGGCGCCGTGAGTGATCCGCGGGACGGCGGCGACGGCTTCGCTCGCCTCGGTCGCTGCGGCCTGCGCCGCAACCGCGGTTTCCTGCGCCGTAGCGGCCTGGGAAGCAACGCTTTGCTGCTGGCCGAGCAATTGCTCGACCATGCCCTCGAGCGTCGAAACGCGGCCGCGCAGCTCGACAAGCTCGGCCTCCATCGCGGCGCGGGTCGGCGCTTCATCTTCGGCCAGCGCGGGCGTGGCGGCAATCATTGCCGCGGCGCAGGAGGTGAGCAGGAGGGCAGTTTGTTTCATTTCGATGAAGCTCCGATGACAGGTTCACCGCGCCTCTATGCCGCTAATGTTACGCCTTCATGGCTCCGATGTTGCGGTTCCGTGACAATCCCCAGGTTGGTTCGTGGCGATGGCTGCAATGAAAGTCGCAAAAGTGACGCGCAACGCGGGATCACTTTCGCGCGATCGGCGCAAAACGGCGGTTGCCGGCCGCACGGCGGCCCATATGCGTCACTTTTGGCAACGTTACGCTGCGTGAGATCGCGCCAAAGCAAACTGCGCGCCCGCCCAGCCGCCCCTTCGCAAACCAGGCTGCGCGCGATCGAATTGCTGCTGTTCCACTATCAGAACCGCGTCCAGCTCGAACCGATCGAGCGCGCGGACGGCGTCGAATTCGCCGCCGGCGCAGCTGGAGAGGGGTCGAGCGAAGCGCAGCTTCGCGCGCTTGCAGGCAAGCGCACACCCCCTCTCCAACTCCAGCTAGTTCGCTGCGCTCACAAGTTTCCGTATCCTCTCCCCCATCAAGGGGGAGAGGGAAGTTTGGACGGCGAATGAGGATTGGCAAGATTACGGAGGCGGCAAGAGTAGGTGGTGCGCGGCGGGGCAGTAGCATCGCGCTCGAATGGGGCTGCGGCGTGGATTTCGGCAGCGAACAGCTGCACCGCTGGGCGCGCGAGCAGGCGGGCGAGATCATGTCCGCCCCAATGAGCGGGGGCGCCTTCCGCGCCCGGAGGAAGCGCCACGGCATGACGCTGGACGCCGCCGCCCAAGCCCTCGGCCTCTCCCGCCGCACGATTGCCTATTATCTGAGCGAGGAGCAGGTGATCCCGAAAACCGTGATGCTGGCGACCGACGGCTATGATGGACGGGAGGCGGCTTGAGCGGTGATTGGCCCAAGGAATTCTGAAAGTCGCTTCTGTAGATCGTGAAGATCTTCCAACTCACACTCCCAGATATCCCCCATCTTCAACGCCGCAATAAACGCCTCTCGCAGGATACTCACGTTCTCATATTCGCGCATCTTCGCCTTGCCCGTGAGCCCGGCTTTCTCGATCCCCCGGATCGAGCGCCACACTCACTTTGCTTATCGAGCAGCTACTCCTCTCCCATTTTCAAAGCTGCAATGAAAGCTTCCTGCGGGATGCTCACATTCCCATATTCCCGCATCTTCG
Source organism: Sphingomonadaceae bacterium (assembly GCA_013001755.1). Taxonomy (GTDB): domain Bacteria; phylum Pseudomonadota; class Alphaproteobacteria; order Sphingomonadales; family Sphingomonadaceae; genus Parasphingopyxis. Next base: position 13,659 of record JABDLY010000195.1, read on the forward strand.
CCTTGCCCTTTTTTTGCTTCTCAAGCAGCTTCTTCTTGCGCGAGATATCGCCGCCGTAACACTTCGCGGTCACGTCCTTGCGCATCGCGCCTATCGTCTCACGCGCGATGATCTTGCCGCCGATCGCGGCCTGGATGGGGATTTTGAAGAGGTGGCGGGGGATCAGGTCTTTCAGCCGCTCGCACATATGGCGGCCTCTGGCTTCGGCGGCGTCGCGGTGGACGATCATGCTGAGCGCATCGACGGGGTCGCCGTTGACGAGGATCTCCATCTTCACAAGATCGCCCTCGCGGTGGCCGATCGCTTCATAGTCGAAGCTCGCATAGCCGCGGCTGATCGATTTGATGCGATCGTAGAAATCGAAGACGACCTCGTTGAGCGGCAGCTCGTAGGTCAGCTGCGCGCGGGCTGAATCGGTATGTGCGCCGACGTAGGTCAGCCCGATCTGGATGCCGCGGCGATCCTGGCAGAGCTTTAGGATCGCGCCTAGATACTCATCCGGCACGTAGATCGTCGCCTTGATCCACGGCTCCTCCATAAAGGCGATCTGCGTCGGATCGGGCATGTCGGCGGGGTTGTGGAGCTCGGTCACGCCGCCCTTCTGATCGTGGAGCTTGTAGACGACCGAAGGCGCCGTGGTGATCAGGTCGAGATCATATTCGCGCGTCAGCCGTTCCTGGATGATCTCGAGGTGGAGCAGGCCGAGAAAGCCGCAGCGGAAGCCCTGGCCGAGCGCGGCGGAGGTTTCCATCTCGAAGCTGAAGCTGGCGTCGTTGAGGCGGAGTTTGCCGATCGATTCGCGGAGCTTTTCGAAGTCGGCGGCGTCGACCGGGAAGAGGCCGCAGAACACCACCGACTGGACCTCTTTGTAGCCGGGGAGCGCCTCGGGAGCGGGGTTCTTCACCGTGGTGATCGTATCGCCGACGGCGGTGTCGGCGACTTCCTTGATCTGCGCGGTGATGAAGCCGATTTCGCCGGGGCCGAGCTCGGGCAGCTGCTCGATCTTGGGGCGCATACAGCCGACGCGGTCGACAAGATGCTGCGTGCCGTTCTGCATGAACGTGATCGGGAGTCCCTTTTTGAGGACGCCGTCGATGACGCGGACGAGGATGACGACGCCGAGATACTGGTCGTACCAGCTGTCGACGAGCATCGCGCGCAGCGGGGCATCGCGGTTGCCGGCCGGGGCGGAGATTTTGGCGACGATCTGCTCTAGGATGTCGTCGATGCCCTCGCCGGTCTTGGCACTGGCGAGAACAGCCTCATCCGCGGGGATGCCGACGATGTCCTCGATTTCCTCGCGGACCTTTTCGGGTTCGGCGGCGGGGAGATCGATTTTGTTGATCACCGGCACGATCTCATGGTCGTGCTCGATCGACTGGTAGACATTGGCGAGAGTCTGCGCCTCGACGCCCTGCGCGGCATCGACGATCAGCAGCGCGCCTTCGCAGGCGGCGAGCGAGCGGCTGACCTCATAGGCGAAATCGACATGGCCGGGCGTGTCCATGAGGTTGAGCTCATAGGTCTCGCCGTCGCGCGCGGTGTAGTTGAGGCGCACGGTCTGCGCCTTGATCGTGATCCCGCGCTCCTTCTCGATGTCCATATTGTCGAGCACTTGCTCGGACATCTCGCGCTCGGTCAGCCCGCCCGTCGCCTGGATCAGCCGGTCGGCGAGCGTCGACTTCCCGTGATCGATATGCGCGATGATGCTGAAATTGCGGATGTGCGAAAGGTCTGTCATGTCGCGCAGCGCTTTAGCATGGCGAGCGGCGGCGGCAATCGGCGTGTTCGCTACAGCTCGAGCGCGGGCATCGCCTGTTCGAGGAATTCGCGCGTCAGCACATGTTTCGGATCGGTCCGCGTCGCCGCGTCGAGCATCTTCGCATCGTCGCCGACGAGGATCCGCCACTCGTCTTCGCGCACGCCGTCGAGGATGATCTTCGCGGCTTGTTCGGGCGGCATGCCGTTGGCGCGAAAATCCTCGCCGCGCTGGAGCGCTTCCTCCTCGCTATCGTCGGGGCCGAGCACGTTGCCCGCGCCATGTTCGCGGATCGAATTGAGCGCGATCGACGTGCCGATATGGCCGGGCATGACGACGCTCGCCTTCACATGCGGCGCGTTGACGGCGAGATCGGTGAGCAGCGCCTCGGTAAAGCCCTTCACCGCGAATTTGGCCGCGCAATAGGCGGTATGCGGCGCGTCCGGACCGATCGTCGCCCAGAAACCGTTGACCGAAGAAACGTTGATGAGATGCGCCTCGTTCGCCCTGACGAGCAGCGGCACGAAGGCGCGGCAATTGTTATAGACGCCCTTCCAGCAGACATCGAAGGTCCGCTCCCATTGCGCGCGATCGCCGGCGACGAAGCTGCCGCCGCCCGCAACGCCGGCGTTGTTGAACAGCAGGTGGATATGATCGCCGTCGATCGCTTCGAGCACATGATCGCGAAACGCGTTGACCTGCGCCTCGTCGCCGACATCGGCGCGAAAGGAGATGATCTTGGCGCCCTGCGTCGCTTCGGCCTCGGCGAGCCTGGCGGTCTCGGCCATATGTTCTTCGCTGATATCGCACATCGCGACCGAACAGCCCTCGGCGACAAGCTGGAGCACCAATGCACGCCCGATGCCTTCGCCGCCGCCCGTGACGACCGCTATCTTGCCTGAAAAATCCTTCATGTCGCGCCTTTCCCGATCGATATCTGCGATTCCAGCTATCGATAGCCGACATGCACGCAAAAGTAAGGCCCGGCGGCCTCCCCTTTACACGCCTGGGCATTAGCCGGCGGCGGGCGAGGCGATCGGGGGCTGGGCCGGGTTGGGCGCGGGGCCCATGCGCAGCAGCAGATAGCCGATGATGCCCGAGATGAGCGATCCCGAAAGCACGCCGAGCTTGACCGTCTCGATCTGCGCCAAACCGACGAAGGCGAGGTTGCCGATGAACAGGCTCATGGTGAAGCCGATGCCGGTCAGGCAGGCGAGGCCGTAAAGCTGCATCCAGCCGACGCCCTCGGGCCGCTTGGCGATGCCGAGCCTGATCGCGAGCCAGAGGAAGCCGAACACGCCGATCTGCTTGCCGATCACAAGGCCCGCGGCGATGCCCAGCGCGAGCGGCGCGAGCAGGTCGGCGAGCTGGATCCCGGCAAGCGACACCCCGGCATTGGCGAAGGCGAAGATCGGCAGGATTGCAAAGGCCACCCAGTAATGGAGGCCATGTTCCATCGCCTTCAGCGGCGAACTGCCGTCCTTGGCGTTCAAGGGGATGGCGAGCGCGGCGACGACGCCGGCCAGCGTCGCATGGACGCCCGATTTGAGGACGCATACCCAGAGGAACACGCCGACCAGCACATAGGCCGAGGTGCGCATTTCCCCCATCCGGTTCATGATGAAGAGCAGCGCGGTGCCGATCGCGGCGAGGCCGAGCGACAGCGTCGAGACATTCGCAGTGTAGAATATCGCGATGATGATGACCGCGCCGATATCGTCGATGATCGCGATGGCGAGCAGCAGCGTCTTGAGCGCCAGCGGCACGCGTTTGCCCAGCAGTGCCAGTACGCCGAGCGCGAAGGCGATGTCGGTCGCGGCCGGAATCGCCCAGCCGTTCAGGTTTTCCGGGCTGCCCCAGTTGAAATAGACGAAGACCATCGCCGGAATGGCCATGCCGCCGACCGCCGCGACCGCAGGCAGCGCGGCGCGATCGAAGCTCGACAGTTGCCCTTCCAGTATCTCGCGCTTCACCTCGAGCCCGATCAGGAAGAAGAAAATCGCCATCAGGCCGTCGTTGATCCAGAGCCCGAAGGGCTTCGCGATCTCAAGCGCGCCGAACTGGACTTCGACGGGAAGCGCGAACAATGCCGAATAGGCCGAAGCGAGCGGGCTGTTGACGGCGATCATCGCCAATATGGCCGCCGCGAACAGCACGATCCCGGCGCTGGTTTCCTTGGCGATGAACTCCTGGACAGCGCTACGCATCCGTTCGGGCATGGAGAATTCTTCCGTTGAGCATCGAAAAAGGAGGGGGAGGGACTGGTAATTGCGGTCGAGATCAGGCGATTTTCAGTGCTTCGCGGCGACGCGAGCGCACGATGCGATCCTTCAGCCTGAGGCGCAGCCGCTTAAGCCGGTGGATATGAGGCGAGGCATAGGCTGCACCGGAGACCTGTTTGTCGATGGATCGATGTTCGCGGATGAGATTGGCGATTTTGTGGTTCATCTTTTTCTCCTCTTTTGCAGCCTTGTTGTCTGATGACGCGGAGATGGCGCATCGAGATCGATAATTCCAATCGAATAAGACGTGCAATGTCGATAGAGTTTATCTATCGATATTTTCTCATGCCGACATTACGCCAACTCGAATATCTGGTCGCGCTTGCCGATCACCGCCATTTCGGCCGCGCGGCCCAGGCCGTCGCCGTGTCGCAGCCGACGCTGAGCCACCAGCTCCAGGTGCTCGAAAAGCGGCTCGGCGTACCGCTGGTCGAACGGCACACCAGGGGCGTAGAACTCTCGCCGGTCGGCCGCGATATCGCCGAGCGCGCGCGCACCATTCTCGTCGAGGTCAAGGATCTGCGCGATCTGGCGCAGCGCGCGGGCGACCGGCTGGCGGGCACGATCCGCTTCGGCGCCTCGCCGACGCTCGGCCCGTATCTGATGCCGCCGGTGATCGCCGCGCTGCATCGCTCGCAGCCCGACTTGCGCCTGTATATGCGCGAAGGAATACCCGATTCGCTAGCGCTCGAACTCGTGCGCGGATCGATCGACATGCTGCTCGGCCCGCTGCCGATCGAAGGCCAAACGCTGCAGGTCGAGCCGCTGTTCAGCGAACCGCTGCTGCTCGTCGCCCCGCCCGATCATCCGCTCGCGAAGAAGAAAAACGCCACGCTGGCCGACCTTGCCGGCCATGACGTGCTGACGCTCGACCGGCGCCACCATCTGCACCGCGACGCCGAAACGCTGTGCCGCGAACACGCGATGGCACTGCTCCACGATTATGAGGGCACCAGCCTCGACAGCATCCGCCAGATGGTCGCTTCGGGGCTCGGGCTCGGCATCCTGCCGCGGCTCTATGTCCGCTCGGAGATCGGCCATGGCGGCGATGTCGCGCTGCTGGACGTCAAGGGCTGGAAGGCCGGCCGCGGCATCGGCGTCGCCTGGCGGCGCGGCGCCGGTTTCGCCGACCGCTATGCGGCTATCGGTGAGAATATACGCGACGCGGCGGCGAAGCTGTTGGAATAATATATGCGTCCGAATTTTCGTGACCGAAATTCGCTGCACCGGCGTTAGTTAACCGGATCTTCGGCTCAGACGGCGGCCAGCGCTATTCGACATTGGCGACGTTATAGTCATAGGCCTCCTGCCGCGTCAGGCAGCGGCGGGTTTCGCCTTCGCCGACCGCGCTTGTCGCATACATGACTTCGCGCAGCAGCCGCCGCGAAACGCCCATCCGGATCAGGAAATCATTATCCTCGGTCGCCAGCTGCGCGCTCGACTGTTCGATCTCGCCGATCAGCTCGACAGCATCGTCGCCGCCGCCTTCGAGCCCCTGGCGGATGGCGGTGCGATCGCCGGTATGGGTGAACATATGGACGATGAAATGCGCGCCGGGTTCGATGATCCGGAGCTGTCCGCCCATGAACATGAAGTTGCAGGCGCTGAAACAGGCCCAGCCCGCGGGAATCCGAGTGACGATGCCCGGAAATTGCGTGCGCAGCAGCATGCCCGCGTCATTCCCGGCCAGCGCATCGCCGCCCGGAGACCGCAGCCAGATTTCGGTAATGTCCGCATTGCCATCGAGCGTCCGTTGCAACCTGCCGGGCAGATCGGAATCGATGACGCCTTCGGCGAGCAACACCGTCTGCCCGTTCCGCTCGAGCGGGGTGAGCTGCATCGTCCGGTTGGTCGACCAGTTGGGCGATGCCGGGCAGCTGGGATTATTGGGATCGCTATCGGTCGCCGAAGCCGAGCCCGCGACCAGCAACGCCGCCGCGATTGCCGTCAATTTGGAACGCAAGCGCATCGCGGTCAGGCCGCCAGCGTATATCGCGCTTCGCCGGGTGCGCGGCACATGCGGTTGGTCACGCGCGTCTCCTCGCCATCGACGATGACGACATTGTTGACGTTCATACAGGTCGTGCCGTCGGCCGATTCATTGCGCGAAGCAATCGTCGCCGACCCGCGCACACCGGGCCGGGTTTCGCTTTCCCAGGTTTCGGTGGTGCCGACTTCTTCGGTGCGCGTTGCACGCAGCGTCGCATCGGCGGCCTTGCCCTGTTCGTCGGGATCGAGACGGCAGGCAATCTCGTTGGTCAATGTATTGGCGACATCGGCGCGCGGTACGAAGGTGCCGACCACGCCCATTCCGCCGGTCACTTCGCTCGTCGCGCGGCCGATAGCGCGGCCGAGGATCGTGCGCCCGATAGACGGTTCGCGCGTTTCGCAAGGGTTGTCGTCGGCCTGGTTGCGATCGTTCGAGCGGCCACCGCCCAACAATCCACCGAACTGCATGGCGGCGACAGGCTGGACGGCCAGCGCACAGATCAGAAAGCTGGCCGTGATCCGGTTTGAAATCTTGCGCGAAACCATCGTCATCATCCCCATATTGTGAGCGCGTGACTAAAGCTAACCACGCGAAAAATCAACCATTTCGGGTCTAGCAAGCGCCCGTTTAGGGCGCAGTGCCCAACATCACATTTCATAGCGAAACATTGCTTTCGGGCGACTTAACGCGCGCGCAAGCGGGTCAAAACCCACATCGCATCGCCGCCTTTCGCTTGCCTCGCAACGCCACGCCGTTAGCAGGATACCGAACGCCAAAGGGAGAGAGACACCGATGCGCCATATCGCGATTATCGGCTCGGGGCCGGCGGGATATTATACGGCCGAGGCCGCGCAGAAACATTATGGCGATGACGCCGCGATCGACATTATCGACCGGCTGCCGGTGCCTTATGGCCTGATCCGCTTCGGCGTCGCCCCCGATCACCAGTCGATCAAGGCGGTATCGCGGCGTTACGAAAAGACCGCGCTTACCGAGCAGGTGCGCTTTGTCGGTAATCTCTCCGTCGGCGACGATGTCAGCATCGACGAACTGATGGAGCTGTACGACGCGGTCATACTGGCGACCGGGGCGCCGCATGATCGCAAACTCGCCATTCCCGGCGCAGACCTGCCCGGCGTGTTCGGAAGCGCGGCTTTTGTCGGTTGGTATAACGGCCATCCCGAGTTCACGGGGATCGCCCCGCCGCTCGACGGCAAACATGTCGTCGTCATCGGTAACGGCAATGTCGCGCTCGATGTCGCGCGGATCCTCTCGAAAACCGAAAGCGAGTTTTCCGGATCGGATATCGTCGCCCATGCGCTCGAGGCGCTGGGCAATGCGGCGACCGAAAAGGTGACGCTGCTCGGCCGCCGCGGGCCACACCAGATTGCGATGACGCCCAAGGAGCTCGGCGAACTGGGCCGGCTCGAACGCGCCTGTCCGCGCGTCGCGCAGGACGATCTTCCCGAAGAGGGCGCCGATGCGATGCTCGAACCGGGGATGCGCAAATCGGTGACCTTTCTGCGCGAATTCGCGGCGATTCCCGAATCGCATCGTGCCGACAAATGCATAGAGATCGACTTCGATTTCTTCGCTTCGCCGATCGCGATCGAGGGCGATGGCAAGGTCGAGCGGGTGATTGTCGAACGCACCGAGCTCGATGCCGATCTGCGCAGCGTCGGCACCGGTGAGACCTATACGCTCGATTGTTCGATGGTCGTCAGCTGTATCGGCTATCGCACGCCGCCGATCGAAGGCGTGCCCTACGAACATGGCCGCGGGCGGTTTGCCAATGACGAGGGCCGCATCCTGCCCGGCCTTTATTGCGTCGGCTGGGCGCGGCGCGGGCCTACGGGCACGATCGGCACCAACAAGCCCGATGGTGCGATGGCGATCGAGCGGATCGAGGAGGATGGCGGCGGCGACAGCGGCAAGCCGGGGCGCGCAGGGCTCGACGCGCTGCTTGCCGGCCGCGACGCCGACATCGTGACCTTCCAGGACTGGAAGAAGATCGAGGAGGCCGAAACCGGGCGCGCCCGCGAAGGCAGCCCGCGCGAGAAGTTCACACGTATCGAAGAAATGATCGCGGCGCGGAAATAGCGCATGCAAACGCTCGACGAGTTGATACCGAAGACAATCGGCGCGCCCATGCTGGGCCGGATGCGCGACGCGCTGATGCTGCCCGATATATCGCCCGGCTTTGATGACCTGCCGCCGACGATCGTCCTGCTGTTGTTTTCATCGCGTTCGGGCAGCACCTATGCTTCGCGGCTGCTCGCAAAAACACCGCATTTCAACTCTATTCGTGAAGCCTTCAACCCCGAGCAGCTATCGATCCTTCGCAATCGGCATGGGCTGAAAAACGATGCCGAGGCGGCGCTATGGTCGATCGACAAATACCGCACGCAGCACGCTTTTGCAGCGAAATGCGGCTTGCCGGGACTGGCGAGCGCCTATCATGTCGGATTTCTCGAGGCGGTGATCGACCGCGCCTGTTTCATCGCCGTCAAAAGGCGTGATCGCGTCGCCCAGGCGGTTTCAATCGTCAAAGCTGAACTGTCGGGCCGGTTCCATTCCAACGCCGAAGCAAAACTTGTGGTCACCGCCAATCAATATGACCGGGAACGGATCGGCCAATGGCATGATGTGATCGAACGCAGCGATAACGCGCTGGAAAGCTTCACCGCCGCCATCGGCCGCCCGGCGCCGGTTTTCTGGTATGAAGATATCTGCGACGATCCGGCCGGCTTCGTCGATGCAGCGGTCGAAGCGGCGGGCCTGTCGCCCGCCCCGCTCACCGATGCCGATGTCGGACTCAACATATTGCGCGACGAGATCAACGCCGAATGGGTCGCGCGCTACAAGGCCGGCGATTAGGGCGTCAGCCAGTCCTCCAATATCTCATTGATGCGTTCGGGCGCTTCCTGCTGGACCCAGTGCGAGACGCCGGGCAGCCGGTGGAGTTCGAGATCGGACACCCACTCCTCGGTGCCCTCGGTGCAGCGGATGTTGAGCGCGCTGTCTTCCTCACCCCAGATCATCAGCGTTGGCGTGTCGACCTTGCCATCGCCGAGATCGATGCTGTCGCGGTGGCGGAGCAGCGCGCGGTAATAGTTGACCATCGCCGTCATCGCGCCGGGCCGCATCGCCGCATCGGCATAGACCTGCAGGACATCGGGCGTGAAATTGCTCTTGTCGACCGCCATATTGTGAAACGCGCTCTTGACGGCTGCGCCGCCTTTGCGCGTCATCATCCATTCGGGAAGGCGGGGGAGCTGGAAGAAGAACACATACCAGCTGCGCCGCAATTGCCGCCAACGTTTGATCTCGCGCTGCCCCACCATCGGATGCGGGACGTTCATGATGATCAGCCGCTCGAGCGGACGCAGCTTTCCTATGGCGAACGCCCAGGCGATAATCGCGCCCCAGTCATGCGCGATCAGCGTCACCTCTTTCGCGCCGCTCGCATCGATCAGTCCGGCGACATCCTCGGTCAGGCGATCGAGACCATAGGCACGAATGCCCTCGGGACGGCTCGACCCGCCATAGCCGCGCAGATTGGGCGCCCAGACACGGTAACCGAGTCGCGCAAGCAGCGGCATCTGATAGCGCCATGAGAAATGCAGCTCGGGAAAGCCATGGAGGCAAAGCGCCAGCCGGTCGCCGCCTCCTTCTTCCGGGCCCGCCTCGGCGAGTTCGAAGCGCTGCCCGTTGGCCTCGACCCAGCGCATCGCGATCCCGCTTGTTGGATCGGGGGTCCAAGTAAAATCGCCAGCCATTCGTCGCTAGTATTGCCAAATATGGATTTCGTCACCCCAGCGAAGGCTGGGGTCTATCCCAGTATGGCAATCGCGAGACCGAGATCTGGGGTAGATTCCAGCCTTCGCTGGAATGACGGGTTCTTTAGCCAGAGCGAAAATAATGCTAACGTTAACGTAAAGCTGAATCGCACGCGCTCTCGGGAGAAAATTCATGCACGATATCGTCATCCGCAACGGCACCATCGCAGACGGCCTTGGCGGCGAACCGATCATCGGCGATATCGCCATCGACGGCGATCTGATCACGCAAATCGGCGAGGTTTCGGGCGAGGGCCGCGAGGAGATCGACGCCTCGGGCAAGATCGTCGCGCCGGGCTGGGTCGATGTGCATACGCATTATGACGGCCAGGCGACCTGGGACGACGAGATGGCGCCGTCGAGTTGGCACGGCGTGACGACCGTCGTCATGGGCAATTGCGGCGTCGGCTTTGCGCCCGCCGCGCCCGACCGGCATGACTGGCTGATCGGCCTGATGGAAGGCGTCGAGGATATCCCGGGCACCGCACTCGCCGAAGGGATGAGCTGGAACTGGGAGAGCTTCCCCGAATATCTCGACGAACTCGAGAAGATGCCGCGCACGGTCGATGTCGCGACGCACGTCCCGCACGGTGCGATCCGCGCCTATGTGCTCGGCGACCGCGAAATGCCGGGCGCAGTACCGAGCGAGGAAGACATCGAAAAGATGTCGGCGATCGTCGAGGATGGGCTGCGCGCCGGTGCGCTCGGCTTCTCGACCTCGCGGACGATCCTCCATCGCTCGATCGACGGCGAGCTCGTGCCCGGAACGACGGCGACCAAGGAAGAGCTGATCGGCATCGGCCGCGCGATGGGCCGCGTCGGCCACGGCGTCTTCGAAATGGCGTCGGACATGAAGCGCGAATGGGACGAGTTCGGCTGGATGGGCGATCTCAGCCGCGAAACCGGCCTCCCCGTCACCTTCGCCGCGCTGCAATCGATCGCCAAGGAAACGACGCTCGACGAACAGATCGCCGCGACCGCAGAGGAAAATGCGAAGGGCGCCAATATTGTCGCCCAGATCGCCTTGCGCGGCAACGGCATCATCATGGCGTGGCAGGGCACGGTCCATCCGTTCCTGTTCAAGCCGGCCTGGGCCGAAATCGCCGAGCTACCCTGGGAAGAGAAGCTGGCGAAGCTCAAGGACGGCGATTTCCGCAAGCGCATGATCGAAGAGGAATCGGACTTTTCCGAAGCCGAACCCGATCTGCTGCCGCTGCTGATGGTCGTCGCCAATGGCTGGCCGGTCCAGTTCGAGATGATGGACGGCTTCAATTACGAGCCGACAGCCGAAGAGAGCATCGCCGCGCGCGCCGAAGCGGCAGGCAAGACAGGGCCGGAATATGCCTATGATCTGCTGATGGAGAATGAGGGCACGGGTTTCATCTATTATCCGATCCTCAACTATGCCGACGGCAATCTCGATTTCCTCCACCCGCTCCAGCATCGCGACGATACGGTCAACTCGCTCTCGGACGGCGGCGCGCATTGCGGCACGATCTGCGACGCCGCCTCGCCGACCTTCATGCTCGAACATTGGGTGCGCGACCGGAAGCGCGGCACGATCAGCCTCGCCAATGCGATCAAGCGGCAATGCCATGATACCGCGCGGCTTTATGGCCTCGACGATCGCGGCGTGCTCGCGCCGGGCTATCTCGCCGATATCAACATCATCGATCTCGATCGGGTAAAGCTCGAAAAGCCGTGGCTCGCCTTCGATCTCCCCGCGGGCGGCAAGAGACTGCTCCAGAAAGCGCGCGGCTATGAGGTAACGATCAAGTCGGGCGAGGTGACCTTCCGCAATGGCGAGGTGACGGCAGCGCGCCCCGGCGGGCTGATCCGCGGCCCGCAACAGGTCGAGATGCTCGAAGCGGCCGAATAAAGCGCTTCGAGCAACCATCGCGTGAATGTGCTGAAACGATTTGCCGGCCGGCGCGCAAAGCCCGGACCGCCGTGGACGCGTGAAGCGTTGCTCAAGCTTTTCGCCGATTATGTCGGCGAGAAACGCGTCGACGCCGCCGTCGCCGAACTCGGACCGATGGACGAGCGCGCCTTCACCCTGCCGCCGCGCATCCTTGGCATCACCTTCGCCGCGCGATCGGGCAGCACCTTTGTCGGGCGGCTGCTGTCGAACGCGCCCTGGTTCGCCGATGTCAACGAGAGCTTCGCGCTGGGCCAGTTGACCGCGATCCGCGACCGCCACCGGCTCACCGATTGCAGTGAGGCCACGCAATGGATGATCGACAATCGCGGCACCGCCAATGCCTTCGGCTATAAATGCGGCTTTTCGGTGCTGATCGGCGCGGCGGCGACCGGTTTCCTGTCCCAGGCGCTCGAACGCACGCAGTTCATCCGCCTCGAACGGCGCGACCGGGTTGCCCAGGCGGTGTCGCTGCTCCGCGCCGAAATCAGCGGTCGCCTCCATTCAATCGAACCCGATAACGAAGGCGGGGGCGGGGGCGTCTCGATCGACGATTATGACGCCGACAGGATTGCGTTCAACGTCGGCCATATCGCCCGCAACGAAACATGGTTCGGCGAAATACTCGATACGCTCGGCAAACCCGCGCCTGTTTTCGCTTATGAAGATATCTGCGCCGATCCGGCGGGGTTCGTGCGCGAAATCGGCGCGCTGCTCGACCTTCCGGGCGCACCCGATATCGCAGAAGAGGTCGGCCTCGAAATCCTGCGCGACGAGATCAGCAAAGCGTGGATCGATAGATTTCGCAGCGAGCAGCCCGAGGTGGCGTGAGCGGCGGCAGCCTGAGAATCGAAGCTAGGGCGGCTCGGCACGCAGCGTGACGGTGACGCGTAGAAATCCTCCCCGGAACGGGGAGGGGGACCGCGAAGCGGTGGAGGGGTCCTGCGACCAACTGACCAATTGGCGCTTTGCTAGTGACGGGAGCTCGCTTCGCTCGCGACCCCTCCGTCAGCCCTGCGCGCTGCCACCTCCCCGTCCCGGGGAGGATTTAATTCAGCAGTCCGAATCCCGCCAGCTCGCCGAGCGTCAGGCGGCGCTGGCTGTCGTGCGGGACGCTGTTGGCGAG
>JABDLY010000206.1 GCA_013001755.1 Sphingomonadaceae bacterium
CTCCATGCGCATCACGCCAAAATAGCCCGCGGCGAACTCGCGGTCGGCGATGTCGTGCTTCTCGCCATCGATGACGAGCGCCGCACCCGGCTTCGCGCCAATCACAGTGCGACACATCTTCTGCACGCCGCGCTGCGCCACCGTCTCGGCGAACATATCACGCAAAAAGGCAGCCTTGTCGCCGAAGATCATCTGCGTTTCGATTTCTCGCAACCCGCTGCAATGACGTCTGACGAGATCGCCCAGATAGAGGCCGATGTGAATGCACAGATTCGGCGCAACGCGCCCGTGATGACGCGACTGATGACGCCCGATGAAGCGGTTGAGGCTGGTGCGCTGGCGCTGTTCGGCGAAAAATATGGCGACGAAGTGCGCGTTCTTTCGATGGGCGAAGGCGATGGCGCCGACTATTCGGTCGAACTGTGCGGCGGCACGCATGTCGACGCGCTTGGCGATATCGGATTGTTCGTCATTACCTCGGAGAGCGCCGTGGCAGCCGGCGTGCGCCGGATCGAAGCGCTAACGGGTGAAGCCGCACGGCTATGGTATCGTGATCGCGATACGCAGCTCGCCAAGGTCGCCGACATTCTCAAAACAACGCCGCAGGAGAGCGCTGCGCGCGTCGCAATCTTGCAGGACGAGCGCCGCCGTCTCGAAGCCGAGCTCGCCGACGCAAAAAAGGCTCTCGCCATGGGTGGCGGTGGAACAGGCGAAGCTGAACCGGGAATCGAGACGATTGATGGCCACGCATTTTCCGGTCGCGTCGTCGAGGGATTGCCGCCCAAGGAGCTTCGCGGGCTGATCGACGAGGCCAAGACACAACTGGAAAGCGGCGTTGCGGCGCTGATCGCCGTGAACGATGGCCGCGCGAGTGTTGCGGTCGGCGTAACCGACGATCTGACAGACAGTCTTGATTCGGTGACGCTCGTGCGCGCGGCCGTCGAGGCGTTGGGCGGGCAGGGCGGTGGCGGCCGGCCCGATATGGCGCAGGGCGGCGGGCCCGATGGCGACAAGGCCGAAGCCGCGCTGACCGCAATTCGCGAGAGTCTCGCCGGCTAATCCGCCTTGAGATCGCGCAACCGCTGGGTCGTAAGCGTCGGCTTGCGATCGAGGCCGCCGCCTTCGAGAATCGCCATGCGAAGTTCGTCGCGTTTCTCATGAATCGACGCGATGACGGGCCCCATGGCGACCCCGACGCCGACAAGCGCCGCTTCGGAAAGCTGGAGCGAAGCTTCGAGCGTTTCGGGCACTGCGTCAGTCGCGCCGGCCTTGTAGAGCGCGGCTGCGTGATCAGCATCGCGCGCGCGCGCCACGATCTTCAGATCCGGTCGCGCATTTCGCAGCCGGGTTGTCAGGCCAACCATGCCGACGGGATCGTCCATCGTCAAAATCACCGCGCTCGCATGATCGAGATCGACTTGATCCAATATTTCAGGCCGCGAGACATCACCGAATATGATCGGCAGGTTATCGCGGCGCCCACGCGTCACCGCGTCGATATCCGAATCGATCGCAACGTAAGGCAGATCATGCCGCTCGAGCATCTCGGCAATAAGGCGACCGACGCGGCCAAAGCCGACAATGATGGCGCGGCGTTCACCGCTGTCGGCCGGCGTTATCAGAGCTTCGTCGAAATCCCGGAGTTCGACGCGGCGCGCTGCCCAGCGACCGAGCATCGCGAGCAGCGGCGTGATGGTAAGGCCGATGGCCGTAACAGTTTGCCAGAAGGCAGCAGTCGACGGCTGGATAAGCTGCGCAGACGATGCGGCGGCCAGCACGATCAACGTCGTTTCCGACGGCGAAGCCATCAGCAGGCCGGCCTCCGCGGCCGTGGCCCGGCGCGCGCCTGAAGCCCTTAACAACAGGCCCGTGACAATAGTTTTGACAGTGACGACGCCGACCACCGCAACGAGAAGATACCACCAATTTTGGAGGATGAGGGCAAGATCGAGGCTCATACCGACGGTGAGCAGGAATACGCCCAGAGCGAGACCCTTGAGCGGTTCGGTGACCACTTCAACCTGGCGGTGATATTCGGTCTCGGCGATTACGAGACCTGCAACGAGCGCACCGACTATCGGAGAGAGGCCAACCGCGGCTGTCCCCAGGCTCGCGAGAATGACCGTCAGCAGGCTGACAGCGAGAAAGATCTCGGGATTCTTGGTCCGCGCCGCCTGCGCAAAGAGACGTGGCAACACAAGCCGACCGCCAATCAGCATCAGGAAAACCGTTGCGCCGCTGAGCAGCAAAGTTTGCGCCAGCGTTCCAAGCCCGGCATCCTGCGACATCGGCGCCATCGCGCCAAGAAAGAAGATGATCGGGACGATTGCGACATCCTCGAACAACAACATGCCGAGCGCGGCTTTGCCGACCGGGCTCTTGGTGCCGCTCATCGGCAGAACAAGCGCCGTGGACGACAGCGCCAGTGCAAGGCCGAGACCGAGAGCGCCGACCGGATTCTGTCCCATTGCGTAAAGCGCGCCGCTGATCAGCAAACCGCTACCGATCAATTCCGCCGCCCCGACACCGAATACCGTCACGCGCATCGCCCAAAGACGCTTGAACGAAAGCTCGAGGCCAATCGAAAAAAGCAGCAGCACGATCCCGAACTCGGCAAAGGGCTCGATCGCTTCGACCTCGGAGATCGTGACGTAAGAAAGCCAGGGCGCCTGATCCGTCAGCGAGCCGAGGCCCGCCGGCCCAACTAGCGCACCGACAATGATAAATCCGATAATCGGCGTGATGCGAAACCGCGCGAACAGCGGAATCACGATGCCCGCCGCGCCCAGAATGACGAGCGCGTCGCGCACGGCGGCCGAATCCATCGAATGCATCATCGCGGTTTATCTGGCGCTAATGCGCTATCCTGTCATGCATATTCAGCGGTTGGCAAAATCTACCAGCTGTCCATTGCGGTTTCGAGGTTTTCGCGGATCGCCTCGAAAAACTGTTCACTGGTGAGCCAAGCCTGGTCGGGACCGATCAGGATCGCCAGATCTTTTGTCATCTGGCCCTTCTCCACCGTTTCGACGCAGATCCGCTCGAGCGTCTCGGCAAAGCGCGAAACATCGGGCGTTTCGTCGAACTTGCCCCGATAGATAAGCCCGCGCGTCCAGGCGAAGATCGAGGCGATCGGGTTGGTCGATGTCGCCTTGCCCTGTTCGTGCATCCGGTAATGCCGCGTAACGGTCCCATGCGCGGCTTCGGCTTCGACGGTTTTGCCGTCGGGCGTCATCAACACCGACGTCATGAGACCGAGCGAACCGAAGCCCTGCGCGACGGTGTCCGACTGCACATCGCCATCATAATTCTTGCAGGCCCAGACGAACTTGCCAGACCATTTCAGCGCCGATGCCACCATGTCGTCGATCAACCGGTGCTGATATTCGATGCCGGCCGCATCGAATTGCGGTTTGAACTCGGCCTCGAACACCTCCTCGAACAGGTCCTTGAAGCGGCCATCATATTTTTTCATGATCGTATTCTTGGTCGACAGGTAAACCGGCCATTCGCGCTGCAGGCCATAATTCAGGCTGGCGCGCGCGAAATCGCGGATACTGTCGTCGAGGTTGTACATCGCCATCGCGACGCCGGCAGAGGGGAACTGGAAAACTTCCTCGTCCTGCACGCTTCCGTCGTCGCCTTCGAAGACAAGGCGCAGTTTGCCGGGGCCGGGAACGATCATGTCGGTTGCGCGATATTGGTCGCCGAAGGCATGGCGCCCGATCACGATCGGATCGGTCCAGCCCGGTACGAGGCGCGGCACATTGTCGATGACGATCGGTTCGCGAAAGACGACGCCTCCTAGGATGTTACGGATCGTGCCGTTGGGCGATTTCCACATCCGTTTGAGATCGAATTCCTCGACCCGTTCCTCATCGGGTGTAATTGTCGCGCATTTTACGCCGACGCCGTGTTCCTTGATCGCATTGGCCGCGTCGACGGTGATCCGATCGTCGGTCTCGTCGCGCTTCTGGATCGAAAGATCGTAATAATGCAGGTCGATATCCAGATAAGGCCGGATCAGCCGCTCGCGGATCCATTCCCAGATAATCCGCGTCATCTCGTCGCCGTCAATTTCAACGACGGGATTTTGTACCTTGATCTTGGTCGGCATTCAGATGTCTCTTTCCGGCAGGGAGGATAGGGATGCGT
>JABDLY010000209.1 GCA_013001755.1 Sphingomonadaceae bacterium
CCCACGGCCCGAAGACGGTCCGCCACGACGCCGGCCGCCACTGCCACCGCCGCCACGTTTGCGCGGTGCAGCCTTGGGCAATTTGGCAGCTTCTTCGACGAAAGCTTCGGGAAGCGGTTTCTGCATAAGGCGAACGCCCGTCAGCTTCTCGATCGACTTCATATAGCTGCGCTCATCCTCGTCGTTGACGAAGCTGATCGCGATGCCGCTCGCCCCGGCGCGCGCGGTGCGGCCGATGCGGTGGACATATTGCTCGGGCACATTGGGCATGTCGAAATTGAAGACATGGCTGACCGCAGGAATGTCGATGCCGCGCGCGGCGATATCGGTGGCGATCAGATATTTGATGTTGCCCTGGCGGAAGGCCCTCAATGCGGCCTCGCGTTGCGGCTGGCTTTTATTGCCATGGATCGCGGCAGCCTGGATGCCCGCGGATTCGAGGAAACGTACAATCTTGTCGGCACCGTGTTTGGTGCGCGAGAAAATCAGCCCGCGTTCGATATCCTGGTCGCGCAACGTCAATGTCAAAAGCGCCTGTTTTTCGCGCTGGCTGACGAATGTCGCATATTGCTCGACGCGTTCGGCGGTCGTCGCCTGCGGGGCGACGGCCACCTTGACGGGATCGTCGAGGAAACCGCGCGCCAGGCTTTCGATATTCTTTGGCATGGTCGCCGAGAAGAACAGGCTCTGGCGATCCTTGGGCAGGAGCTTCTCGATCCGCTTGAGCGCATGGATGAAGCCGAGATCGAGCATCTGGTCAGCCTCGTCGAGGACGAAGATTTCGACCCAGTCGAGGTTGAGTGCGCGCTGCTCGATCAAATCGATCAATCGGCCCGGCGTCGCGACGAGGACGTCGACGCCGCCTGCAAGCTTGCGCTTGTCCTTGTTGACCGGGACGCCGCCAAAGACGGTTTCGATCTTGAGCTGCAGATACTTCGCATAGCCGCGAAAATTGACCGCGATCTGGCTCGCCAGTTCGCGCGTCGGCGACAGCACCAGCATACGGCAGGTCTTAGGTTCGAGCGGTGCCGGATGTTCGGCGAAATAATCGAGCGAAGGCAGCGCAAAGGCCGCCGTCTTGCCGGTGCCGGTCTGCGCGATACCGCAAAGATCGCGGCCTTCGAGCAAAGCGGGAATAGCCTGCGCCTGGATCGGCGTCGGCGTTGAATAATCTTTCGCGTTCAATGCACGCAAAAGGGGTTCGGCCAGGCCGAGTTCGGAGAATGTTGTCATTATAGTCTTTCAAAATCGGGCGCCCGCGCACCAGGATGGCGCACGTTCGCGGGTTGCAAAACGACCCGCGTGAAAAGGGAAGCCTCGAGAAAATCGTTGCGCACTGGCCGGCCGGTCGCGTCATTTGCCGCGACGATCACGCTGCCGGTTGTTGGGAGAAGCGGCCATTCCGCCTCATGCTGCGCTGCAGCACATATGGGGCCTATATGTTAAAGAAGCAAGAAAATTACGCAGAGACGCACTTTCCCTAGACTTTACGCCAAAATTGACCGTCCCTTTCGCGATCGCCGAGGCCTATCGTCAAACTCTTTCCCTTGCATAGCCCAACCTCGCCGGGGCCAAGAAAAGACTCCTTGATCGTGGACCGCACCGCCTCCATCTTGGGCACATGTTGATAGAAACCGAAACCACACCCAACCCCGCCACGATCAAATTCCTCCCGGGGCAACAGGTCATGCCGGCTGGCACGCGCGATTTTGCAGCGCCTGAAGAGGCCGCAGCATCGCCGCTTGCCGAGGCGCTGTTCAATCATGGCGACGTAACGGGCGTGTTTTTCGGACAAGATTTTGTGTCGGTGACGGCGGCGCCGGGCGTCGACTGGACCGATCTCAAACCCGATGTCCTCGGCGTCCTGCTCGATCATTTTGTCAGCGGCGCGCCTTTGCTCCATCCCGATGCGCAGGAGCCGAGCCTTCCCGCCGATGATTTTGAAGACGATCCGGCAGACGCCGAGATCGTCACCCAGATCCGTGAGCTGATCGACACGCGCGTGCGCCCCGCCGTGGCGCGCGACGGCGGCGATATCGTCTATCGCGGTTTCCAGCAGGGCAAGGTGTTTCTCCAGATGCAGGGCGCCTGTTCGGGCTGCCCCTCCTCGACCGCGACGCTCAAACAGGGGATCGAGCAGCTGCTCAAACATTATGTCCCCGAAGTCACCGAAGTTCGCGCCATTTAATTTCCAATTGCACAGAAAAGGCTCGTTATGGGCACTCCACTTTCCGACGAAGCGCTCGATACGATCTTTCGTACCGCGCGGACCTATAATGGCTATCACGACAAGCCGGTCTCCGAAGAACAGCTTCACGAAATCTGGGAGCTCATGAAGATGGGGCCGACATCGGCCAATATGCTGCCCGCCCGGCTGGTCTGGTGTACGACTGACGAGGCCAAGGAACGGCTGGCGCAATATGCGATGCCGGCCAATGCCGACAAGATCAAGGCTGCGCCAGTCACGGTTATCATCGGCATGGACACCAATTTTCACGAGCTGCTGCCAGAACTTTTCCCACACGATCAGAGCGCGAAACACTGGTTCGCCGACGATGCGTTTCGCGAAAAGAACGCCTTCCGCAATAGCTCGCTCCAAGGCGCCTATTTCATAATCGCCGCTCGCGCTATCGGACTCGATACCGGGCCGATGTCAGGCTTCAATAACGACGCCGTCGATGGCGATTTCTTCGCCGACACGCCGCATATCAAATCGAACTTCATCGCGACGCTCGGCTATGGCGATCCCGCAACGATTTTCGACCGCAGCCCGCGCCCTGCATTCGAGCGGTTCAACACCGTTCTCTAGTTCCGTTCGCCGCCAGTGATCCTCGCCATCGATACCGCAACCGACGCCTGTTCGGTCGCGCTGTTCGATGGCGACAGGCTGGTCGAAGAACGCCATGAAGTCGTCGGGCGCGGTCATGCCGAACGCCTCGTCCCGATGATTGCGGAACTCCCCGATCGAGGCCGTAGCGAAATGGTCCTCGTCGACTGCGGCCCCGGCAGCTTCACAGGTCTTCGCGTGGGCCTCGCAACCGCGCGCGCTCTGGGCCTCGCCTGGGGTGCCGATGTGCACGGTTATTCCTCGCTTGCATTGATGGCCGCTGATGCCTTTGCCAATCGCGACACTGCCGATAGAGTGGCGGTGGCGATTCTCGGAGGCCATGGCGAAATGTTCGTACAGCGATTTACGGCCAACCCTTTTACGGCAATTGCGCCGCTGGCTTCGCTGACGCCTGATCGGGCGATCGCGGTAATCGAAGAGCCGCTGATCCTTGGCAACGCTGCATCCGGCCTCGTCGAGCGTGGGGCGCAAGCCGAGGCGCGCGAAGCCCTGCCGCAAGCGGCCGGGGTGATGAGGCTGCCCGATAGTTTTCGCGCGCTCGATCCGAAACCGATCTATGGCCGCGCGCCCGATGCGCGCCCGCCGCAATGACACCCGCCGCTCAAACGCTGCTTTCCGCCTTTGAAGGCGGGTATGAAGACCTCGACGCGATCATGGTCGTCATGAGCGAGAGCTTCGATCCCGAATTTGGCGAAGCCTGGTCTCGCTCGCAATGCAGCGGCATTCTTGCTCAGCCGGGGGTCTGGATCAGTCTGATCTGCGATGGCGACGAACCGGCCGGTTTTGCGCTTGCGCGATCAGTGGTCGACGAAGCCGAATTGCTGTTGATCGGCGTCCGCCCGAATTTTCGCGGCCGGGGCCTGGGACGAAAATTGCTTGAACGGACATGCGCAACGGCGGCGGCGCTCGGAGCGAAGAAACTGCATC
This sequence comes from Sphingomonadaceae bacterium, assembly GCA_013001755.1. Taxonomy (GTDB): domain Bacteria; phylum Pseudomonadota; class Alphaproteobacteria; order Sphingomonadales; family Sphingomonadaceae; genus Parasphingopyxis. Next base: position 3,776 of record JABDLY010000209.1, read on the forward strand.
TCGAAATGCGCGAAGGCAACGACGCCGAAGCATTGTACCGCATGCAAGGCTTCGAACCTGTCGGACGACGCAAGCGATATTATCGCGGCCAATCAGGCTGCCGATACGACGCGATCACTTGGTCTCTTGTTCTCGGCTAGGCCGGTCACCACTTCGGCTCCTGCAAATTGACGGTTGCAAATTGATCCAAAATGGATCAAACTCCCTCCATTACAGTATATATTATAGTATATTCTCCGAAAAACAGGAACCCGGATTATGAGTGAAGCGGTTGATATGACAGAAACATTGATCACGCTGACGGCTGATGTAGTATCAGCGCATGTCAGCAACAATAGCGTTGCTGTCTCCGATTTGCCATTGTTGATCAACAGCGTCCACGGGGCGCTTGCTGACTTGGAAAGCAAAAGTGCCGAGGAAGAAAAGCCGGAGCCGGCGGTTCCGATCCGTTCTTCGGTCAAACCCGACTATGTCGTATGCCTCGAGGACGGCAAGAAGCTCAAAATGCTCAAGCGCCACCTCATGACGAGCTTTGGCATGACGCCCGACGACTATCGCAAGAAATGGGACCTTCCCTCGGATTATCCGATGGTCGCGCCCAACTATGCGGAACAGCGGCGCAAGCTGGCCAAGAAAATCGGCCTCGGCCGCAAGCCCGGCCAGCGCCCAAAGAAAAGGACGACGCGCGCCAAGACATAGGCGAGCGGCGAAGTTAGCGGGAAAGGCGGCGCAGACGATGCGCCGCCTTTCTCTTTTCACGGCTTGCGATATTCTCTAGGGCTTGATCATGGACCGAAAGATCGATGTCGAAGCGCTTTGCCACGAAAAAGGGCTGAGGATCACCGAGCAGCGTCGGGTGATCGCCCGGGTATTGTCCGAATCCGAAGACCATCCCGATGTCGAAGCGCTGCACGAACGCGCTTCCGCCATCGACAGCGGCATCTCGATCGCCACCGTCTACCGCACCGTTCGCCTGTTCGAAGAGGCGGGTATTCTCGAACGGCATGATTTCGGCGATGGCCGCGCGCGCTATGAAGCGGCTGCAGAAGAGCATCACGATCATCTGATCGATGTCGAGACCGGCAAGGTCATCGAATTTGTCGACGATGAACTCGAAGAACTGCAACGCAAAATTTCCGAACGACTCGGTTACCGGCTCGTCGACCATCGCATGGAGCTTTACGGCGTGTCGCTGGACCGTGAGCGCTAGTCCGGCATTTTGCGGCAGTTGCGCCTCGCCTTCCGGGTCTGCTGGCTCGTTGCGCTGATCCTGTTCTGCGTTCCGATGCATTTGCTGTGGCGATTGTTCCGGCTACGATCGCACTGGCCGCGCCGGTTTCTCGGTTGGTGCGCGCGGGCCGTGGGTTTGAAGGCGACTATCGTCGGCGAGCGCGCCGAAGGAACGGCGCTGTTTGCCGCCAATCATCAAAGCTGGATCGATATCCTGCTGATCGGCGGCGCGACGGGCGCGTCGTTCGTTTCCAAGGCCAGCGTCCGCAACTGGCCGATAGCCGGTTGGCTCGCGACGATGGTCGGCACGATTTATATCGAGAATAGCGATCGCGGCGCAGCAGCAGTGCAGGCCGCACGCATCAGGCAAGCCTTGCACGACGATGTCTCGGTCGCCTTCTTTCCCGAAGGTCAACTCGACAATGGCAAGGTACTGCCATTCCGCCCCGCTTTGTTCGGTTCGATCGTGCCCCCCGAACGTTCCTTGCCCGTCCAACCGGTCGCGATCGACTATGGCGAACATTGGCACGACCTGATCTGGAAGAGAGGATCGCACGCCGGGCACAACGCGGCGGACATCATGCGGAGACGCGGAACAGAGCAAGTTACGATCTATTTGCTCGAGCCGATCTATCCCGACGAACACAGTCACCGACGCGACCTCGCCCGATATTGCGAGGAAAAGATTGCAGAAGCGCTGGGGCAGGCGCCGGAGCGTGAAACGGTGTGACCAGCAAAGATCCCGCAAGCTATCCGCCGATAGGGTTTTTCGGGCCGGTTCGTTTTGTCTTGCGGCTTTTCGCTATGTTTGGCTGGATCGCACTCTGCCTGATCCTTTATTATGTTTCCAAGCCGTTCATCAGCCCCTCGCCTTGGCCGCAGCGCTTTCTTTACGGCATCGCATGGATCCTCAATATCCGGATGACGACCGAAGGGATGCGATTGAAGGAAGATGTCTTCTACGTCGCCAACCATCTGAGCTGGATCGATATTCCGATCATCGGCGGGCTCACCGGATCGGCATTCGTTTCGAAGGCGGAGATTCGCGATTGGCCGATCACCGGCTGGCTCGGGACGCTCAACAATACGGTGTGGATTTCGCGCGACGACAGGATGGGAGTCGGCAGGCAGATCGAGGAGTTGAAAACCGCGCTCGATGGTCATCAACCGATCACGGTTTTCCCCGAAGGGACGACGAGCGACGGGACCGGGCTGCTGCCGTTCAAGCCCTCGCTCTTCGCGGTGCTCGCGCCGCCGCCGCGCGGCATTCGCATTCAGCCGATCCTGCTCGATTTTCTTGGAACGGGGCCCGAAGTTGCCTGGGTCGGCACCGAAGGCGCCGAACATTATACATGGCGGATGATGTGCCGCCGCGAGATCATCCCGGTGCGGGTGGTCTTCCTAGAACCCTTCGATCCAGCACATTGCAATAACCGCAAGGAGATTGCCGCAACCGCGCGCGAGCAAATCCGCAAGGCGCTCGCGGCTTCTCTTGGCGGCAAGCCTGTCCTATAGGCGCGCGCCATGAGTCGGAAATCCCCCAAAAGCTATCACGTCAAGAGCTTTGGCTGCCAGATGAACGTCTATGACGGCGAGCGGATGGCCGAACTGCTCGACGCGCAAGGCCTGTCGCCCGCGAAAGATGCCGATGCGGCCGATCTTGTCGTGCTCAATACCTGCCATATCCGCGAAAAGGCGGCTGAAAAAGTCTATTCGGACATCGGCCGGCTGGTCAAAGGCAAGGGCGGCGACAAGCCGATGATCGCGGTCGCCGGCTGCGTCGCGCAGGCCGAGGGTGCCGAGATTCCGAAACGCGCGCGCGATGTCGATATCGTCGTCGGCCCGCAAGCCTATCACAAGCTGCCGGATCTGGTGGCCAAGGCGGCGCGCGGCGAAAATGCGCTCGACACCGATATGCCTGCGGCGTCGAAATTCGGCGCACTGCCCAAGCGCGCGAAACCGGCGCCGAGCGCCTTCCTGACCGTACAGGAGGGCTGCGACAAATTCTGCACCTATTGCGTCGTGCCCTATACGCGCGGCGCCGAAGTTTCGCGGCCCTGGGATGCGATTGTCGACGAGGCCAAAGCATTGGTCGATGCAGGTGCGAAGGAAATCACGCTGCTCGGACAAAATGTGAACGCCTGGCAGAGCGAGGATGAAGCTGGGCGCACCCAGCGGCTTGATGGCCTGATCCGCGCGCTTGACCGGATCGAGGGGCTGGCCCGCATCCGCTATACGACGAGCCATCCCAGCGACATGACCGGCGAATTGATCGCCGCGCATGGCGAGTTCGAGAAGCTGATGCCCTATCTGCATCTCCCCGTACAATCGGGCAGCGACCCGATCCTCAAGGCGATGAACCGCAGCCATAGCGCCGCAAGCTATCTCGCCATCCTCGATCATGTACGACAGGCGCGTCCCGATATCGCGATCTCGGGCGATTTCATCGTCGGCTTTCCCGGTGAGAGCGAGGCCGACTTCGACGCGACGCTCGAGATCGTACGCGCAGCGAAATACGCACATGCCTTCTCGTTCAAATACAGCCCGCGCCCGGGGACGCCGGCCGCCGAGATGGGCGATGAGTTCGTTCCGGCCGAAATCGCCGATGAGCGGCTGCAACGGCTTCAGGCACTGCTCAACGAACAGCAGCTCGCCTTCAATCGAAAAACCGTCGGCAAGACGACGCAGCTGTTGCTCGAACGCGATGGCCGCAAGCCCGGTCAGAAAATCGGCAAATCGCCCTGGCTGCAATCGGTCCATGTCGAAACCGATGCACCGATCGGCTCGCTGATCGATGTCGATATTGTCAGCGCCGGGCCTAACAGCCTTGGTGGCGCCATCCCCGCAAAGGCGGCCGCCTGATGGCCAAGCGGGCTGCCCGTCGCGAAAACGGCAACCGTATCCGGCTCGATCTTGAGTTTGAACGGCAGGATCTGCTCGTCGCGCTGTTCGGTGAGTACGACCAAAATCTGGTCGCTATCGAAAATCGGCTCGGTGTCTATATCGCCGCCCGCGGCGACAAGATTTCGATCGAAGGCCAGGAGGAAGCCGCGGGCCGCGCCCGCGACGTGATCACGGGCCTCTATAATCGCCTCGCCGAAGGGCAGGAAATCGATCCCGGCGATGTCGAGGCGGTAATCGCGATGTCGGCCCAGCCGATGCTCGACGGCGTCGTTCGCAAGGACGTGTCCGAACCGCCCAAGGTGATGATCCGCACGCGCAAGAAGACGATCGTCCCGCGCTCGATAACGCAAACAACCTATATGGAATCGCTCGCGCGCGACGAGATCATCTTCGCACTCGGCCCGGCGGGCACCGGCAAGACCTATCTTGCGGTGGCGCAGGCGGTGCACCAGTTGATCACCGGATCGGTCGACCGGCTGATCCTGTCGCGACCCGCAGTCGAAGCCGGCGAGAAACTCGGCTTCCTGCCCGGCGACATGCGCGAGAAAGTCGATCCCTATCTGCGGCCGCTCTACGATGCATTGTATGACATGCTGCCCATCGACCAGGTCGAGCGGCGAATCGCCAATGGCGATATCGAGATCGCGCCGATCGCATTCATGCGCGGGCGAACGCTGTCCGACGCCTTTGTCATTCTCGACGAGGCGCAGAATACGACGCCGGCGCAGATGAAGATGTTCCTCACACGATTCGGCGAGAACAGCCGGATGGTGGTGTGCGGCGACCCCAAGCAGGTCGATCTGCCCGGCGAAGGCGTCTCGGGCCTTGCCGATGCGGTATCGCGGCTCGAGGGCATCGACGGTTTCGGCACGATCCGCTTTGGCACAGGCGATGTCGTGCGCCACCCGATCGTCGGCCGCATCGTCGAGGCCTATGAGGGCCCTTCATGATCGAAACCGCCGTGCAAACGGGCGAACAGTGGGCCGAAAAGACCGGCTGGGAAGATCTGGCGCGCGCCGCCTGTACCGCAGCCATGAAGCAGACGCCGCATGGCGGGCTCGTCGATCACCCGGTCGCCATCGAAATATCGGTGAAATTCGCCGATAATGAGGAAGTGCAGCAGCTCAACAAAAGCTATCGCGGCAAGGACAGGCCGACCAACGTGCTATCCTTCCCGATGGTGCAGAAGGACATGCTCGCCGGACTCGCCAACAGCGACGATGGCGAAGTCCTGCTCGGTGATATCGTGCTCGCCCACGGCATTTGCGCGGACGAGGCGAAGGACAAGGGGATCGCGATCGACGCCCATGCGATGCACCTTATTGTCCACGGCACGCTGCATTTGCTAGGCTATGACCATGAACAGGGCGAAGCCGAGGCGGAGGCCATGGAAACGCTTGAGCGCGAGGCACTTGCCGCGCTTGGCATAGCCGATCCCTATTCCAGCACCGTAAGCGATCAAGAGGTATAGCAAACTAAATATATGCCCGAAGACTCTAGTAGCACCGCCCCCGCCGAAGCCGGCGGCGGGCGTTTCTGGAAGGGGCTGCGCAGCCTCCTGTTCGGCGACACGGATGATCAGACATTGCGCGACGAGATCGAAGCCGCGATCGAGGATTATGACGACGGTGTCGAAGACGATGGCGACCTTTCGCCGGTCGAGCGGCAGATGCTCAAGCGCCTGCTCCATTTCGGCGAAACCAATGCCGATCATGTCTGTGTGCCGCGTGCCGACATAATCGCCGTCGAAGAGAAGGAAGAATTCGACAGCGTCGTGAAGACCTTCACCGAGGCCGGGCATAGCCGCCTGCCCGTCTACCGCGATACGCTCGATAACGTCATCGGCATGATCCATGTTCGAGACGTTTTCGCGGTACTCGCTTCGGACGAGCCTCGTCCGCCGACGATCGAGAGCTTCATCCGCGATCCGATCTACGTGCCCGAATCGATGGGCGTGCTTGATCTGCTGGCCCAGATGCAGGCGGCACGCACGCATATGGCCATCGTCCTCGACGAATATTCGGGTACCGAAGGGATCGTGACGATCGAGGATATCGTCGAAGAGATTGTCGGTGAGATCGAGGACGAACATGACGAGGAAGCCGCCGACCTGTTGACCAAAACGCCGAACGGCAGCTGGGAAGCAGAGGCGCGCGCCGAACTCGACGATGTCGCCGAAATCGTCGATGAATGCCTCGGCGAGATCGACGAAGATGTCGATACGCTGGGCGGCCTCGCCTTCGTGCTCGCCGGCCGTGTCCCCGAACAAGGTGACAGGCTCGATCATCCGAGCGGATGGCAGCTTGAAGTTCTCGAAGGTGACAGCAAGCGCGTCACCCGGCTAAAGCTCCATCCTCCGATCGACGGCAAAGGCGATTAAGATGACGCGCAAACGCATACTCCTCGTTCTGTTTGCCCTTGTCGTGCTCGGGATCATCACCTGGCTGATGATCCGCCCGCACGAAGCACGGCTGTCGATCGACGAAACCAGCGGCATCAATCCGCAGATCACCTCGCCGCGGCCCGAAACTTGGCCGACGATCAACGTTGCCGAGGCTGTCGGCTGGCCCGAGGGCGAAATGCCCGAAGCCGCCGAAGGGCTGGAGGTCAATCTCTTCGCCGACGATCTCGATCATCCGCGCTGGATGCTGACGCTCGACAATGGCGATGTTCTCGTCGCCGAATCGCGCCAGCCCAGCCAGGAATTCAGCGGCCTCACCGGGATGATAGCCGAACGGATGATGCGCCGCGCCGGCGCGCTCGGCCCATCGGCCAACCGGATCACGCTGCTTCGCGATGTCGATGGCGACGGCACCGCCGACCAGCGCAGCGCGCTGCTGACCGTCGACAACGGCCTCAACTCGCCGATCGGCATGGCCGTGACCGAGGACTATCTCTACGTCGCCAATACCGACGCGCTGGTCCGCTTCGCCTTCGAACCGGGGCAGGTCAGCATCGAGGGCGAAGGCGAGCAGATCGTCGAGCTGCCCGCGAGCGGCCCGAACAACCATTGGACAAAGACGCTGGTCGTCAGCCCCGCAGACCCCAATTTGATGTATGTCGGCGTCGGATCGAACAGCAATATCGCCGAAGGCGGCATGGCGCAGGAAGAAAACCGCGCCGCCGTCCTCGAAATCAATGTCGAGGAGCGCAGCTTCCGCATCTTTACTGCCGGCCTACGCAATCCGGTCGGCCTCGATTGGGAACCGCAATCGGGCAGGCTCTACACCGTCGTCAACGAGCGCGACCTGCTCGGCGGCGATCTTGTTCCCGATTACCTCACCGAGGTTGAATTCGGCGCGCATTATGGCTGGCCGGGAGTCTATTGGGGCAATTATCTCGACGAGCGCGTCGAACCGGCAACGCCGCGCATGCTCGAATATGCCAAACGCCCCGATTTCGCACTCGGTCCGCACACGGCTTCGCTGGGGCTTGAATTTGCGGACAATGCGAACCTTGGCAGCCGCTTCGCCAATGGCGCCTTTATCGGTCAGCATGGTTCGTGGAACCGCAATCCGCGCTCGGGCTATAAGGTCGTCTTCGTGCGATTCGAAAATGGCCGTCCGGTCGGCGAGATGATCGACGTGTTGACCGGATTCCTCAGCCCCGACGGCGAGGCTTGGGGCCGGCCCGTCGGCGTGATGACCGACCGCACCGGCGCGCTGCTCGTCGCCGACGATGTCGGCAACTGCATCTGGCGTGTCAGCAACCCCAATGCGCGTGCGGCAGCGGCGGTCGAAGACGGAGCAGAGAGTTAGGTCGCAAAGAGCCGATCGGGATTGCGAAAAGCCTTGAATTCGAGCGCATTGCCGGAGGGATCGCGCAGGAACATCGTCGCCTGTTCGCCAGGTTCGCCGTCGAAGCGGATATAGGGCTCGATCACCCAGTCGATACCGGCATTTTCAAGCCGCTCGCGCAGCGCGGCGAAGGCCTCCCAGTCGAGCACCGCGCCAAAATGCGGTACGGGGACGTCATGCCCGTCGACCGCATTGCTCGCCGCGCCCTGCCCCGCCGTCTCGTCGAGATGCGCGACGATCTGGTGCCCGTAAAAGTCGAAATCGACCCAGCGTGTATCCGATCGCCCCTCGGCGCAGCCCAATAGCCCGCCATAGAAACGGCGCGCTTCACCAAGATCGTCCACCGTGAAGGCAAAGTGAAAGGGCGGCAGACCGGTCATGACGATGGCGTTGCATTAATGCCCGCTACATCGCAATAGCCGCAGCCGATGAAGCATCTTCTCATCGCCCTGATAGCCGGCGGCGTTTCGGCGACCGGTTTCGCGCCACTCGGGCTGTGGCCGCTGACGCTGGCGGCTTTCGCACTGCTGATCGCGATGACATTGAACGTCGAGCGCATGCGCAGCGCCTTCGCCATCGGATTTGCCTTCGGGCTTGGTCATTTCGCTGTGGGGCTCAACTGGATAGCGATGGCGTTCACCTTCCAATCGGCAATGCCGGCCTGGTTAGGCTGGATCGCCATCCTGATCACCGCGCTCTATCTCGCGCCGTTTGTCGGAGCGGCTACAGCGCTGGCCTGGCGCATTGGCAAAGGCGAGCCGCTGACCTTCATATTGCTGTTCGCAGCAGCATGGATCATCACCGAATATCTGCGTGCGACGATATTGTTCAGCTTTGGCTGGAATCCACTTGCCACGATCACCATGGCCCAAATGGAGGGGGCGCAACTCGCGCTCCCCGCCGTTACGCGCATTATCGGTACCTACGGCCTATCGGCCATCATCGTGTTGGCGAGCGGCGCGCTGTTGCTCGCCTATCGCCGCGAGTGGCGATCGAGCCTGGTCGCGGCAGGGCTCCCGATCCTCGCGACGTTGGCCGGCTTTGCTCTTCTCAAGCTGAGTGCGCCGGCGGCACCGAGTTATGTGGAGGCCAATAATGACCGCGCCGCCCCCGCCATTCGCATCATCCAGCCCAATATCGACCAGTCGCAAAAATGGGATCCGGATTTCGAGCGTCGCAATTTCGCGCGGCTCGTTGAACGTACCGGTGAGACCGGAGACCGGCCGCGACTGATCTTCTGGCCCGAAGCCGCGGTGCCGCAATTTATCGAGCAGGAACCCGTCGCACGATTTCTTATCGCCGAATTGCTCGGACCCGACGATATGCTAATGCTCGGCGCGACGAAGCTTGAGATCGAGACCGACGAAAATGGCCGCCGCCGCGCCGTCGGCGCGCGCAATGCGCTCTACGCGATGACGGCCGAGGGCGAGCTGATCGGCCGCTACGACAAGGCGCATCTCGTCCCCTATGGCGAATATTTGCCGATGCGGCCCCTGCTCGAAAGCATCGGCCTGTCGCGCCTCGCTCCGGGCGACCTCGATTTCTGGCCCGGCCCCGGTGCACAGACGATCAATGTCGGCAATTTCGGCACGGCGGGCGGGCAGATCTGTTATGAAATCATATTCTCAGGCGAAGTGATCGATTCCGCCAACCGCCCCGATTTCATCTTCAATCCTTCGAAC
>JABDLY010000222.1 GCA_013001755.1 Sphingomonadaceae bacterium
GGTCAGGCCGGTGATCCGGTCGCCAACCGAATCGATCTTGGTCACCGGATCGCCGAGCCGCATCGTGCCGCCGAGCCGCTCGAAATGGGTAACCATCCCGGCGATGAGCCTGTTGGTTCCGCCCTTCGCGAACCAGACGCCGCCATCCTTTTCGAGCTTGTGGATCAGCGCATAGATCGCGCTCGTCTTCATCGGATTGCCGCCGACGAGCAAAGTGTGGAAGCTCAGCGCCTCGCGGAGTTTCTCATTCTTTACGAAGCTCGAAACGACCGAATAGACCGAGCGCCAGGCCTGTTTGCGCGCAAGCTGCGGCGCCGCCTTGAGCATCGACTTGAAATCGAGGAACGGCACCGCGCCGAGCTTGACATAGCCTTCCTCGAAGACCCCGGCCGAATAATCGAGAAAACGGCGATAGCCCTCGACATCGGCGGGATTGAGCTTTTCGATCTCGCGCGTCAGCTCGACCTCGTCGTTCGAATAATCGAACTGCGTGCCATCGGGCCAGTTGAGCCGGTAAAAGGGCGTGACCGGCATCAGATCGACGTCGTCGTCGATATTCGCGCCGGTCAGCTGCCAGAGCTCGGCAAGGCAATTGGGGTCGGTGATGACGGTCGGCCCGGCATCGAAGACAAACCCGTCGCGCTCCCAGTAATAGGCGCGCCCGCCGGGCTTGTCGCGGCCCTCGATCACCGTCGTCTCGATCCCCGCCGATTGCAGACGGATAGCAAGCGCCATGCCACCAAATCCCGCGCCGATCACCGCCGCCTTGCTCATGCATTCTCCCGCTTGTTGGCGCCCAAGAGCGCCCCGATGCCCCGGCCGACCGGAATAGGCGGCTTGCCCGAAACGATACGCAGCTTGTCGAGCGTCGTGCTCCGTCCGGCGTAGAAGCGCGATATAAGAGCAGGCGGCAGCCGATAAAACCTCTCGAGGATTTTGTAGCGATCTTCGGTGTCCGCGCCGCCGAACATCATCGTGTCGAGCATCCTGTAAAACCGCCCGCGCCGCCAGCATTGTGCGGCATGGACGAGGAGCTTGCCCTGCAACGCCTCGCTCGAAAGATCGGCGTGCTGCGCGACGAGCCGCGCGGTGCGCACGGCATCGGGGAGCGAATAGCCGGTCACCGGATGAAACATGCCGGCGCGTACCCCCGCCTTCGCGGCCTTGCCGCCCGAGCGCCAATATTCGCCGAACTTCCCGCCGGTCATCGCGACAGGCAGGACGCCCTTTTCGCGGTGGACGACTTCGCCGCGCCATCCCTGCGCCCCGGCATAGGCGATCGCGCGTTCCTCGAGCGCCTCGGCGTCCATCGCGGGCAGGTCGCTATAATAGGTGTCCTCGACGAAAATCCGTCGTTCGGACAGCGGCAGCGAATAGACGAAGCGATAGCCATCGATCTGCTCGACCGTGGCGTCCATCACGATCGGCCGCTCAAGCCCGTGCGGCGCGGCCAATTCCAACTCGACGCCGACGAATTTCTGCCAGCCGCAATTGAGGAGGCTGAGATCGCCCGCGCCGCGGCAATCGATCACAGCGCGCGCCTCGATACGTTCGCCACTGTCGAGAACGGCCGCATCGGGGCTCGCGCCGATCACCGCGGCGTTGAGCCGGAGGGCGCCGTCGGGCAGCGCGCCGGTCACCGCGCGATCGAATTGATCGGAGCGGATAGAATGATAGGCGGTTTCGAGCGTGCGGCGATGCGCCGGGAAGCGGACCTCATAGCTCCCCCAGCGATGCGAAATCAGCGGTTCGAGCAGCGTCATGCCCCAAGCATCGACATCGCTTTCGAAAAACGACCAGATATGGTTGCCGCCGAGCCGCTCGCCTTCCTCGATCACAAGCAGGCGGACATCGGGCCGCTCGCGGCGCAGCGCGAGCGCGATCAACCCGCCGGCCAGCCCGCCGCCCAGGATGGCTATGTCGCAATCGAGATCTTGGCCAGCAGTCATTTGACCCGTTCGCTCCTGCCCGATCGTCATTCCCGCGCAGGCGGGAATCTAGAGCCACGGGCGGTATCGCTAATGGCCCTGGATTCCCGCCTGCGCGGGAATGACGGGTGTATTGCTATTCTAGGGCTTCGCGCCGCATATACAAATTGCCGGCAGACGCCTAATCGTCGCCCATGTCCGCCACGTTCGCCATCCTCCTCTCCGCGCTCGCGATGACGCTGATCGTCGGTGTGCGCTATATGGCGTCGAGCGGCGGCTTTGCCTGGCTGACGTCACGCGTCCGCCCCGGCCTTTACACCGAATTGCGCCCGCAGATCGGCCGCGAGATTTACTGGTCGCTATTGAGCGCGGCGATTTACGGTATCCCTGCGGGCGTCGTCGCCTGGGGCTGGGACAATCATGGCTGGACGCTGATCTACACCGATATCGCTGCCTGGCCGCTCTGGTATTGGCCGCTCTCGATCCTCGCCTATCTGTTCGCCCACGACACATGGTTTTACTGGACGCACAGGCTGATGCACCGGCCGCGCTGGTTCCGCATCGCCCATGCCGTCCATCACGCCAGCCGACCGCCGACCGCCTGGGCGGCGATGAGCTTTCACCCTATCGAGGCGCTGACCGGCGCGGTCGTCATCCCGGCGCTGGTTTTTCTCATCCCCATTCATATCGCAGCTTTAGCTGTCGTTTTGACCGTCATGACGATAATGGGAGTGACAAATCATATGGGCTGGGAAGTTTTCCCTAGGTTCATAGTTCAAGGGGTAGCAGGACGCTGGCTCATTACCGCGAGCCATCATCAACGTCATCATACGGATTACAGGTGTAATTATGGCCTCTATTTCAGGCTCTGGGACCGGCTCTGCGGCACCGACAAGGGGCTGGGCAGCTTCGTTAGCGAAGGCGGGGGCGGCACTGGGCCTCTTCGTGATGCTGTCGGCGGGGAGCCTGGGCGCGCAGCTTGAGGTCAATGTCGAGCGGCTGCGTTCCAATGAAGGCCTGATCCATGTCTGCGTAACCCGCGACGAGGCGCATTTCCCCGATTGCGACGACGATCCCGATGCCGTGAAAGGGAGTTTCCGGGCTGCCGACACCCGCACAATCAGTTTCCGCAACCTGCCGTCGGGCGGCTATGCGGTCGCCATCCTGCATGACGAGAACAGCAACAACCGGATGGATCGAGCCTTGGGCATTCCGCGCGAAGGCATCGGCTTTTCGCGCAACCCGCGCTTCACCTTCGGCCCGCCGCGATTTTCCGCCGCGCGCTTCATGCTGCAAAATGGCCGTGAAACGCAGCAGATCCGGATGCGCTACTTTCTCTAGCATATCGCAACGGAACTGCGCAGGCGGCCCGTCGTTGATCCGATTGAAAGATATCAACCGGAGGAATGCGACATGCTCATCGAGAAAATCAAATCGGATGGACTCGCCCATCTTTCCTACCTGATCGGCGATGGCGGAAAAGCAGCTGTCATAGACCCGCGACGCGATTGTGAAATATACGTCAAACGGGCGCGCGAGCACGGCCTCGAAATCACCGACATTTTCGAGACCCATCGCAACGAGGACCTGATCTCGGGTGCGCCGGTGCTTGCCGAAATGACCGGCGCGAAAGTCTGGCACGGCCCCAATGCCGATGGCGAGGTGCGCTATGCCGAAACGGTGCGCGAAGGCGATTGCTTCGCCTTCGGCGATATCGAACTGCGGGTGCTCGAAACGCCCGGTCACACCTTCGACCATGTCTGCTACGCGATCCACGACAAGGGCTATGAAGACGGCGCAGTCGGCGTTTTCACCGGAGATGCGCTGTTCGTCGGCGATGTCGGCCGCACCGATTTCTATCCCGACCAGGCCGAAAAGGTCGCCGGGCTATTGTTCGACAGCCTGCGCAAGATCGAGGCGCTCGGCGACCAGGCGATCATCTACCCGGCGCATGGCGCGGGGTCGGTCTGCGGCTCGGGCATGGCGTCGCGCGAATTCTCGACCGTCGGCCACGAACGGAAGAACAATCCGCGGCTCCAGATCCGCGACCGCGACGAGTTCATCGCGGCCAAGGTCGCCGAGAACCATTATTACCCGCCCTATTTCAACACGATGGAGCGGCTCAACCTCGTCGGCGGCGATGCGGCGCCGCGTATCGATCTGCCGCCGGTGCTGACGCTCGACGAGCTGGCCGAGTGCGACGCCGACCGTGTCGTCGACGTCCGCCCGATCACCAGCTTTGCCGGCGCGCACTGGCCCGGCGCGCTCAGCCTGCCCGAATCGATGATCTCGGCCTTCGCCGGCTGGTTCCTCGACGAGGACGACCGGCTCGCATTGTTCGCCGAAGCCGAGGAGCAGGCCGAAGCGGCGGCCGTCCACCTGCGCCGGATCGGCTACGACAGGCTGGTCGGCGTCTATACCGGGCTCGCCCCCGCCGTCGCCGAGGGCAAACCCTTCGCCCGCATCGCCTATGTCGATCACGAGACGGTCGCCGAACGGCTCGACGAAGGCCGCAATGACTGGACATTGCTCGACGTGCGCGCGATCGACGAGGTCGAGGATTACGCGATGGAGGGCGCCGAGCACATCTATGTCGGCGAACTCAATAAGCGGCTCGGCGAACTCGACTGCGACCGCCATTATACGACGATGTGCGCCAGCGGCGCGCGGGCGACGGTCGCAGCCGGCTGGCTCGCGTCCAACGGCTTCGAGCATGTCGACATATTCCTCGGCTCGGTCGGCGCCTGGCGTGCGCATCACGACTGAGGGCTGACCGGCGCGGCGCATTGCGGCATATGACCGGCGTGCCAGATGCGCCCGATCATTCCGCCCCGCGCAAGATCATCCATATCGATATGGATGCGTTCTTTGCATCGGTCGAACAGCGCGACAATCCCGAGCTGCGCGGCAAGCCCGTGGCGGTTGGCGGATCTTCGGGCCGCGGAGTCGTTGCGGCGGCATCCTACGAAGCCCGCCAGTTCGGCGTGCGATCGGCGATGCCTTCGGTGACGGCGAAACGGCGTTGCCCCGATCTTGTCTTCGTGCGCGCGCGCTTCGACATCTACCGCGCGGTCTCGAACCAGATCCGCGCGATTTTCCGCGACTACACGGAATTGGTCGAACCGCTGTCGCTCGACGAGGCCTATCTCGATGTCACCGGCTATCGCAAGCTGCCGACCGCGACCGCGATCGCCGAAGAGATACGCGCGCGGATCAACGACGCGACGGGGCTGACCGCCTCGGCGGGGGTTTCGTACAACAAGTTCATCGCCAAGATCGCCTCGGACCAGAACAAGCCCGACGGCATTTGCGTCGTCACGCCCAGACAGGGGCCGGCCTTCGTCGCCAAACTCCCGGTGCGCCGCTTTCACGGCATCGGCCCGAAGACCGCCGAGAAGATGAAGGCGCTGGGGATCGAGACCGGCGCCGACCTGCGCGCGCAAAGCGAGGAATTTCTCGAGCAGCGTTTCGGCAAGAGCGCGCGCTATTATTACCGCGCCTCACGCGGGATCGACGATCGCCAGGTCAAGCCCAACCGGATTCGCAAGTCGCTCGGCGCCGAACGCACCTATGGCGAGGATCTGCACGATCGCGACGCTATGATCGCAAAGCTGGCCGAGATCGCCGATGTAGTTTGGGAGCGCGCGCAAAAGAGCGAGAGCTTCGGACGCACCGTTACGCTCAAGCTACGCTATTCGGATTTCGAAACGCCGACCCGCGCGCGGTCGCGCGAGCAGCCCGTCGCCAGCCGCGACGAGCTTTTCGCCATCGGCTGCGATCTGCTCGACACGCTGATCCCCGATGCGCGCGGCGTGCGGCTGCTCGGGCTGACGATGTCGGGGTTCGGCCAAGCGGACGAGGAGACAATGGTGAAGGACGTCCCCGCTCAGCTTGGCCTCGAACTGTGATAAGGTCGCGGTTGCCTGTTTGACCTAAATCAATGCGGTTCGACCGGCGGGTCCGGAAGATGCAGCATCGAAGGAGAATCGCGATGGAAAGGCCGAACCCGCAGACCGCCACCGAAGGCGCTGTCACCCATGTCGATGTGCTCGTCGTCGGCGCCGGCATATCGGGGATCGGGGCCGGCTGGCACTTGAAGGACCAATGCCCGGAAAAGAGCTTTCTGATCCTCGAGAAGAAGGACAGTTTCGGGGGCACCTGGCTAACGCATAGCTATCCGGGGATTCGCTCGGACAGCGATCTCTACACCTTCGGCTATCGCTTCAAGCCATGGACCTCCGCGCCGATCGCAAACGGCGAAGAGATCCTCAAATATCTGGGCGAGGTGATCGAGGAGAACGCGATCGACGAGCATATCCGCTACGGCCACACGATCACCAGCGCCGCTTTTTCGCGCGCCGACAACCTCTGGACGGTCATGGCGACCGACAATGCGACGGGCGAAGAAAAGCGTTTTACCGCAACCTTCCTGTGGATGTGCCAGGGCTATTATAATCACGAAAAGCCCTACACGCCCGAATGGGAAGGGATGGGCGATTTTACCGGCGAGATCATCCATCCGCAGCTCTGGCCCGAAGACGCCGATCTGGCGGGCAAGCGCGTGCTCGTCATCGGATCGGGCGCGACGGCGGCGACCCTGGTCCCGGCGATCGCCGACGAGATCGAACATATCACGCTGCTCCAGCGCTCGCCGACCTATTTCTGGCCGGCGCCCAACGCCAACGAGCTGGCCGATACGCTGCGCGAGATCGAGATCGACGAGGAGATTATCCATCCGATCGTCCGCAAGAAGATCCTGTTCGACCAGCAACAGACGACGGCGCGCTGCAAGACCGAACCCGAGGTCGTGAAAGAGGAGCTGCTGGCGGGCGTGCGCGAATTTCTGGGCCCCGATTTCGATATCGAAAAACATTTCACGCCCAGATACCGGCCCTGGCAGCAGCGGCTCGCCTTCATTCCCGATGGCGATCTGTTCCAGGGCATCGCTGCCGGCAAGGCGAGCATCCATCCCGACACGATCGATCGCTTCACCGAGAACGGCGTGCGGCTCAATTCGGGCGAGGAGATCGAAGCCGATATCGTCATCACCGCAACGGGCTTCAATCTTTCGGTGCTCGGCGACATCCCCTTCTCGGTCGATGGCGAGCCGGTGAGCTGGCCCGAAACGGTCACCTATCGCGGGATGATGTTTACCGGCGTACCGAACATGGTCTGGATCTTCGGCTATTTCCGCGCGAGCTGGACCTTGCGGGTCGATATCGTGGCCGATTTCGTCTGCCGGTTGCTCCACCGGATGGACGAACTGGGCGCTGCCCGAGTCGAGGTGGCGTTGCGCCCGGAGGACGCCGATATGGCGATCGGCCCCTGGGGCGACGCCGACGATTTCAACCCCAATTATCTGATGCGCGACATGCATTTGCTGCCCAAGGCCGGCGACAAGCCCGAATGGCGGCATACCCAGGATTATTGGACCGAGTGCGAGACGCTGCCGGCGATCGATCTCGGCGGAGATGAATTCGTCTTTGGTGGGAGCGCGGCGCCGGACCCCGCCGTCGAACCGGCGACGGCGACGGCCGACTGATCGGGGAACCGCTCGACAAGCGGTCCGCCGCCCCGTAAGAAACAGGCCGTCCCCGGGGAGCCTTAGGCTGAGAGGCGCGGTGCAAGTCCGCGCGACCCGTTGAACCTGATCCGGCGCGCCACTTTCGCGCACCACCGGCGGAGGGAGGGAGCGGCAGCTGGACCAACCGCGCTCCCCCTTCGATCGAAGACGAGGAGACCGCAATCATGGCCAATGCATCGAATATCTCCGCCTGGATCGCGCTCGCCTTCGCCCTCTATTCGATCGCTGCGGGCATCGGCTTGCTCGGCGCGCCGGGCCGCTGGAAGCGGATGGCGCTCGAACTCGACCAGTCTGCGGCGCTCGGTTTTCTTACCGGCATCATGGTGTTCGCGCTCGGCACGGCAATCGTCCTCGTCAATCCCTGCAATGACTGGCTGAGCTTCCTTGTCAGCGCAATCGGCGTTGGCATGGTCCTCGAAGGCCTCGCCTTTCTCGCGCTGCCCCGGTTCATGGGCCGCCTTTCCCGCTCGCTGCTCGACGGCGACCGGCTCAACCGGCTCTGGGCCGGGCTTGCGATACTGATCGGCGCGGGCCTCGGCCTCGCCGCCATCGTCCACCTCCAACTCCCGCATTAGAAAGACAGACACCCCATGGCAGATATCCCCGCGCGCACCGAAATCGGCGTCACCACCGGGCCCATTCGCGGCAGCAAGAAAATCCATGTCGCCGCGCACAGCGGCAGCGGCATTCGCGTGGCGATGCGCGAGATTCAGCTCGAGGAGGGCGAGGATCCGGTACGGGTTTACGACACCAGCGGCCCCTATACCGATCCCGAGGCGAATATCGATATTATGGCGGGGCTTCCGGCGCTGCGGCGCGAATGGATCGAGGCGCGCGGCGATGTCGAAAGCTATGACGCGCGCGCAATCAAGCCCGAGGATAACGGCCAGCTCGGGCCGGATCGCTCGGGCGGCGTCGATCGCTTTCCCTATGTGATCAAGCGCCCGCTCCGCGCCAAGCCCGGCGCGAATGTCAGCCAGATGCACTATGCCCGCAAAGGCATCATCACGCCCGAGATGGAATATGTCGCCGAGCGCGAAAATCTGGGCCGCGAGCAGCTCGCCGAGTACGCCCGCGACGGCGAGGATTTCGGCGCGTCGATCCCCGATTATGTCACGCCCGAATTCGTGAGAGACGAGGTCGCCCGCGGCCGCGCGATCATCCCCAACAACGTCAACCATCCCGAGAGCGAGCCGATGGCGATCGGGCGCAACTTCCTCGTCAAGGTCAACGCCAATATCGGCAATTCCGCCGTCGCGTCGAACGTGGCGACCGAGGTCGACAAGATGGTCTGGGCGATCCGCTGGGGCGCCGACACGGTTATGGACCTCTCGACGGGCCGCAATATCCACGACACGCGCGAATGGATCATCCGCAATGCGCCGGTGCCGATCGGCACCGTGCCGATTTACAAGGCGCTCGAAAAAGTCGGTGGCGTCGCGGAGGATCTCACCTGGGAAATCTTTGCCGACACG
>JABDLY010000230.1 GCA_013001755.1 Sphingomonadaceae bacterium
CCGCATAGTTATGAAGATCGCAATGAATGGCAACGCGCCTGGATACGCTTCCAGACCGGCGACAGCACGATTGACTATGTGCGCGCCGCGACCACCGCGCCCGCCCCGATGCTGCTCACTGTGGGCCAGACGGGGCGGCCCGGCCGCGGCTGGTGGCGCTTCCTGCTCGATTCATATGGCGCAGCCGATGTCATCGCGCCGATGGCCTATATAAACTATGCCTATCCGGGCGGCCCGGTCACGGCGACTTTTGTCGCCTATCATGGTCCCGATCGCCGCAAGATTGGTCAGGTCTCGCTGCGCATCCGCAATGCCGCAAATCTACCGCGGCTGATGGACGAGGGGGTTCGCAGGATGGATGCGCTTTACCAGCGCGCGCTGGCCGATGGCAGGCTGCGCGCCGATCCTTCGCTCCAGTTCGAATTCGGCATCGACGACGAGGACATCGAGGAAGATTTCGAAGAACTCGAGGAAAGCGTCGCGGTCACCACACAGCGCAACGAGACGGCGACAAACGACGCGCAGACGGCAGCAACCGGCCGCTATACCATTCAAGTCGTCACGCCCAACGCCGACGCCGTCCGCAGCAGCGAATCAGCGGTGCGCGGAACACCGGGTGTGCGGTCCGCCTCGACATCGAGCCTGGCGATTGGCGGGGTTTCGCTGATGGAAGTCAGTTATATCGGCGATCTCGACACCCTCGCCGCCGCGCTCGCTTCCCGCGGCTTCCAGGTACAGCGCGGTGCGGGAACATTGCGCATCAGCCGGGCTGCTGCACCGTCGCCGCAACAACCGCCACCTGCCAATGAAAGCGGCGCGAGCGAAGAATGAACCAGATCGCCCTGCCGCTTGATTGGCCGGACGATGGCGATGACAGCGCCTTCATCATCGACGACAGCAATGTCGAAGCGGTGCGCCATCTTGAACATTGGTCGCTCTGGCCGGTCCGCGTCAGCCTGCTCACCGGTCCGCGGAAATCGGGCAAGACCACGCTCGGACGGATGTTCGCGCGAAAGAGCGGTGGGCGGCTGATCGACGATGCCGACCTATCGGACGAAGAACCGCTCTTCCACGCCTGGAATCTCGCCCAGGCCGAAAAACGTCCACTGCTGATCATCGCCGACGCACCGCCGCCGCGCTGGCAGATAAAGCTGCCCGATTTGCGCTCGCGCATGGCAGCGACGCCCAAGACCGCGATCGGTGATCCAGGCGATATGCTCATCGAGGCGCGGCTCCAACGGCATTTTTCGTCGCAGGGTATGAATGTGCCGCAAAATGCGATCGATTATGTTCTCAAGCGCATGGATCGCAGCCACTTCGCTCTCCATCGGCTGATCGAGACGCTCGACAGGCTGGCTTTCGAGCGCAAGAGCCGGATCACGCTGGCATTGGCGAAGATGGCAATGGCCGAGGATGGAGAGTCTGCACCAGGCGATTAGCGCGCGCGATTTCATCGACCTGTAACAGCTTTTCGCCTACAATCCGCCGATGGACGATTATAATCCCGAACATATTACCGAGGATTTCTCGCGCGAGATCGAGACCGAGCCGGGTTCGGAAGATCGCTATTTCAACCGCGAACTGAGTTGGCTCGGTTTTAACGAACGAGTGCTCGAGGAGGCGCGAAATGCCGCGCATCCGCTGCTCGAACGACTGCGCTTCCTGTCGATTTCGGGTAATAATCTCGACGAATTCTTCATGGTGCGCGTCGCCGGCCTCAAGGGTCAGCAACTACAAGGCGTGCAGATGCGCTCGTTCGACGGGATGACAGCAAGCCAGCAACTTGCCGCCATTACCGACCGGGCCAATGCACTGATGGACGAGCAGCAACGGGTCTGGATCGAATTGCGCGATGCGCTGGCCGACGCCGAGATATCCGTACTTGAGAATGACGATATCGATGGCGAAACCGATGATTGGCTCGCCAACCATTTTTCCGAGCATATTTTTCCGGTGCTGACGCCGCAAGCGCTCGATCCGGCACATCCCTTCCCGTTCATACCAAACAAGGGGTTCAGCCTCGTTTTCGATCTCGAACGCAAGGAAGACGGCGCACCGATTCGCGAACTGGTGATGCTGCCGACGACGCTGCCGCGTTTCGTCCGTATTCCCGGCGAAGTCGTACGCTATGTTGCGATAGAAACGATCATCCGCCGCTACACGAATATTCTGTTTCCCGGTTATGACGTCGTCGGGGGCGGGGCGTTTCGGATCATCCGCGACAGCGATATCGAGGTTGAAGAAGAGGCCGAAGACCTTGTTCGCTATTTCCGCAGCGCGATCAAACGCCGTCGCCGCGGGCGCGTCATCCGGCTCAAGCTCGAAGCCGATATCCCCGACGATATGGAAGAGTTGATCCGGCGCGAAATGGGCGGCGAGGATGTGATCGTTGCGGAATCGAGCGGCTTTCTCGGCGTTGCCGATCTCGAAGCCCTGGTCGAGGAAGATCGGCCAGATCTCAAATTTCCGCCGTTCAGCCCACGTTTTCCCGAGCGTATCCGCGAACATGGCGGCGATTGCTTCGCGGCAATCAAGGCCAAGGATATCGTCGTCCATCATCCCTATGAAAGCTTCGATGTCGTTATCGCCTTGCTCAAACAGGCGGCCGAAGACCCCGATGTCGTGGCGATCAAACAGACGCTCTACCGCGCCGGCAAACAATCCGCCGTCATCCGCGCGCTGATCGACGCCGCCGAAGCCGGAAAATCGGTGACCGCCGTCGTCGAGCTCAAGGCGCGTTTCGACGAGGAGCAGAATTTGCTCTGGGCCAACGCGCTCGAGCGCGCCGGCGTTCAGGTCGTTTACGGCTTTATCGAATGGAAGACGCACGCCAAGGTAACGATCGTCGTCCGCAAGGAGGATGACGGCTATACCAGCTACTGCCATTTCGGTACCGGGAATTATCATCCGATTACGGCGAAAATTTACACCGATCTCAGCTTTTTCACCGCAGATCCGCGCGCCGGGCGTGATGCTGCGCAGCTGTTCAATTACATCACGGGCTATGTGAAGCCCGAAAACCTCGAGCTGATTTCGATGTCGCCGCGCGATCTGCGCAGCGATCTGATGAAGCTGATCGATGACGAGATCGCGCATGAACGGTCAGGTCGCGATGGCGCGGTCTGGGCGAAGATGAATTCGCTCGTCGATCCGATCATCATCGACAAGCTTTATGAGGCAAGCCGGGCCGGTGTGCAGATCGACCTGATCGTGCGCGGAATATGCTGCCTCAAGCCGGGTATCGAAGGGCTTTCGGACAATATCCGCGTGCGTTCGGTCATCGGCCGTTTCCTTGAACACAGCCGGATCGCCTGTTTCGGCAATGGCGCCGACCTGCCCAACAAGAACGCCAAGGTCTTCATCAGCTCGGCCGACTGGATGCCGCGCAATTTCGACCGGCGCGTCGAATATATGATGCCGATCTCAAATCCGACCGTCCACGCACAGATCCTCGACCAAGTGATGGTCGCCAATCTGATCGACAATGAACAAAGCTGGGAATTGCGCAGCGATGGCAGCTATCGCCGTCTGCAGCCCGAAGACCGTCCATTCAACCTGCACCGCTATTTCATGACCAACCCATCGCTTTCGGGCCGGGGTCAGGCGCTGCAGGAACAAGGATCGGTGCCCAAGAAATTGCGCGTCAAACGGCGTGGATAAAGTCGTTTCTTAAGATCCGTTAAGCGCTTAAGATACTTGCATGGCGGTCGTTTCGCTTGCCCGACAGGATGAAAGCCTGCCCGGAAGGGAAGGGCGCGTCGCCGTTATCGACATCGGCTCGAACTCGATCCGCCTCGTCGTGTTCGAGGATAACGGCCGGATACCCGGCTTTCTGTTCAATGAGAAAGTCATGGTCGGCCTCGGCAAGCGGCGCGACGAGAATGGCGCGCTGCATCAGGACGCGATCGACGATGCGATGGAGACGCTCCGCCGCTTCCGCAAGCTGGCGAGCGAAATGCAGGTGACCGACATGCGCACCGTGGCGACCGCAGCGGTGCGCGAAGCAGGCAATGGCCCGCAATTCACTGCGGAGCTGGCGGCAATGGGGCTCCCGGTGCGTCTGCTGTCGGGTGAGGATGAGGCGTATCTGGCTGCGTTCGGCGTTCTTTCCGCAATCCCCGAGGCCGAGGGACTGGTTGGCGATCTTGGCGGCGGCAGCCTCGAATTGGCGCGCGTCAGTAACGGCGAAGTTCACGAAACCGTGTCCTATCCGCTCGGTGTCCTTCGCGTGGCGGAACTGCGCGAAAAAAAGAAGAAAGGCGCGCTCAAGCGGGCCGTCACCAAGGCGCTCAAGGCGGCGACCTGGATCGAGAAATGCAAAGGCCAACCGCTGTATCTTGTCGGCGGAACGTGGCGCGCATTGGTGCGCGTCGACATGCACCGCACCAAATTCCCGCTGCCGATTGTCCATCACTACACGATGCAACCCGACCGGCCGGCGCGGCTGGTGCGATTGCTCGCTCAGATCGATCCGGCCAAGCTGACCAGCGTACCCTCGCTCGCGGCGCAGCGTATCCCAAACCTGCCCGATGGCGCGGCAATTCTCTCGCAGCTCGTCAAACAAGTCGGTCTCGCCGAGCTGATCGTCTCGGCTTATGGCTTGCGCGAGGGGCTTCTCTATGAGCGGCTCGACGCCGACATCCGCGCTATCGACCCACTGATCGCCGCGACCCGCGACGAGGGCGAGCGCCAGGGTCGCTTTCCCGAGCATGGCGATCTGCTCAACCGCTGGATCGCGCCGCTTTTCGAGAAGGAAAGCGACACCGACAAGCGCATCCGCCTCGCCGCCTGCCTGCTCGCCGATACCGGCTGGCGCGCGCATCCCGAATTTCGCGCCGAGCGCGGCCTCGAAATGGCGCTCCACGGCAATTGGGTCGGCATCGAGAGCAATGGCCGCGGCAAGATGGCACAGGCGCTTTTCACCAATTTCGGCGGCGGCGTGGGTATGGTCGGCGAACTGGTAGATCTATGCAGCAGCAAAGAGCTCGAGCAGGCGGCGCGCTGGGGACTCGCGATGCGGCTCGGCCAGCGATTGAGCGGCGGCGTTGCCGGGCCGCTCGAACTCAGCAAGGTTTCGGTCGAGGACGACAAGCTCGTACTTTCCATCGATAGCGGCGATGCCGAGCTTTATGGCGAACCGGTCGCCAAACGCCATCGCCAGCTCGCCGATGCGTTCGGCAAAAAAACGGAGATGCGGCTACTCTAGCCTAACCGCAGCGAAACGTCCGCATCACATTATTCTGGTCGAGTTCGACGTTGAGCCGCGCCGGGCGGTAATCCATCGTCACGGCGCTATCGAGCGGTATCCAGCGAAATTCGCGCGCGCCGGTAAGCCGCATCGCTTCCGCAGCACGTTCCTGCGACGCGAGCTCACCGGTCAGATCGACAGCAGCTTCGGCATTGCACGGACCCGCGCCAGCTTCGGGCGGCATGGTTTCGAGGACAGGAGATGGCGCACAGGCGGTCGCCAACATCGCCAATATCAAACCGCTCGAATCCCTAGCCGTCAGCATTGTCGCTCGCATGGGTCATTTTGAGCTTGCCGTCGAGCACGGCAAAGGCCAGCCGCCCCTCGACCAGATCGAGCGCCTCATGGCCGAATTCGTCGTAGCGCCAGCCGGTCAAGATACCGAGTCCGTCGCGCTGGCCCGCCGCCAACGCCTCTAGCTCATCCGCTTTGGCGACAAGGCGCGATGCGACACCGATCTCGCGTGATCGTATTTTGAGCAGAAGTTTGAGCAGGTCGGCAACGAGCGCGCCCTCCTTGCCCATGCCCGGCTTGCGGTTCTTGCGCGGCGGCATTTCGTCCTCGGGAAGCGGTTCGGCATGATCGAGAACATCGATCAGCCGCCCGCCGATATCGTTATTCGCCCAACTCGAAGGGAGTCCGCGTACCTTCCCAAGCGATTTCTGGTTTTTTGGCGGATGCGCGGCGAGATCGGCGAGCGCTTCGTCGCGCAGCAGCCGTCCGCGCGGAAGATTTTTGTCCTGCGCCTCGCGCTCGCGCCACGCGGCCACGGCTTTGAGTCTGCCGAGCACTTCTGCCTTGCGGCCCTGTATGCGGACGCGCTGCCACGATTTTTCGGGATCGTTTTCGTAGTTCGCGGGATCGGCCAGACGCTCCATCTCGGCATTGATCCAAATGCCGCGGCCAGTTTCACGCAAACGCTCGAGCATTTTCGGGAATATCTCGGATAAATGCGTCACATCGCCGATAGCATAATCTATCTGACGCTTGTCGAGCGGGCGGCGCCCCCAATCGGTAAAGCGCGCGCCCTTATCGAGCTGCACGCCGAGCATCGCATCGACGAGATTGCCGTAGCCTATCTGCTCACCCATGCCGAGCGCCATCGAGGCGATTTGCGTATCGAAAATCGGGTGCGGCGTCTTGCCAGTCAGATTGTGGACTATCTCGACATCCTGCCCGCCAGCATGGAAGACCTTGAGCACGTCCTCATTGTCGACCATCAAATCGAGTAACGGCTCCATGTCGATTCCATTGGCCTTGGGATCGATCGCAGCGGCTTCTTCGCCATTGGCAATCTGGATCAGGCAGAGATCGGGCCAATAGGTATTTTCGCGCATGAACTCGGTATCGACGGCGACAAATTCTGATTTGGCGAGGCGCTCGCAAAGTTCAGCCAGGGTGTCGCTGTCGTCGATCAGCGGATGGATGTGCATCCTCCCGTTATAGGAACAGGGGAGCCGAGGAATAGCGCCCTATCCATCTATATGTGGAAACGAACGGGGTGACGGACGGCAAAAACACTCTTAATAGGGCGGCTTTCCGTACAACATGTCAGATTGAAATAGCCGTTGCTCATGCACGAATATCGCACACATAATTGTTCCGAACTCCGCAAATCGCATGTCGGCGAGGATATCCGCCTGTCGGGCTGGGTCCATCGCAAGCGCGATCATGGCGATCTCGTCTTTATCGACCTGCGCGACAATTTCGGCATCACCCAGGTAGTGACCGAGGTGACCGGGCCTGCCTTCGCGACGATCGAGAAGCTGCGCTCTGAATCGGTTATCACGGTGACCGGCAAGGTCGTCGAGCGCGGCGAGGGACTGGCCAATCCCAATCTCGACACCGGCGAGATCGAGGTGGTGATCGAAGCGGCTGAGGTGCAATCGGCGGCGGAAGAACTGCCGATGCCGGTCGCGGGCGAGGCCGATTATCCCGAAGATATCCGGCTGCGCTACCGCTATCTCGACCTGCGCCGCGAAGGCATGCACGCCAATATCCTGCTGCGTTCCGACGTGATTTCATCGATCCGCCGCCGGATGATCGATCAGAATTTCACCGAATTCCAGACGCCGATTCTGACCGCTTCGAGCCCCGAAGGTGCGCGCGATTACCTTGTTCCCAGCCGCGTCCATCCGGGCAAATTCTATGCGCTGCCGCAGGCTCCGCAGATGTTCAAACAGTTGATCATGGTCGCCGGTTTCGACCGCTATTTCCAGATCGCGCCGTGCTTCCGCGACGAGGACGCGCGCGCGGATCGCTCGCCCGGCGAGTTCTACCAGCTCGATTTCGAAATGAGCTTTGTGACGCAGGACGATGTGTTTGAAGCGATCGAACCGGTGCTGCGCGGCGTGTTCGAGGAATTCGCCGACTGGCAGGGCAAGGGCCGCACCGTCGATCCAGATTTCGTCCGCATTCCCTATGCCGATGCGATGCTCAAATATGGCTCGGACAAGCCCGATCTGCGCAATCCCATCGAAATCACCGATGTCTCGTCGCATTTCGAGGGGTCGGATTTCGGCCTGTTCGCCAATATCGTCGGATCGGGCGGCGTCGTGCGCGCCATTCCTGCACCCAATACCGGCGATCGCGGGCGCCGCTGGTTCGACAGTATGAACGAATGGGCGCGCGGCGAAGGCTTTGCCGGGCTCGGTTATATCAACCGCAAGGATGGCGCGCCCTCGGGTCCGATCGCCAAGAACCATGGTGAGGAGAAGACGGCCAAGCTGCTCGAAGAACTCGGGCTGGGCGATGCCGACAGCGTATTTTTCGCGGCCGGCAAGGAAGCCGAAGCCGTGCGGCTCGCCGGCGGCGCACGAACGCGGCTCGGGGAAGAGCTTGGCCTGATCGACGAAAATGTCTTCAAATTCTGCTGGATCGTCGATTTCCCGATGTACGAATATGACGAAGAGCTCACAAAGATCGACTTCTCGCACAATCCCTTCTCGATGCCGCAGGGCGGGATGGAAGCGCTCGATACCAAGGACCCGCTCGATATCCTCGCCTGGCAGTACGATATCGTCTGCAACGGCGTCGAGCTGAGCTCGGGCGCGATCCGGAACCACCGTCCCGATATCATGTACAAGGCGTTCGAGATCGCCGGCTATTCGCAGAACGATGTCGATGAGAATTTCTCCGGCATGATCAACGCCTTCAAATATGGCGCACCGCCGCATGGCGGCTCGGCGCCGGGCATCGACCGTATCGTCATGCTGATCGCCGGCGAACCCAATATTCGCGAAGTCGTCCTCTTCCCGATGAACCAGAAGGCCGAAGATCTGATGATGGGCGCACCAAGCGACGTCAGCCTGCGTCAGCTCCGCGAACTCAACATCCGCATCGTGGAACCACCCAAAGAGGGATGAGCGAACCGGCTGAGCACTATTTCGACAGCCACGGCACGCGCCTCTGCTATTTCGAATGGGGAGATCCTTCCGGTCAGCCCATTCTGCTGCTCCACGCCACCGGATTTCACGCCCGTTGCTGGGATCAGGTGATCGCGCATCTGCCGCATGATCATCGCATAATCGCCGTCGATCAACTCGGCCATGGCCGCTCGAGCAAGCCCGATACGCTTTCCGATTGGGGGGAAACGGCGGAACCGGTGGCGGCGTTGGTCGAGGCGCTTGACCTTAGCCGGATCATCGGCGCAGGGCATTCGGGGGGCGGGCATTACCTCGTTCAGCTCGCCGCGCAAATGGGGGAGCGATTCGAGCGGCTGGTGCTGATCGATCCGGTGATAATGAAGCCGTCGATGTACGATACGCCAAGTCCGTTCCACGCCTATTCGATCGACGAACATCCGATTGCGCGCCGCCGCGATCGCTGGGCGTCGCCCGATGAGATGTTCGAGCGGTTCAAGGATCGCTCGCCCTACGATCTCTGGCAGCCCGAAGTCCTGCGCGACTATTGCGAATATGGCCTGCTTCCCGCCGAGGATGGCGACGGTTTCGTGCTCGCCTGTCCGGCCCGGCTCGAGGCATCGGTCTATATC
>JABDLY010000005.1 GCA_013001755.1 Sphingomonadaceae bacterium
TGGAGGCGTTCCCGACGGCGCGCCCTCGCTCGAAGATCACCGGCGAGCGAATCGAGAAGATCGAGAAAGGCCCCAACTGGG
The DNA here is from genome assembly GCA_013001755.1 of Sphingomonadaceae bacterium. GTDB lineage: Bacteria > Pseudomonadota > Alphaproteobacteria > Sphingomonadales > Sphingomonadaceae > Parasphingopyxis. The sequence continues at coordinate 82 of JABDLY010000005.1, forward strand.
AGGAGATCCTGGGCGGTGAGTTCTCCAAACGGTCCGAGGATTACAACTTCGAAGGCATCCAGAAGGAGATTTACGGAGAATACGAGAACACCTTCATGATGTATCTCCCCCGGCTCTGCGAGCATTGCCTGAACCCGGCCTGCGCGGCGTCTTGTCCATCGGGCGCAATCTACAAGCGCGAAGAAGACGGGATCGTGTTGATCGATCAGGAAAAATGCCGCGGCTGGCGGATGTGTGTTTCAGGCTGCCCGTACAAGAAAATCTATTACAACTGGAGCAGCGGAAAATCGGAAAAATGCACCTTCTGTTATCCGCGTATCGAGGCGGGCCAGCCAACGGTTTGCTCTGAAACCTGCGTCGGCCGCATCCGCTATCTCGGTGTGATGCTCTATGATGCCGATCGCATCGAAGAAGCCGCATCGACCGAAGACGAGCAGGACCTGTATCAGGCGCAGCTCAATATTTTCCTCGATCCCAACGATCCAGAAGTCATTGCACAGGCTCGCAAGGACGGTATTCCCGAAGCATGGCTCGAAGCGGCCCGCAACTCACCGGTCTACAAGATGGCGATGGAATGGAAGGTCGCCTTCCCGCTCCATCCTGAATATCGCACCCTGCCGATGGTCTGGTACGTGCCGCCCCTGTCGCCGATCAACGCGGCGGCGGGTGCGGGCAAGATGGCCTTCAAGGATGACATGCCCGATGTCCGCTCCTTGCGTATTCCGCTGCGTTATCTCGCCAATCTGCTGACGGCCGGCAAGGAAGAGCCGGTTGCTCTATGCCTTGAACGGATGCTGGCGATGCGCAGCTATATGCGCGCCAAGACGATCGATGGCGTAATCGCGAGCGATGTGGCCGAGCGGGTGGGCCTGACGCCTGGCCAGATCGACGAGATGTATCACATCATGGCGATCGCCAATTACGAGGATCGCTTCGTCATCCCGACCAGCCATCGCGAAGAAGCGGAAGATGCCTTCGACGAGCGCGGCTCCTGCGGATTCTCTTTCGGCAACGGCTGTTCAGGCGGCTCCACCGAAACCAACCTGTTCGGCACCCCCAAACGCAAGAAGATCCAGACGCCGTCGGAGGTGATGCGGTCATGACCAAGACATTCAAGATATTTGCGGCCCTGCTGACCTACCCCACGGCCGAAATTCAGGAGGCGGTGGATGATTTCCTGCCGCTGCTAAAAGAGGAAGCCCTACGGTCACTGGTCTTTGTCGAACCGCTGCAGCCATTGATCGCCGAATATCGCGAACGTGACCTGCTCGATCTGCAGGAGCGCTACGTATTGCTGTTCGATCGCACCCGATCGCTCTCGCTGCATCTGTTCGAACATGTCCATGGTGAAAGCCGGGATCGCGGTCAGGCGATGGTCGATCTCAAAGCCATGTATGACGCCAAGGGGCTGGCAATCAATTCCACCGAATTGCCCGATTTTCTGCCCTTGTTCCTCGAATATCTATCGATTTTGCCGTGCAATGAGGCACTGGAGCTGCTCCGGGAGCCCGCTCATGTGATCGCCGCGATTGGCGAGAGGTTGACCAAGCGCGGCAGCAGCTACGCCGCTGTCCTCGATGCGCTTGGCCAACTGGCCGGACCGGCCGACGCCAAGGTGATCGAAGCCTTGCGCAAGGAGCCGGATGACGACCCGGAAGATCTCGAGGCGCTCGACGAGGCGTGGGAGGCCGAGCAGGTAACATTCGGCCCCGGTTCGCCAGAAGACGGCTGCCCGAAAGTGTCGGATATGCTGGGCCGTTTGCAGGCCGAATTGCCTACTGACGCCCATGCAAAACTTCAGGAGCAGGACCCAAGAGGGGACGCGGACAATGGCTGAATTTCTCAACGAGATGATCTTCGGGATATATCCCTATATCGCATTGTCGGTGCTCGCGATTGGATCGATTATCCGCTATGATCGCGAGCCCTATAGCTGGCGGTCAAGCTCCAGCCAGATCCTGCGTCGCCGCCAGCTGATGGTCGGTTCGGTGCTGTTCCATCTCGGCGTCCTTATCGTCTTCGTCGGCCATCTGGTCGGCTTGCTGACGCCGATTGAACTGTTCGACTGGATGGGAATCAGCCATCCGTTCAAGCAGGTCATGGCGATCGGTGTCGGCGGTGTCGCCGGCGCGATATCGCTGATCGGCGCAACGATGCTCGTCCATCGCCGATTGTTCGACGCCCGCGTTCGCCGCAATTCGAGCTTTGCCGACACAGCGGTGATCCTGCTGCTCTGGGTGCAGTTGATCCTCGGTCTGTCGACGATCCTGATTTCGCTCGAACATCTTGACGGCGCGGAGATGGTGCGGTTCATGGCCTGGGCGCAGGGCATCTTCACCTTCGACGCCACTGCGGCAAGCTATGTTTTCGATGCCCATTGGATCTTCAAACTGCATATCTTCCTGGGGCTGACGATCTTCCTGATTTTCCCCTTTACGCGGCTGGTGCACATGTTGTCCGCGCCGGTCCGTTATGTCTGGCGCCCGGGTTACCAGATCGTCCGCAGCAGAAAGGCCGTGTCATGACGGCGGCGGCCAGCGAGCCAATCCGGGTCAACGGTGCCGAGATCCCGGCCGCCGCCATTGCGGCCGAAGCGCAAAATCACCCATCGGACAATCCCGATGCCGCCTGGAGCGCCGCGGTCGAGGCGCTCGCCGTGAAGATGCTGTTGCTTGCGGAAGCCGACCGGCTCGAGATCACGGCCGGGAAACTGGCCGATGTAAAAGGGCGTGAACTTGTTCCCGACGACGCCCGGATCGAAGCGTTACTTGAACAGGAAGTGACAATCCCGATCGCCGATGAAGCAACCTGCCGTCGCTACTATGAACAGCACATAAGCCGCTTCAGCAGTCCCGACCTCGTAGAGGCGGCACATATTTTGTTTGCGGCGCAGCGCGACGACGAAGCGGCCTATGCCAAAGCAGTTGCAGACGCTGAGTCCGTCCTTGCCGAATTGAAACAGCACCCCGATCGTTTCGGCGACCTTGCGAAGGCCCTGTCCGATTGCCCATCGGCGGCCCAGAGTGGGAATCTGGGGCAGCTTGGCCCTGGACAAACCGTCAGCGAATTCGAAACCTATCTCTTTAATCTGGAGGAAGGACAATTATGTCCCGCGCCTGTAAAAACGCGCTTCGGGGCCCATGTCCTCAAACTGGGCCGCAAGATCGCGGGCGAGACCCTGCCCTTCGAGAATGTTCGACAGAAAATCGCCGATTATCTCGAAGAAGCCAGCTGGCGGCGCGCGGTCGCCCAGTATATCAGCATATTGGCGGGACGAGCCGATATCGATGGTGTCGACCTCAATGGAACGCACAGTCCGCTGGTGCAATGATCGGCCCTCCGGCGGTTATAACCCGCGCAAGAGGCCGAGCTTGAGGTCGGCGGTCAACGACCTGTCGACAGTCCGATCAGCCGGCTGATTCCGCTAAGCAGGCAAATCGTCATTCTCTCACGAGGCCGATCTGCTGCGTTTGCAGCCGCTCTTATTCCTCGTCGTCCATAAAAATGCGCTCAGCATCGCCATCAGGATCGTCGAACTGGCCATTGGACAAGGCCCAGAAGAACATTGCGAGCGCGCCAAGCCCGAATAAAATCGCGATCGGGATGAGAAACGCCAGTCCGTTCATTGGCCCCTCTTCAGTCGCAGCGAGTTCGCAACGACGATTATCGAAGACAGCGACATCGCTATCGCCGCAACCAGCGGCGTCACGAACCCCGCAACCGCAAGCGGGATCGCCAGCAGATTATATCCGATCGCCAAAGCGAAATTCTTCCGGACAACCGCCATTGTCCGCCGCGTTGTTCGTATTGCGACGGGAACAGGAAGCAGGCTTTCTCCCAGATAGATGACATCGGCGGCATTCTGGCTGACGTCGCTCGCGGTACCGGGGACCATCGAGGCATGGGCGGCTTCGAGCGCCGGCCCGTCATTCATGCCGTTTAATCGCAACCGAGGAGCGGTTTGTTGATCGCGGTCAAAAATATTGAACCACTCAATCGCGTTCCGCTGGTTTGCCGTCAGTCCCGCCCACTTTCATGCTCAAGCGCATTGCGGTCCTGAATCTCGATCGTTCGGCGGCCGGGTACGTCTATGATCTTCCGGTCGCGGAGCCTGCGCAGCTGCCGGCTGACAGTCTCGATCGTCAGGCCGAGTATGTCCGCGATCTGCCGCCGTCCCAGCGGCAAATCGAAGCGGTCCAGAGGCACAGGAGCCGCAATACAGGTTTCTCTGGATAATTTTCGCGACATTTCCAGCAGAAAACTGGCGACACGTTCCGAAGCACTGCGTTGCCCCACGAACAACAGCCATTGGCGCGCGCGATCGAGCTCTGACAGGGTCCGCGTCAAAAGCTCATGCTCAAGCTTGGGGTGATCCTGCGCAAAGCGATCAAAGGCAGCGCGCGTAAAAACGCATAACCGCGCATCGGTAAGCGACGTAACCGAGTTGCCGCTTGTCGCCCCGAACGGCCGGCCAATAAAATCGGAAGGATAGACCACGCCGACAATCTGCTCGCGGCCATCGCTCGTGGAAGTCGATAGCTGGAGCATCCCCTCCACGACATTGGCAACGATCGGCGCATCGTCGCCTTCCCAGATAACCGTCTCGCCTTTTTCGATGCCAATGGTGCGGCCAATCCGGCTGAGGTCGCGCAATTCGTCCGGTTCGAGCGCGGAACATATCGCACGATTACGCACCAAACAGGTTTCACAGTTATCCATGATATCACGGTAGCAAGGACAAGCTGCTTCGTCAGCCATTATGCTTGCAGATTGCCTGGCCTACGACTTCCTATCGGTTCGCGCGGGGCAAAAGTCGTCGCCGCACTCGATCCCAATAGCCCCCTAGATGTCGACAGCGACATGCACGTTGCACTGGACCGACAGCCTCCCGTCGATCTGCATATGCGATCGGACGGACGGCTAGACTCATAAGTTTAGCACGTTAGTCCATGCGATGGAGCGCGCAGAGCTTGTTGCCATCGGGATCGCGCAGATAGGCAAGGTAGAGGTTCATCGGCCCTTCGCGCACACCGGGCGGGTCTTCAATCGGCATTCCGCCCGCCTCAATGCCTGCGGCATGCCAGGCATCGGCCATTTCCGGGCTCTCCATGGCAAATCCGACAGTGCAGCCATTGCCATGCGTCGCAGCTTCGCCGTCGATAGGCGGTGTCACCATGAAAATGCCGTCATTATGGACATACATCAGCCGGCCCTTGTCGTCCTGGATCGCTTCCCTGCCGCCGATTGCGGTAAACAGCGCATCGTAAAATGTCTTGGATCGCTCGATATCGTTCGATCCGACCATATTGTGACTGTACATTTCGTGTCTCCTTTGATGGGTATCTGCGTTAGTAAACTACGACGCTGCGGATGCTTGTCCCGGCATGCATCATGTTAAAGCCCTTATTGATCTCTTCCAATGACAGCCGATGCGTAATCATCGGGTCGATCGCGATCTTGCCGTCCATATACCAGTCGACGATCCTGGGGATGTCGGTCCGCCCGCGCGCGCCGCCGAACGCGGTGCCCTTCCAGACGCGGCCGGTGACGAGCTGGAACGGGCGGGTCGCGATTTCCTTGCCGGCCTCGGCGACGCCGATGATCACGCTCTCGCCCCAGCCCCTGTGACAGGCCTCGAGCGCGGTGCGCATGACATCGGTGTTGCCGGTACAGTCGAAGGTGTAGTCCGCGCCGCCATCGGTCAGCTCGACCAGATGCGCGACCAGATCGCCCGAGACGTCGTTCGGGTTGACGAACTCGGTCATCCCGAATTTGCGCCCCCATTCTTCCCGATCCGAATTGATGTCGACGCCGATGATCGGGCTCGCGCCGACCAGCTTCGCGCCCTGAAGGACATTGAGCCCGATCCCGCCTAACCCGAATACAATGACGGTTGCGCCGGCCTCGACATCGGCGGTGTTGATCACCGCCCCGACGCCTGTCGTCACGCCGCAGCCGACGTAGCAGCTGGTTTCGAACGGCGCGTCCTTGCGGATCTTCGCGACCGCGATCTCGGGCAGCACGGTGAAGTTGGAGAAGGTCGAGCAGCCCATATAGTGATGGATGGTTTCGCCCTTATGGCTGAACCGGCTCGTGCCGTCGGGCATCACCCCCTTGCCCTGCGTATCGCGGATCGCGGTGCAGAGATTGGTTTTCTGGCTGAGGCAGCTTTTGCACTGGCGGCATTCGGGGATATAGGCCGGGATCACATGATCGTCGGGAGCGACCGAGGCGACGCCCGGCCCGATTTCGCGGACGATGCCCGCACCTTCATGGCCGAGCACCGAGGGGAACAACCCCTCGCTGTCGAAGCCATCGAGCGTGTAGGCATCGGTATGGCAAATCCCCGTCGCCATCAGCTCGATCAGAACCTCGCCCTCCTTCGGGCCTTCTAGGTCGAGTTCGACGATTTCGAGCGGCTGTTTGGCTTCGAAAGCGACGGCGGCGCGGGTTTTCATGCGGTTTCCTCTCCGGCTTCGATATCGTCGGCTCCGGGACCCGGCGTTTTGGCGGGCTTGCCAAGCACGCCTTCGATATACAGGCGCTGGACGAGCACGAAAGCGACGACGGTGAGCGGCGCGGACAATATGACGCCGACAATCCCGAACAATGTGCCCGCGGCGACGACCGCGAACAGCAGCACCGCGGGCGAGAGATCGACCGAGCGTTTCTGGATGAGCGGCTGGAGGATATTGCCCTGGATTTGCTGGATCACGAGGTAGAGGCCAACCGTCCAGAGCGCCGTTGTCGGGCTGACGCTGAAGGCCACGAGAACCGCCGGAATGCCCGCCACGACCGGACCGATAAACGGAATGAAATCGAGCGCGCCAGCGATGATTGCCAGTGCCGCCGCCGATGGCACGCCGAGGATAGACAGGCCGATATAGGTCAAAACGATAACCGCCATCGACGAGAGTATTTGTGCCTGCAACCACAAGCCGAGCGCTCGCGCGCTATCTTTGCTCGCCAGCGCAATGATCGCTTCGCGATCCTTGGGGACGAGGCGCAGCAACGAATTGCGATAGAGCTCGGGATCGACGGCGAAGAAGATCGCGCCGGCCAGGACGAGAATGATATTGGTGACGACGCCGCCGGCCGACATCGCGAAATTGCCGGCCTGCGATGTCAGCCCCGAAAGCTGGCTGCCGATGTCGCGGCTCGCCTGTTCGATATCGTAATCGATACCCCAGATATCGAGCTGGCGCTGGGTGGCGTCGACCGCTCCGGGAATCTGTTCGGCAAGCGAAACGAACTGCGCCGACACCAGCCCGCCGAAGATCCACGATATGCCGGCAATGATCGCGAACAGCGCCAGCACCGCCAGCGTCACCGCGAAACCGTCATTTATGCCGAAGCGGATGAACTGGCGCGCCATCGCCCGCAGGACCACAGCCACCACAATCGCGCCGAATATCATCAGGAACAGCTGACCAAGCGCATAGAGCGTCGCCGCCAACGCGACGAAGGCGAGCACGATCAGGCATTTGCGCGCAAAGCCTGCCCCTGTATTGTCGTCAGCCATCGATGATTCCCGCCTTTGCCCGGCAGCTTATCGTGGATGGAGCAATGCGCAAGACGGATACGCTATCGCGAGGGATCAATCACAACCCGCCCGACGACCTTGCGGCCCCGCATTTCGTCGAACGCGTCGCGCCACGAAGTAAGCGGCAGGACATCATGGACGCGCGGCTTGATCCGGCCAGCCTCGGCGAGCGACCAGATGATATCAAGATTTTCGCGGCCCTTGTCGGGATGATGTCGGCCGTATTCGCCCGCCCGGACGCCGACCACCGAGAAACATTTGATCAGCGCGATATTGGTCTTGAGCGTTGCAAAACGCCCTGAAGTGAATCCTATTACGAGTATGCGCCCGTCGAAGGCGATGCAGCGGGTGCTCTCATCGAAAATATCGCCGCCTATCGGATCGTAGATAATGTCGGCCCCGCCGCCAGTGATCGCCTTGACCTCCTCGCGAAAGCCGCCTGCGACATTGACGAGAGCATCGGGATTATATTCGCGCTCGACCACCGCAAGCTTTGCATTCGACGAGGAGGAGGCGATCACCCGCGCGCCAAGCGCCTTGGCGAGATCGACCGCCGCGAGGCCGACGCCGCCCGCCGCACCGTGAACGAGCACCCATTCGCCGGGCGTCAGCTGGCCGCGCCGGACTAGCGCGACATAGGCGGTGAGATAGGCCGACTGGAAGGCGGCGGCTTGGGCAAAAGACAGGTTCGCCGGCTTGCGGCGAATGTGCGCGGCCGGGTAGCAGGCATATTCGCCAAAGCCGCCCGTCAGGCCGCCGACAGCCACTTCATCTCCTACAGCATAGTCGCCGGCACCATCGCCGAGCGCGACAACTTCACCCGCGCCTTCGCCGCCCGGAATGGACGGCAGATCGGGTTTGAACTGATAGCCGCCTTCGGTCATCAACAGGTCGGGAAAGCCAAGCGCCGAAGCGCGGATACGGACGAGAATCTCGCCCGTTTGCGGCTGTGGCACCGGCACCGTTTCGACCGAACATCCGGCAAAGTCGGGAGCGAGCTCGCGCACTTGCAGCGCGCGCATTTCAGTCGGAAGATCGCTGGTCATGCGACTGCCCTATCATCCCGCGCCGGGAATCAAAAATGCAAGCTGCCAGCGTCTCAGTTCGAAATTCGATCGTCGGTAATCGCGATCCGGTGTTAAGCTTAGCGCATTGGTTTACACCAAAAGCCCCAGCCGTGGGCGAACGATGGCGACCTCGCCGAGCAGGTCAGCGTAGCTTTTTGTCAGTTCTCAGCGGGTTTTCGCAAGCTTTTACAAACATCTGCGACTGGTCAAATGGTGCCAGAAGAGGACTACGGTTCGAGTCCTGTTAATCGCAGAAATCAGCGCCTTACGGAACACCGATGTGTCCTTCTGTGTCCTTCTTTTGTGTCTTAGTCCAGCCCTTCGCCGAGCGCCGGGTTCAATTCGAGTCCGTGATGAGGACTCACATCGCACGTGCATCGATTATGCCTAGTTGGATCGCCAATCCCACTTATGAAGTCGGCGGTGGAAGGGGCATACGCGGCGGGGGCACGCCCATGACATGAGCATAACAAGCAATCCGCTTGACGGGTCACTGAAACTTTCGGCGCTTGAACGCCCGGATATCGTCG
>JABDLY010000035.1 GCA_013001755.1 Sphingomonadaceae bacterium
GGATTTGGCGTCGCGCATGACGATCCGGTCGGGGCTCACCGCAGCCGCCGCGATGGCACGCACGATATGATAGCCCTCAATTTCCTCTGCCGTAGTTACAATTTCGTCGGCTTCTACTGGTTCAGCACTCGGCTCTTCAACTACCTCGGTGCTGTCTACCATGTTCATTATTTTGTTTTAATCAGCATTTTAGCTGCATTTTGGATTGCTAGAAGATATCGATCAATGACTTGGGAAGTGAATCGCTTTCCATCATGAACGTCCCCTGCGACCACTTTTACAAATTCATCCGATGGCTCAGACAACTCTCTGTCCAAGGCGCGCATGATAGCGCGCTCGCTTTTCATCGAAGCCGCTAGCTGCACCACCTTTTCGATATCGAAGCCGTCTTTTTCGAAGTGGGACAGGATTCGATAGTCCGCTTTCGTCGGACGTTCTAAATTGAACTCATAGAACGGTTTGTCATCCATCCGATTGGCGCGCTCGGTATCGCTGTAGAACTTCCAGATCTGTCCGTTGGTCAGAATGGCGAGCCTTGCTTCTTGAGTGTTGAAGTAACGAATGAGTTGATGCGCGTTGTCCAGAGACAGTTTGGCGGCGATCGGTTTGCACTCGATCAGTATGGTGACGTTGCCGCCGTGACAGATGGCGTAATCAACTTTCTCGCCTTTTCGATTGGCGATTTCGCATGTGAATTCTGGTCGCACCTCCGACGGGTTCGAAGTATCGTATCCAAGAGCTGTCAGGAATGGCACTATAAGCGCCATCTTTGCCGCTTCTTCGTTGTCGAGCAATTCACGATGGGCTTGAAGCTTCTCGGACAATGCTTCGATTTGATTATCGGTTTCCATTTAAATCCCCGCTTTCGCGGATAGATATGCACGATCGAGGAGCGCTGGCAACCGAGAGTAGGTCCGAATGGGGCCTTCCCCTCTCCGACTGCGACTAGGCAGCAAGTTGCCAAGTCTCCGTAGTCCTCTCCCCTGAAGAGGGAGAGGAAACGTACTATGCCACCTCCCGCTCCCCATCCCCCGCATCCCTAACCCGCTCCTCATTCAGCATCTCCGCCAGCAGGAACGCCAGCTCGATGCTCTGCCCCGCGTTCAGCCGCGGGTCGCAGTGGGTGTGGTAGCGGTTGGCGAGGTCTTGTTCGTCGAGGTCCATCGCGCCGCCGGTGCATTCGGTGACGTCCTGCCCGGTCATTTCGCAATGGATGCCGCCGCCATAGCTGCCTTCGGCGCGGTGGACGGCGAAGAAGCCGCGGACTTCTTCGAGGATGCGCTCGAACGGACGCGTCTTGTAGCCGGTGGCGGCTTTCACCGTGTTGCCGTGCATCGGGTCGCACGACCAGATGACCGGATGGCCTTCCTTCCGGACGGCGCGGACGAGCGGGGGGAGGCCGGTCTCGACCTTGTCATGGCCGAAGCGGCTGATCAGCGTGATACGTCCGGCTTCGCGTGTCGGGTTAAGCGTGTCGAGCAGTTTGATCAGGTCGTCGGGATCGAGGGAGGGTCCGCATTTCATGCCGATCGGGTTGGCGATGCCGCGGAAGAATTCGACATGGGCTGAGTCTTCGAAGCGCGTGCGATCGCCGATCCAGACGAAATGCGCCGAGCTGGCGTAATATGCGCCGGTCGCGCTGTCCTGGCGGGTCAGCGCCTGCTCATAGGGGAGCAACAGCGCCTCGTGGCTGACGTAGAAATCGGTGCCGTTCAATTGCGGCGCGCGCGCGGCATCGACGCCGCAGGCATCCATGAACGCCAGCGCATCGCCGATGCGGCTCGCAAGGTCTTCGAATTTCGCCGCCCAGGGGCTCTCGCCCATGAAATCGAGCGTCCAGCCATGGACATTGTGGAGATTGGCATAGCCGCCCGCGGCATAGGCGCGCAGCAGGTTGAGCGTGGCGGAAGCTTGGGAGTACGCACGGATCATGCGCTGGGGATCGGGGACGCGCGATGCTTCGGTGAATTCGATATCGTTGACGATATCGCCGCGATAGCTCGGCAGCTCGATATCACCCTGCGCCTCGACATCGGACGAGCGCGGCTTGGCGAACTGCCCGGCCATCCGGCCAATCTTCACGACCGGCACTTTCGAGGCATAGGTGAGGACGACGGCCATCTGCAGGATCACGCGGAAGGTGTCGCGGATATTGACCGGGTTAAATTCGGCAAAGCTCTCGGCGCAATCGCCGCCCTGGAGCAGGAAGGCGCGGCCCTCGGCGACCTCGGCGAGATCGGCCTTGAGCTGCTTGGCCTCGTCGGCGAAGATCAGCGGCGGATAGCTGGCGAGCGAATTTTCGACCGAAGCCAGCGCCTCGGCGTCGGCATAGCTCGGCATCTGGATGCCGTTGGCCCTTCTCCAGCTATTGGGGTGCCAGCTATCGGGTGTCCATTCCACGCCCATGATTCCGTCCACTTGTCCACAATTGGGGACAGGTCTTTGCGGCAGCGCAGCATCGATTGCAACGAAGTTTTGGTTGGGGGCGCTCAAACCTTCTCCCAAGGGGAGAAGGATTACGCAGTCTTGCAGAGGAACGAGGCTAGACGAAGTTGGATGAGGGGTTGGTGCGTTTCCGTGAGGCGCCAGCCCCTCACCCAGCTATCGCTAAGTTCGCTACGCTTACTAAGCTCAAGCATCCCTCTCCCCTTGGGAGAGGGTTTGGTTAGGCCAGCTCCGCCTCATCCACCCAGTTCCCATGGAAGCCCGGCGGGACACGGTGGGGGAGGCGGATGCGGGCGGTTGGCGCGCCTTCGAAGTCGTTGACATCGAGGATGACGAGATCGGTGCTCTCGTTCGCGGTATCGACGACCAATCCCATCAGATGGCCGTCGAGCTCGCCCGGGCCGTTGGGGACAAAGACGAATTCGCCGGGAAAGCGCGTTTCGTCGAAATCGTGAACCTGGCGTTCGCCGGCTTCTAGATCGTGACGGTAGAGCTTGTTGGCGCCGATCCCGGCGAACTCGCTCTCTTCGTTGCTCGTCGCGACGGTATAGGCATAGCGATAGGGCTTTCCGGTCAGCCGTTCGTCGAAGCGCGGGAATTCCTGCGGATCGCTGTCGAGAACCGTCCGCTCGACTTTCCCGCCTTTGGCATCGATTATCCAACGTTCGAAGCTCATCACGCTGTCGTCAGGGCCTTCGGTGCTGTCGTGGAACAGTCTGTCGTGGACGCAGACATCCATGACGACGCTGCCGTCCTCGCGCTCATAGGCGTTTGCCGGATGGAAGACGTAGCAGGGATCGATATCGTGCCAGACGATCGTGTCGCCTGCCGCCTCGCGGCCGAGCAGGCCGATCCGCGCTTTGTGCTTGTCGTTCCAGGCATAGGGAAACGTGTAGCCGCTCAGCACCAGTTTCATCGAGAAGGTGACGGGCAGGTCCATCACGACCACATGATTTTTCGTGATCGCGCAATCATGGATGCTCGGGCCGTGCTCCACGGTGACGGGTTCCCTGCGGCGCACCTTGCCATCGGTTCCGACGACGACATGCCAAATTTTGTCGAGGTCGCTGGCATGGTAGCAGACCGCGTGCAGCTCGCCGGTCTCGGGATCCTTATGCGGATGGGCGGAGAAGGATTCGCCGAGCGTTCCTTCGAAATCGGTGTGTGCGACGGTGTCCAGTTCGTTCGACAGCTGGACCGGAAAACCCCCTGCTTCGACTATGCCGAAAATCCTGCCGGCATGGCCTATCACATTGGTGTTGGCGTTGTCGGTGCGTTCGTTGCGCGGGCCGGGCGCTTCTTCTTCCTTGAGCAGCAGGCTGACCTTTTTCGAACGCAGCCAGCGGTTGCGATACCAGTCCGCCTTGCCGTCGCTGATGCGGATGCCGTGGACCATGCCGTCGCCGGCGAACCAGTGATGCGTGGCGGCGTTGACCGGGCCGATCGGGTTGGGGCCGATCCGCATATAACGGCCGTCGAGATGCGCGGGGATCGTGCCTTCGACCGGCAGCGCCTCGAGCGTCAGCTCCTCTTCCATCGGCGTGTGGATGCCGGTGAGATAGGGATGGTCGCCCTTGCGACTCTTGAGCGCGGCGCTCGCCTTGCCGATGCCCATGATGGCGGAGCCGACGGTCTTGCGAATAGTGTCTTCGACGGTGCTGGCCATGATTCTGATGTCCTTGGTTAGGGGGTTGCGCTCCGAGTCGCGATGTTTACACTGTTTACTTACGCAATGAGGGTAACAGTGTCAACATGAGCAAGGCTGCAACAAAGGACAGCTACCATCACGGCGATCTGCGCAGCGCGTTGATCGACACCGGCCTGCGTCTGCTCGCGGAGAAAGAGGGTGCCGATATCAGCTTGCGCGAAGTCGCCCGCGAAACCGGCGTCAGTGCGACGGCCGTGTATCGGCATTTCCCCGACAAGGACGCGCTGCTCGGCGCGCTGGCCTATGCCGGTTACGAAAAATTGTTCGATGCACAGGATGCGGCGGCACAGGGACAGGCGGATCGCGAAAAGGCGTTCCGCGCGATCGGCCAGGCCTATGTCCATTTCGCCGTGGCCAATCCGGACCTGTTCCGGCTCATGACGAACTGCATGCCGTCGGCCGCCGATGTCGAAAGCGGCGCTTTCCCGGGAGACAACCGCGCGGGTGTTTTATTGCGCGAATATATCGCGGCTTTGCTGCCCAACGGTACCGAATGGGATCGCGGCGTCGCGGCGGTACAGGCGCTGGCGCTCGTGCACGGATTGGCTCAGCTCGTCCTCGGCGGGCAAATCCCGAACGACCCGAAGCTCATCGATGCGGTTGTCGACCAGTTCGGGAGCTGGCACGATTCGCAGACTTAAAAAATTACTTCGAGTTGTGCTGCGGCCTTTGCCGGAGCACGATTTCTTCAAGCCCCCGGCACGCCGAGGCTCCGCGCCGCGGCGTTGATCCGCCCGAGTTGCGCCGAATTCTGCGCGAAGGCCTCGCGCGCGCGGCGCCAGGCCTGGCTCGCCTGCGCCGTCTGGCCGAGCTGCATCCGCGAGCGCATCAGCATGATCCAGCCATCGGCGTCGTTGGGGTTGCGCGACAGCCGTTCGTCGAGGCCCTGAACCATATCCTCAATCATCATGTCGCGCTGGCCCTGCGGCAGCTGGCTCGCGTCGCGCATTTGCTGCGGCGAGGGGCCGGGAATGCCTTGCGTCGCGGCGGCGGGCGGGGTGTTGGCAGAGGCTGCGCCGGGTGGCGGTACGCGGCCTTCGACATCGATATTTTCGGATTCGGAGACCTGCGCGATCAGCCGGCGAAGATCGAGCTCCCATGGCGCGCCCGGCGGCGAATCGCGCAAGAGCGCGATCCAGTCGTCGATCGCACCGCTGTGATCGCCCGCCATATCCTTGCGCACGCCTTCGAAATAGCGTGCGCGCGGATCGGCGGGGTCGAGTTCGAGCGCGCGGGCGAATGCGGCGCGTGCAGCGGCAGGAAATTCGTCCTCCGCGCCCAGCGCCAGCGCTTCGCCGCGCGCCGAATGATAGCGCGCGAGCGTGGGGTTGAGCTCGCTCGCGCGCTGGTACGCATCGGCAGCATCCTGATAACGCCCGGTCTGGAAATAGGAGAGGCCGAGCAGCGCCCAGCCTTCTTCATCGTCGGGATTGGTTTCGAGCCGCGCCTCGAGCTCGGGGATGGCGGCCGCGAGATCGGCTCCGTCGCCGGTCATGCCGACAGTCTCGCCGGTCGGCGCGCCGCTTTCGGCCGCGCCGCGATCGTCGCCGCGGGCGATTGCATAGCCGATCGAGAAAGTCGCGATCGCCGCGGCGGCGATCAGCACATAGCGCGATGCGCCGATTCCATCCTTTTTGGTCTTCGTCTCGTCCGTCATTCGCCTTTTTCCTCAAATTCGGGCTACTCTCTAGCTTGTTGCGTCAAAGATGATAGGGTGGTGGTCGGTCGCACAAACAGGGGTAGAGCTCGCGTATGAAGCGGGCCAGAGACGGCAACCGGCAGGGGGAGAAAGTGTCGGAAACGTACCGGATTGCGATCATCGGTTCGGGCCCCGCAGGGCTCAGTGCGGCGGCGCGTGCGGCGCAGCTGGGCTTGAGCCATGTGCTGCTCGAAAAGACCGATCATCTCTCTGACACGATTTACAAATATCAGAAGGGCAAGCATGTCATGGCCACCCCGAGCCAGCTCGTGCTGCGCTCGGATATCGATTTCGACGCCGGCAAGCGCGAGGTCGTGCTCGGAACTTGGGACGAACAGACGGCGGGTCATGAGGTCAATGTCCAGCTCAACGCCGATGTCGAGGCGATCGAAGGCGAGGACGAGAATTTCACGCTCAAGCTCAAGGGCGGCGGCGAGGTAAAGACCGAAAAGGTGGTTCTCGCGGTCGGCACGCAGGGCAATCCCAATCTCGTGCGCTGCCCGGTCGGCGAAGGATCGCAGGTCCAATATACGCTCGACGATCCCGGCGAATATTTCGACGAGCATATCGTTGTCATCGGCGCGGGCGATGCGGGGATCGAGAATGCGCTCGGCCTCGCCGCCGACCCCGAACAGCGCAACACCGTGACGATCCTCAACCGCTCGCCCGATTTTGCGACCGCCAAGGATGCCAATATCAAGGCGCTGATGGCGGCACATGACGAGGGTCGCCTTACAGTAATGACCGAGACGACCGCCGCGGCTATCGAACCCGATCACGCGCTGCTCGATACGCGCGACGGCCAGACGAAAATACCCTGCAACCGCACGATTGCGCGGATGGGCTCCGCACCGCCGCGTGCCTTTGTCGAGGCGGCGGGCGTCGAATTTTCCGGGCCCGATCGCACCGCCTTCCCGAAACTCTTGCCGACTTTCGAAAGCACCAAGCCGGGAATCTTCGTTATTGGCGCGCTTGCCGGCTATCCGTTGATCAAGCACTGCATGAACCAGGGCCATGACGTGGTCGAGTTCATCAACGGCAACACCGAGCTGAAGCCTGCCGACGAACCGATCCTCGAAGGCAAGTTCCGAGGCGTGCCGGGCAAGCGCAGCGTCGAGGAATGGCTCGAATTCCTGCGCTCGGGCATCACCATCCTCAACCCGATGACGCCGCTCCAGATGCGAGAGTTCATGCTCGACAGCGAAGTCCATCATTATCGCAAGGGCCAGACGATCTTCGAGAAGGACGAGCCGGGTTCTTCGCTCTTCACGATTGCCAGCGGCGCGGTCGATGTCCAGATCGACCCCGGTGACGCCTCGAAAGTGGCGCGTATCCCGGCGGGGTCGATTTTCGGCGAAGTCGGGCTGGTGTCGGGCCGTAAGCGCGGGTCGAAAGTCGTTGCGGCTGAAGAGACGATTTGTGTCGAAGTGCCGCGCCAGGCTGCGCTCAGGCTGCAGAGCCAGGTGCCGCCGGCCAAGGAAGCGATCCAGCGTATCGCGACCGAACGCCAGTTGCTCCAGATGTTCCGCGCCGGGCTGACCGAAGACGATGTCGCCGAAGTCGTCGAGAAATCGGAGATCGTTCAGGTCAAGGCGGGCGAGGCGATCATCAACGAGGGTGAGGAGGAACGCGACGTCTATGTCGTCCGGTCGGGCTCGATGGTCGTCGAGAAGATGGTCGGCCGCAAACCGGTCTTCCTCTCTTACCTCCCCGCCGGTTCCTATGTCGGCGAAATGGCGGCGGTCGAAGGGAAAAAACGCACCGCGACCGTGCGCGCCGCGATCAAATCGGAAGTCATCAAGATCGACGGCGATGCGTTCAACCGGTTGCTCGAAGCCAATCCCGCCCTCGCCGAAAAGACCAGGCGCGAAATCGCCGCGCGCGAAGACGTCAACAATTTCGTCGAGGCGCGTAAGGACAGTTTTTCGAGTGTTGTCGACATGTACAGCTCGGTGGCCTCTTTCCTCGTCGAGAATGGCCTGGGCGAAGCGACCGATGTGCTGCTCATCGACGAAAAGCTCTGCGTCGGCTGCGACAATTGCGAAAAGGCCTGCGCCGACAGCCATGACGGGATCTCGCGGCTCGATCGCGAAGCGGGCCGGACCTATGCGCATCTCCACGTGCCGACATCGTGCCGCCATTGCGAACATCCGCATTGCATGGCCGATTGCCCGCCCAACGCGATCCATCGCGGCGAGGATGGCGAGGTGTTTATCGACGACACCTGCATCGGCTGCGGCAATTGCCAGCGCAACTGCCCCTATGGCGTTATCCGGATGGAGAAGGTGCCGCCGCGCAAGCCCGGCCTGCTCGGCTGGCTGTTCTTCGGCCGCGGCCCCGGACCCGGCGAACCCGATCATGACTGGATCGAGGCGCGGGTCGACCCCGAAATCCCGAAAATGGCGGTCAAATGCGATATGTGCGCGGGGATAAAGGG
>JABDLY010000043.1 GCA_013001755.1 Sphingomonadaceae bacterium
TCCGACACCGATCCCAACGGCTTGGGCTCGTTTAATGGTGCCAGCATTTGCAGCCAGACGCCTCTTCAGTTCGACCGTTCGAGCGGTCGTTCGCAGTCCTGGTCGTTCGAGGCGATCGTCAACACCGATCTTGATGGCCCGGTAAACTTCCTGCTCGGCGCGATCTACGCCAATGTCGATTCGACCGATGGCGATTATTATGTGAACGCCTTTCCGATCGACTATATCGCTGGACTTCTCGGTTCATTCACGAGCTTCGGCGGCGGTTTGCCCCCCTCGTTCCTCGGTACGCCGTTCTTTCGCAACAGTACGCAGGACTTCGGTCTCGAATCCTACGGCGCGTTCGGCGAAATCTATTGGGACATCACCGACGATCTTACCTTCACCGGTGGGCTGCGTTACAATATCGATGAGAAGTTCACGGTTGCGCGCTCGACGCTGGCGAGCTTCCTCGTTCCTTACGGCACAGCAACCGATGCCTTCGATTCGCCCTTTGTCGGGACGTTCGATGCCGATCCGGGCCGCGCCGGCAATCAGCTGATCCAGCGTCGTCAGGCGAACTTCGCCGAGATTACCGGCCGTGCTGTTCTCGATTGGCAGTTCACGCCAGACAATTCGATCTATATCTCCTATTCACGAGGCTATAAGTCGGGCGGAATCAACCCGCCGCTCCAGCCGATCTTCGCGGTTCCGGAGACCTTCCAGCCAGAGAGCATCGACGCCTTCGAGATCGGCTCGCGTAACGTGTTCTTCAACGGCGATCTGACGCTCAACGCGACGGCCTTCTACTATAAATATAGCGGGCTGCAGCTCAGCCGAATCGTCGCGCGGACATCGGTCAACGACAATATCGATGCTGATATCTGGGGCCTCGAGCTCGAAGCCTTTTGGCGACCGACAGATGCACTGGCTTTCAACTTCGGGGCCAGCTATTTGAATACCGAGGTTTCGGAAGACCGCTTCTTTGTCAACCAGCGCGATCCGTCAGGCGGTGATCCGAATTCAGTGATCATCAAGGATATCACGGCGGCGTTCAACTGCGCCGCGACGTCGGGCAGCCTTGCCAATACCGCTGGCTTTGTGACAGCAGTTAATGGCGGTCTGGGCCTTCAGGGCCCGGCGACCTTCCCCGCCGATAGCGGGCTCGGAACAACGCTCGGCGCGTTCAGCATTTGCAACGTACTGCAAGCGCAGACGGCAAACCCCGCGCTCCAGGCGCTTTTTCCCGGCGTTACGGTCGCGAACAGCGGCATACCGTTCAATATCCGCGGTAATGAACTGCCGCAGGCTCCAGACTTCAAGGTATCGTTCGGCGCGCAATATACGGCCGAGTTCAACAACGGCATGACGTTCGTGCCGCGTGTCGATGCCGCCTATACCGGCGACAGCTTCGGCAATATCTTCAACGGCGACGTCAACCGCGTCGATGGATATTGGCAGGTCAACGCCCAGATGACGCTGAACGGTCCCGACGAGCGCTGGTTCGTCCGTGCGTTCGTCCAGAACCTGTTCAATGACGACTCGGTAACGGGTCTGTATCTGACTGACCAGTCTTCGGGCCTGTTCACCAATATCTTCACGCTCGAACCGCGCCGCTACGGCATTGCCGCTGGCGTTCGCTTCTAAGCGCGAAACCAACGCAGAAAGGGCGTCGCGATCTTTCGCGGCGCCCTTTTTCTTTGTCCGACGCGCGTCTAGGCTCGCCCGTCAATCCTCAGGAGAATCACCATGTCCGATCGCGAATTCGACATCATCGTCTACGGTGCCAGCGGCTATACCGGCCGGCTCGTCGCCGACTATCTCGCGCGGACCTATCCCGAAGGTGTCGCCTGGGCGATGGCGGGGCGCAACGAGGAAAAGCTCGCCGCCGTGCGCGACGAGATCGGCGCCCCGGCCGATACGCCTTTGGTGGTGGCGGATGCCGATGAACCCGAAACGCTCGATGCGATGGTCGCGCGGACGAAAGCCGTGGTGACGACCGTCGGACCGTATCAGCTCTATGGCGAACCGCTGGTCGCCGCCTGCGCCAAGGCGGGCACCGACTATGTCGATCTGTGCGGCGAACCCGCCTGGATGCGCCAGATGATCGACAAATATGGCGAGGCGGCCAAGGAAAGCGGTGCACGGATCGTTTTCTCCTGCGGTTTCGATTCGATCCCGTTCGATCTCGGCGTCTGGTATGCGCAGGAGGCGGCGAAGGATGTACTGGGCGGCCCTGCGAACCGCGTCCGCGGCCGCGTCCGTGCGATGGAAGGCAAGTTTTCGGGCGGCACGGCGGCGAGCCTCAAGGCGACAATGGCCGCAGCGGCGAAAGATCCGCAGATCGTGCAATATCTGATGAATCCCTTCTCGCTGGCGCCGGGCTTTGCGGGCGTGGAGCAGCCGAGCGGCAACGAGATCGAGTTCGAGGCCGATATCGACAGCTGGGTCGCGCCGTTCATCATGGCGGCGATCAACACCAAAAACGTTCACCGTTCCAACTTCCTGCTCGGCCACCCCTATGGCGAGGATTTCGCCTATGACGAGATGATGATGACCGGTCCGGGCGAACAGGGCGAAGCTGTCGCCAAGGGCGTCGCGAGCTCAAACCCGTTTGGCGAGGATGGCGGACCAAAACCGGGCGAGGGACCGACGAAGGAAGAACGCGAAAACGGCTATTACGATGTGCTCTTCGTCGCCGAAAATGGCGAAGGCGCGAGCACGCGGGTCGGTGTCACCGGCGACAAGGACCCGGGCTATGGCTCGACATCGAAGATGATCGCCGAGAGCGCGCTGTGCCTTGTGGAGGATATTCCCGGCGGCCCGGGCGGCATCTACACGCCTGCAGCGGCAATGGCCGAGCCGTTGTTGAAACGGCTCGAAGCCAAGGCTGGACTGACGTTCAAACGCGAGGATTGAATTCACGGACGCCGTCATTCCAGCGTAAGCTGGAATCTCGGTCAATCAGGCGACGTACTTGCGGAACGAGATCCCAGCTTTTGCTGGGATGACGGATGATGGCTAGGGTGACCATCTTGCGATCGCATCGTCGATACCGATTGCCCCGCTGTCCTCTCCGATAGCAGACGGCGTTTCGGAAAAGCGCGGCGCGGGCATCGGGTGGGTCACGCCGCCATGTTCGCCAAAGGTCTGCCGCGCGGCATTGTGCGGATGTTCGGGCGCCTCGGCGATCGAGAGCACCGGCGCGACACAGGCATCGCTGCCGTCGAAATGCGCCGCCCATTCGTCGCGCGTCCGGCTCGCGAATTTCGTCTCGAAGGTCTCGACCATTTTCGGCCAGATGCCGCGATCCTGTTGCGGAAACTCCTCCGGATCGAGATCGAGCTTGTCGAGAAATGCCGCGAAGAATTGCGGCTCGAGACAGCCGACCGCCATATAGAGGCCGTCCGACGTTTCGTAGCAGCGATAGAAAGGCGTTCCGCCGTCGAGCAAATTCGCCTCGCGCTCGGCCTGCCACATGCCGATGCCGTGAAAGGCGTAGAACATGCTCATCAGGATCGAGGCACCGTCGGTCATCGCCGCATCGACAACCTGCCCCTTGCCGGTTTGCTTGGCCGAGAGGATCGCCGCCAGCACGCCCATGATCAGGAACATTGTCCCGCCGCCATAATCTCCGACCAGATTGAGCGGCGGCGGCGGCGGCGCATCCTTGCGGCCCATAGAACCCAGCGCGCCGGTTATCGCGATATAGTCGATATCATGGCCGGCGGTCTGCGAGAGCGGGCCATCCTGTCCCCAGCCGGTCATCCGGCCGTAAACGAGCTTCGGGTTGTGCGCGAGGCAGTCTTCGGGGCCGAGGCCCAGCCGCTCCATGACCCCGGGCCGCTGGCCTTCGAGCATGGCGTCGGCCCCGGCGATCAGCTCCATCGCCTGATCGCGCTGCGCCTTGTCCTTGAGATCGAGCTCGGTCGTCTTGCGCCCGCGCATCAATATGGCATTGCCCGACGAATTGACGCGCGCGGCGCTGCCCGGCCGGCCGATACGAATGATTTCGGCACCGAGATCCGAAAGGATCATCCCGGCGAGCGGAACGGGTCCGATGGCGTCGAATTCGACGATCCTGATGCCGGCCAGCGGCCCGCCATGTGGTGCAGTCACAATATTCTCCTGTCGATTAGCTCATCCGGTTGATCGTTCGGGTGCCCGGCGCCGGAGGGGCTTCGGGCGGCCCGGCGAAACATTGCGCCTTGGCCATCCAATCGGCGGCAATCGCGCCCCGCACGGCAAGACCGGTGTCGGCGATATTGCGCGTCTGGGTGACGACCTGGCAAAACTCCTCCGCCGCGCCTTCGATGACATTGCCGCCCTGCCGGTCGCCATATTCCCATGTTGCGCCCGACGGCGCGGTTAGCGTGACGAAGGGCATCGGCCCGGGCGGGTCCTCGCCGCGTGTTTTATAGGTCCAGCCATAGGTGTTGACGCCGAGGATAACGATATTGCGGATGCGATCGGTATTTTTGCGCGTTACGCCGAGCACGTCGTAGACTTCCTGGCCATGCGCCCAGGTCTCCATCAGCCGCGCGGTAATCGACGAGCGCGCGCTCATATCGGGGCCCGCCCATTTGACGCGCGCCGAGGGATCGGCACTGCCGTAATTTTCCGCAACCTCCGAAAAACGCCCGCGCCATGCCGCGACGAGTGCGCTTCCCGACAATCCATCGAGCCATTGTTTCTCGAAGGCGTTGAGCGTGCCGCCTCGCACCGCCCCACTCACTTCGCCCATGAAGCCGTCGAAGGCTGCCTCATCGGTCAGCGTCAGGTCCGCCGCATGATTCCAGACATGCAGGTGACCGATCACATCGTTGATCGTCCAGCCCTTGAACGCGGTCGGTCGCTTGAGCTCGATATCGCTGAGCGGCGCGACAAGGCCGTGCAGCGCCTCGCTCTCGTCGAGAAAATCTTGCGCTTGTTCCATCATATCACTTCCCCGCCGCGATCTTTCTATCCGCTCGCCTTATTCCCCGAGACTCCCCGAAAGCCGTTCATAGGCGGCGATGAAATCTTCCTTGAATTGCTGGACGACCTGCCCGGCGGACATTGTCTCGTTCATCAGCCCGACGCCCTGGCCGACCCAATAGGTGGCGAGCTGCTGCGCGCCCTCGTGGCCACCCTCTGCAAGCTTGTCGACCTTGCGCAGCGCCGGTTCGGCGATCAGCGACTGGAACGGCATCGGCAGCGGATCGGGGCCCTCGCGCTCCCAGGCATCGGTCCAGGGCGAGCGCAACTGGCGGCTGTGCTTGCCCGTCCGGCTTCTCGACCGGACGGTGTCGCGCGAGGTCGCCGCCAGCATCTTCTCCTTGACCACCGGATTGGTCTCGGCCTCGGGCGTCGTCAGCCAGACCGAGCCGCACCATGCACCCGCCGCACCCATCGCCATACAGCCCGCCATCTGCTCGCCGGTGACGATGCCGCCGGCGGCCAGCACGGGCACGTCCGATCCGATCGCGTCGAGCGCGCGGCAGACTTCGGGAACGAGGACGATCGTCGAAACATCGCCGCAATGACCGCCCGCTTCGCCGCCGGCAACGACGAGGATATCGACCCCGGCCTCGACCTGGCGCAGCGCATGTTCCTTCGCCCCGACCAAAGCCGCAACCGGCACGTCATGTTCCTTCCCCATTTCGAGCATGACGGGCGGCGGCACGCCGAGCGCATTGGCGATCAGCCGGATCGGGTGACGAAAGGCGACGTCGAGCGATTCCTTCGCGCCTTCGGCCTGCATAGTGTGGCCCGGGCGCACAGGGCCGCCCGTGAAATTATAGAGATCGCCGCTATCGACATCGTGCGCGGCCAGCATGTCGCGCGCGAAGGAGACATGGTCTTCGGGGATCGCCTTGCGCAGTGCCTCGGCGCTGACCTCGCCCTTGGCCTCATCGGCGATCTTGTTGGGAACGATAAGATCGACGCCATAGGGTTTGCCGCCGACATTGGCGTCGATCCACGACAGTTCTTCCTCGAGCTTTGCCGGCGACAGGCCGACCGCGCCGAGCACGCCCATTCCGCCGGCCTTCGAAACCGCTGCGACGACATCGCGGCAATGCGAAAAGGCGAGCAGTGGAAATTCGATATCGAGCATCTTGCAGATGGGAGAGTTCATCATGGGCGTGATCCTTCCTGCGCGGTCTGCTGATCGACTCCGCGGCCGATTCTTGCTTTACGATTACGTAAGCCGACCGGTGAGTCGAGAAAAATCGCGATGGCGGCGTGCAGGAGAGTGATCATGGCGAACGAGTATGGCGATATCGGCAAATGCGCCGATTGGGTGGCGACGAGTGCGGCGTCGTTTGGCGGCAAGCTGGCGACGGTCGATCTGGCGAGCGGGCGGCGGCGGACCTATGCCGAATGGCATGAGCGCGTTGCCAGCGTTGCCGGGATGCTGCGCGCCAAGGGGATCGAACAGGGCGACCGCGTCGCGCTGCTGGCGATGAACTCGACTGATGTGCTCGATATCGCCTTTGCCTGCTGGCGGCTCGGCGCGATCCACCTGCCGCTCAATTTCCGGCTGACGGCAAAAGAACTGACCTTCATCGTCGGCGACGCTCGGCCGAAGATCGCGATTCTCGACGACGAATTCGCCGAAACCGGCAACCAAGTGCGTGAGAAGACAGACGTCGCCGAATGGATCGGGATGGACGGGGTAGGGGGCGACACGCCGTTCGAGCGCGCCGTCGCCGAAGCCGATCCAGTCTATGAGCAGGCCGGTCTCACGCTCGATGATCTAAGCTGCATCATGTATTCTTCGGGCACCACAGGGCTGCCCAAGGGGGTGACGCTGAGTCATGGCAATTTCTTCTATGCCGTGGTCAACGCCGCGCCGAGCTTCCGCTCCAATTTCGACATGGTCTCGCTGACTCCGATGCCGCTTTTCCATATCGGCGGGTTCTGCGCCTTTTCGACGACAACCGCCTATTTCGGCGGTACGACGATCATCCAGCGTACCTTCGATCCGACCGCCGTGCTCGAGCTGATCGACGATCCCGCGATGGGCATCACCCATCTCTTCGCGGTGCCGGCGATGTGGAACGCGCTCAAGGCGCATCCAGCGCAGCCCGACACCGATTTTTCGCGCATCCGCAACGCAGCCTCGGGCGCCGAGACCGTGCCCGGCCCGCTCGTCAAATGGTGGCAGGAGCGCGGGGTGACGATACAGGAGGTCTACGGGATGACCGAGACGACGGGCGGCGTCTGCCTGCTCGACGAATCGGCTATTCCCGACAAGATCGGCTCGGCGGGCAAGGCGTTTCGTCACGCACCGATCGCGATCCTCGATGAAGACGGCAAGGCGGTGCCGACCGGCGAGATCGGCGAGATCTGCATGGGCGGGCCGCAGATTACGCCGGGTTACTGGAACCGGCCCGAGGCCAACGAAGCCTCGCGCTTCGGCCCCTGGTTCCGCTCGGGCGATATCGGGCGGATCGACGAGGATGGTTTCGTTTTCGTCGAGGACCGGGTCAAGGACATGTATATTTCAGGCGGCGAGAACGTCTATCCGGCCGAGGTCGAGAATATTCTCTATGAAATCGACGCGATTTCAGAGGTTGCCGTGATTGGCGTCCCCGACAGCAAATGGGGCGAAACGGGGTGCGCCGTCGTCGCCGTCAAGGAGGGCGAGGAACTGACGCTCTCCGATATCGCGCAACATTGCGAAGGCCGGCTCGCCAAGTTCAAGCAGCCCGCGCATATGACGACGATCGACGCGCTGCCGCGCAATGCGACGGGAAAAGTGCTCAAATTCGAGCTGCGCCAATCGGTACCCGATCGGCTCGAACTGCGCTGATCGGACAACGCGGCAATAAATTGACATAAATAATGACAAAACATATTGTCCGCCCTCGGGAGGAAGGGTGCGATGCAGATTGAAAATCAGGTCCAGCCGAGCGATCCGGAACATATCAAGCAGATGATGGAGCCGGGGCCGGGCGGCCCAATCTTCATGATTAATTTGCTCAAGTTCAAGGACAAGGCCGAATATGACGATGGCCGCGCGACCGATCTCTCCGGCCGCGACGCCTATATGCTTTACGGCAATGCGGTGAGCCGGATTATCGAGCATTTTGGCGGGCGCGTCGTGTTTATGGCCGATGTCACCTTCCTCTCGCTCGGCAAGATGGACGAGCTGTGGGACGAGGTCGCGATCGCGACCTATCCCGAGCGCGGCGATATGGTGCGGATGTCGATGTCGCCCGAATGGCAGGCCGCCGCCGTGCACCGAACGGCGGGGCTCAAGGGCCAGCTCAATATCGAAACGGTCATTCCTGATTTCGCTAAAGAATCGCCTTGGGCGAAGGCGTTGCTTGGATGATACGCTGGACAAAACGGATTGGGATGGGGTTGGTCATCGTCGCGCTGCTGGCGGTGGCGGGGTTCTATATGTTCCAGCGGCAGATAGGCGAGGCGCTGTTCGAAAGAGGGATCGCCGAACGCATCGGCCGCGATCCGGCGGCCGAACTCGAAGACGGACTCCATGTCTATATGTGCGGCACGGGATCGCCGATGGCCGATCATCATCGAGCGGGCCCCTGTATCGGTGTCGTCGCCGGTGAACATGTTTTCCTTTTCGACGCTGGTTCGGGCAGCATGCGCACCGCGAACCGGATGGGGTTTCCGCTGACCCGCACCGAACGTCTGTTCCTGACGCATATTCATTCGGACCATTTCGACGGAATGGGCGAATTGATGGTCCAGGCCTGGGCCGGCGGCGGCCGCGATCGACCGCTGCCCGTCTGGGGCCCGCCGGGCACGGTGGAGACTGCGCAAGGCTTCAACGCCGCCTACCGGATCGACAGCAGCTATCGCACCGCGCATCACGGGACCGGCGTCGCCAATCCCGCAGGTTACGGTTTTGCGCCGCGTGAAATCCGCCTTCCCGCAGGTGCCGGCAGCGCCGTGGTCTATCGCCGCGACGGGGTGACGATCACGGTGTTTTCGGTGACGCACGATCCGGTTGAAAGCCCGTTCGGCTATCGTATCGACTATCGTGGCCGTTCGATCGCGATCAGCGGCGACACCGCCTATGACTCCAATCTCGCCGCGGTGTCCGAGGGCGTCGATATCCTGTTTCACGAGGCGCTCGATCCCGAGATGGTCGGAACGATGGGGCGCGTCGCCGAGCGCCGCAATGCCGATGTCGTCGCGAAAATCCTCAGCGATATTCCAAGCTATCACGCTTCGCCCGAAGAGGCCGCGCGCGCGGCGCAGGAGGCCGGGGCAGGGACGCTGGTTTTCTATCACATCATTCCGCCGCTGCCTTCGCGGCTGCTCCACGCCTATTTTCTTGGCGATGCGGGCGATTGCTTCGACGGCCCGATCCGGCTGGCCGAGGATGGCGAGCTGATCAGCCTTCCCGCCAATAGCGATGCTATCGAATATCGTTCGGTCTTGCGCTAGGGTTTGGTGATGGGAAACAAACCGAAGCTCAGCCTCGTCGATAATGATCCGCCGGACGCGAAGAACGCCGATGGGCGCCGCCGCCGCAGCGCGCGCAGCCGGCAGCGTATCGTAGAGGCGCTGCTCGGGCTCATCCGCGACGGCGAGATGCATCCGAGCGCGGCGCAGGTCGCCGATCGCGCTGGCGTCAGCCTACGTACGGTTTTCCGGCATTTCGAAGAGATTGAGAGCCTCAACCGCGAAATTGGGGCGATCATCGAAGACGAGATCCTGCCGATGGCGCTCAAACCGCTTGAGGCGCGCGGCTGGCGCGCGCAGCTGCGCGAACTGATTGCGCGACGGGCGGAAATCTATGAACGCATCATGCCGATCCGGATTGCTGCGAGCATAAGGCGGTTCCAGTCCGACTATCTAATGGACGATTATCGCCGCTTCGTGACGATCGAACGCGCGGGACTGGAAAGCCTGTTGCCGAAAAAAATCCGCGACCGGAAGCGGCTGTTCGCCGCGCTCGAAATGGTCACCGGCTTTCAGGCCTGGCGGCGCTTGCGCCAGGATCAGGGGCTATCGACAGGCGAGTCCGAGGCCGTGATCGCCGATGCCGTCGACCGGCTTATTGCCGGGCTCTGAGCGCGTACGACCGGCGCGTTTCCGGTCAATTCGGCCAGTACATCACTTCGTCGCCCGCTTCGACGCGGCTGGCCAGGCTGCGATCGACGGCGATCGGGGCTTCGAGCGTGTGCGGATAAAGCGGCGCGCGTCCACTCTCGCGGTGCCGGTCTAGCAAGCGTCGCATCGCCGCTGTCCGGCGTGGCATATGGGTGGCCAGATTTCTCTGCTCGGTCGGATCGGTCGCGAGATTGTAAAGCCAGCTCCGGTCAGGCCGGTCGCTAACCTGCAATTTCCAGTCGCCCTGACGGACGACGCGGTAATAGCCGCTTTGCCAGAAAATCGCGTCGTTCGGCCGGCTTATCGCGTCGCCGCGCGCGGCGGGGAGCAGATCGACGCCATCGATCGGCACATTGCCCGGCAAATCCGCGCCCGCCGCCGATGCCAGCGTCGGCATCAGGTCGATATGCGCGACCGGCGTATCATTGGCGCTGCCCGCCGCGATCCGCGCAGGCCAGCGGATGAACATCGGCACGCGAATGCCGCCCTCGAAGAATGTCAGCTTCCAGCCGCGATAGGGGGCGTTGACGTCGGGAATGCCGATATAACCCGCCCCGCCATTGTCGCTCGAAAAGACGATGATCGTGTTCTCGGCCAGCCCCTGTGCTTCGAGCTCATCCATGATCCGCCCGACGCTGCGGTCGAGCGACCGGATCATCGCCGCGTAAACACGTTCGCGATGCGGCTCGATATCGCCGACCGCGTCATAGTCCGCGCGTGTCGCCTGGAGCGGCGTGTGGACGCCCCAATGGGCGAGGTAGAGGAAGAACGGCCGGTTGCGGTTGGCGCGGATGACGTTGACCGCTTCGTCGGTCCACCAATCGGTCAGATAGCCGCCGGGCTCGAACCAGTCGCCATCGTTGAATTGCGCGGCATATTGCATGCGCCCCCAGAGGAACTGGTCGATCGGATCGAAATCGAGCCGCGCATTGACGACATCGGGATCGTCTTCGGGCAGGAAGAGGCCGCTCGCCATTAGCAAGCTCTCGTTGAAGCCCTGTGCATTGGCGCCGAATTCCGCTCCGCGGCCGAGATGCCATTTGCCGATATGGACGGTGTGATAATCGGCCGCGCCGAGCACTTCGGCAATCGTGACTTCGCTGCCCGGCAGGCCCTGTTCCTCGAAGCTCGGCATGGTTTCGATATCATTCTGGATCAACGGCGGCAGACCCGAGCGTTCGGGATCGAAGAACATGTTGACGATCCGCCCCATGCCGTCGGGCGTCGGCGTGAATTCGAAACCGGTGCGCGTCGGATAGCGGCCGGTCATCAGCATCGCGCGGCTGGGCGCGCAGCTTGCCGTGCCCGAATAGGCCTGGCTGAAGATCATCCCTTCGGCGGCGAGCCGGTCGATATTGGGCGTCGGGATGCGGCCGCCGCCAAAGGTCGAGATATCGTTGATGCCGAGATCGTCGGCGAGGATGAAGACGATATTGGGCGGGCGTTCATTGGGCGACTGGGCCGCTTCTTCGGGCCCTGTTTCCCATTGGATCGGCCGGTGCGCGGCGACCTCGGCCTTGCCGCGATTGGCAACGACATAGAGAATGATCACCTGCCGGTTGAACCACGCCAGCCCGCCGCCAATGACGATGACGACAAGCAGGCCGAGGAGGATTTTCTTCCACATTGTATCTATCCTGGCAGTGCTTCGCAGCCGGTTCCGGCCAGGATGTCCGCTGCCGCCTTTTGATCATCGGCTGGCAGCGCGGCAAACTCTTCCCTGATCCAGTGCAGGCATTTCGCCTGATAGGGAAAGGTCGGCTGCGTCCATGCCCTTCCGTCGATCTCGGTCTCGAAGCCTTGCTCGCCCGACATGGCCGCCTGCGCATTGGCGAGCAGGAACGGAGCATAGACCCGGCCGATTTCGGCGAGTAGCGGGCCAAGCGTTTCGCCTGCGCTTTCGCGATTGAGCCAATTGCTTTCGTCGACCGACAGCCCCGACAAATCTTCCATCCGATCGATCCAGGCGCGGACGCGCGGCGCATTCTTCGCCGCGATCGCCGACGATGTCGGTTCGACCTGCACGAGCTGCGTGAGCTGTCCGTAGAGCGCGAAATCGGCTGACGACGGACGCTCGCCAAGGACATAGCCCTGCGCTTCGATGAGCCCGTCGAGAATGGCGAGCAGCCGCTCATAGCTCGCCTCGATCGTTGCTGCGGTCACCTCGTTCGATCCGACGACATAGAGCCGGTCGATCTGGCGCTGTGCAAAATTGGCCGCCAAAGCCTCCATTTCCGCTTCGGCCATCGACGGGTTCGCCCAATAGGCGAGCAGCGGCCCGGCATTTTCGGCATCGGCCCGGTGCGCCCAGCGATAATGGAACATCTGCTTGGTGCCCCATTCATCGGCATAATCCTCGATCAGATAGGCGAGAAACGCCAGCACGGGGTCGACCGGGATGGTTGCGCGATCCGGATATTCGCGCTCTAGCCGCCGGATGATCGGCGTCGAATCGACGACCGCTTCGAGACCGTTATCGCCCTCCGGAAAATAGAATGTCGGCAGCAGCCTGACCTTTGGAACGGGATATCCTTCGGGTGCTCTCTGCCCCGTACCCCAATGAACCGCATAGCGAATCCGGCGGTAGCGCAGATAGGCGATCATCTTGCGCGTATAGGGCGATCCCGGCGCACCCATCAGTTCGAGCAGCTGGTCTGCGGTTTCGGTCATCGCCCTTCCTATTGGCAGTTAGAATGACAATAGTCTCGCAAGTCAAGCGTCAGGCGGCCGCACGTTTCTCGGCGAGCTGGCGCAAATTCTCTTCATGGCCCGCGCGGTTGAGCTTGTAGAAGGAGATACAGCCGATCATGCTCATCCAGAGTGTGAGGATCGTCGGTACATAGACCGCGCCGAGCCGCCAGAGCGCGGCCTCGGGAACTTCTCCCTGTGCCGCGCCTGTCGCGAGGCCGGCGCCGGCGATCACGAAACCGGCGATGACGATGCCGAAGCCCTCGCCCCATTTGCGCATGAAAGTCGCGGCGGCGAAGAACAGCCCTTCGGACCGCCGTCCGGTCTTGAGTTCGGATTGTTCGACAAGGTCGGACAGCATCGACGCGGCGAGGATCTGGTAACAGATGATCAGCCCGACATCGATCGTGTTGGTGATCAGCACGAACCAGAAGATGAACGGCGACTCATTGGGCGGCAGAACGTCTATCAGCCGCAGGAAAATCGGCAGCGGCGACCCGAGAAAGGCGATCAGCCCGATGATGATCGCGCCGCGATTCTTGCCGAGCCTGCGCGTGACGATCGGGGCGAGCCATGCGCCGATGACTGCCGAAATAAAGACGCCCGCCGTGACCGCGCCGATCTGCACCGCGCTCAGGCCCCAATAATAGGTGCTGAAATAGAAGGCGAGGCCGGCGGCGAGCCCGCTCGCGACATAGGCGATCAGCGAGGCGGCGAACAGCGCATAGAAGGAACGGCCCGACCAGGTTTCGAATATCTCGCGGAAGATCTTGCCAAGCGTCAGCTTGCGCTTGAGCGGCGGTGGCTTGAGATGCGGAATGCGCGAATGGGTGCCGAGCGAAGAGACCATGATCGCGGTGAAGATCAGCCCCGACGCAACCAGGCCGTAAAAGGCATAGGCGTCGGCGTTGAACTGGCCGTTGGGAATCGCGGCGGTTGCGAACGCCGGAAAGATAAAGAAGAAAATGATGACCGACATCGAGTTGCCGCCGGTCCAGCCGAAATAATAGCGGAAGCTCAATATCGAGCTGCGCTCGTCATAATCCTCGGTCAATTCGGGCGCGAGCGCGGCGTTGGGGGTTTCGAAAAAAGTGATGAAGGTGCGGATGACGATCGCGAGTGTGACGATATACCAGAAGAGCGCGCCCTGGCTCCATCCTTCGGGAGGGTTCCAGATGAAATAATAGCTCAGCGTGATCGGGATCGCCGCGGCGTACATGAAAGGATGCCGCCGGCCCCAGCGCGATCGCAGATTATCCGACCAATAGCCGACGATCGGATCGCTGAACGCATCGGCGATCAGCGCGATCAGCACCGCGAAGCTGACAAGCCGCGCATCGACGCCGACGACCTGGGCATAAAACAGCAGCAGGAAATATTTGAGCCCGCCATCCTTGACGCCGTAGGCAACCGAGCCGAAGCCATAGGCGAGCTTGGTCCAGAAGGGCACGCGCACCGCCGCGCCGCCTTCTGGCGGGATCGCCTTGGCTATCGCCTGGTCGATGCCCGCCTTGGTCGTCGAGATCGGCTCCTGCATCCTCTGATTCCCATCTTATGTTTTATGGCATAGGGCGTGACATATCCGGCAGATTTCGGCAATGATGTCCGTCGATGGCCTAGACACGTTCGAGGATGATAGCCGGCGCCATTCCGCCCGCCGCGCACATCGTGACAAGGCCGAACTGCTTGTCCTGCCGTTCGAGTTCGTCGATCATCGTACCGATCAGGATCGACCCCGTCGCGCCTATCGGATGGCCGAGCGCAATCGCGCCGCCATTGACGTTGACGGTGTCGCGGTCGAGATCCAGATCGCGCTGGAATTTCTCCGAAACCACCGCGAATGCCTCGTTGATCTCCCACAGATCGATATCGTCCTTGGTCATCCCGGCACGGTCGAGCACCTTTTTCGCCGCGGGCACCGGCGCGTTGAGCATCAGCGTCGGATCGTCGCCCATATTACACATCGCGACGACACGCGCACGCGGCGTCAGGCCGTGCGCATCGGCATAGTCTTTCGACGACAACAGCACCGCAGCCGCGCCATCGACGACGCCCGAGCTGTTGCCCGCATGATGGACATGCTCGATTTGAAGATCGGGATATTTCTGGTTGATCAGCTTGCGGAAGGTCAACCCGTCTTCGTTGAGCGGGACATCGGCGATCTTGGCGAAGCTCGGTTCGAGCGCGGCAAGCCCGTCGGCCGTAGTTTGCGGCCGCGGGAATTCTTCGTGATCGAGGAGCACCTTGCCTTCGTCATCGACGACAGGAATCAGGCTCTTGTCGAAACGGCCTTCTTCAATTGCGCGCGCGGCGCGCTTCTGGCTTTCAAGACCGAGCGCGTCGACGGCTTCGCGGCTTATCCCTTCCATCGAGGCGATCGCATCGCCGCATACGCCCTGGTGCGATTGCGGGTGGACCTTTTGGAGCCGCTCATTGTCCGATCCCATCATCGCCGCGCCGAGCCCGGCCTGCATTTCCTCGCGGCCACGCTGCGCGGTGTAGCTCATCATTTCGGTGCCGCCGGCGACGACAAGGTCTTCCATCCCGCTCATCACCTGCGCCGCGGCAAAGTTCACCGAGGTGATGCCGCCGCCGCAAAAGCGATCGAGCGTCGTGCCGCTGGTGCGGATGTCATAGCCCGCGTCGAGCGCCGCCATCCGGCCCATATCGCCGCCCTGCTTGCCCTTCTGCGTGCTCGTCGACCAGATCACATCTTCGACATCGGCGGTATCGAGATCGTTGCGCTCGGCAATCGCCTTGAGCACCGTCGCGGCGAGATGCTGCGGATGTTCTTCGGCGAGCGAGCCCTTGCCCACTTTGCCAATGCCGCGCGGCGTGCGGCATGCGTCGATAATATAGGCGTCGGCCATGATGCGATCCTTCCGTCGAGTCGATTTTCGTTTCGACGGCAGCATAGCCGAGGCGCTGCTTTACGCAAACGTCAATCGGATAGGCTGCACCCAACATGATTGCCTCGCCGCGGCGTTAGCGGGTAAAGCGCGGCGATGCCCGAACCGACAGAATTCGATCACCGCCGATTCCGCAATGCGCTCGGATGTTTCGGCACCGGTGTTACGATCGTGACGACATTGGATGCCGACGGCGCGCCGGTCGGACTGACCGCCAACAGCTTCACCTCGGTCTCGCTCGATCCCGAATTGCTGCTCGTGTGCCTCAACCGCCAGTCGAAGAGCCTGCCGGTGTTCGAGGCCGCCGAAACCTTTGCCGTGAATGTGCTGCATGTGGAACAGAAGGAACTGGCACAGCTTTTCGCGATGGCCGCTGCCGACAGGTTCCGCGATACGATCTGGGAAAGCGGATCGACAGGCGCGCCCATCATCACAGGTTCGCTCGCCAGCTTCGAATGCAGCACATACGCCGAATATGACGGCGGCGATCATCTGATCATGGTCGGTCGTGTCGTCGATGTCCGTTTCGACGACGAATCCGATCCGCTGCTCTATTATCGCGGCGCCTATCGCGAGCTCCACCTCGACTGAGCGCCGCCCCGGCCCCGTTGCCGTGCATGCCGATTGTTGCGCGAACCGGCCCCGCCACCTATCGCGAACGCGCCATGTGGCCGCATTTTTACGCCTATACCCGCTCGTTTCTCGACTTTGCCGGACGCCGCGCCTGGTCGGGCGTTGCGCTCGTCCTTGCCGGGGCGATCGTCGAAGGGTTCGGCATCCTCACGATCATCCCGCTTGTCGCGCTGCTGTCGGGCGCGGTCGATTCGGATATGGCACGCACGTTGATCGGCGCAATGAGCGCGCTCGGACTTGAAACGACCGGCGAGCGCGTGGCGGCGCTGACCGCGGTCTTCATCCTGCTGCTCGGCATCAGAAACTATATCGTCTGGCTGCGCGATGTCCGGCTGCGCACATTGTCGCTCGCTTTCGTCGATGGCTGGCGCAAAGCGACCTTCGCCGCGATGGCCGAAGCGAGTTGGCCGACCATCTCGGCAATGTCCCGCACCGATCTCGAACATGCGGTGACCAACGACGTCAATCGTCTCGCCGTCGGCACCGACCGGATATTGCGCTCGGTGGCAAGCCTGGCGATCATCATCGTCCAGCTCGGGATCATCCTCGTCATTTCACCGCCGCTGCTACTGCTCGTCGCCGCAATGATCGCGCTTGCCGCATTGTTCGGCCGCTCGCTGATCGCGCGCGCCGATCTGCTCGGCAAGCGTATGACGATCGCCGGGCGCGGTATGCACCACCAGCTCGGCCAGTTCATGACCGGTCTCAAGATCGCCAAAATCGGGAATAACGAGCGGCGTTTCCTCGATCGTTTCGAGACCGCGATAAACGATCTGCGCGCGCAAAGCATCGCCTTTTCCTCTTCGCAAGCGGCGGCCAGCGGCTGGTTTCAGTTTATCTGCGGCGTGCTGGTCTGCGGCGTGCTGCTCACCGGGCTCTATGTGCTCGAAGCGCCGCTCTCCGTCCTCGCCGTGACGCTCGTCATATTGGCGCGGCTGGTCGGGCCGCTGCTGCAGATCACCCAGTCGCTCCAGGCGATGGCGAACATGCTTCCGGCCTTCGGCTCGCTCCGCGACACTTTGGCGGCCCTGAAAGAGGGGGAGCGTGAAGGGGCGCGTGGCGTCGAGCGGAATGCGGCAGGCGCCGCCGATCCGGCGTCTGCCAACGCGGTCCGGGCCGACGAGGCGGCGTCGCTCGAGGTGTGCGGTGTCCACTTCCGGCATGAAGGGCAGGAGGAAGATGTCCTGTGCGGCGCATCGCTGGCCGTCGGCGCGGGCGAATTGGCCGTGCTGAGCGGCGCGTCGGGCGCAGGCAAGACGACTTTGCTCGATCTGGTCTGCGGATTGATCGCGCCGCGTCAGGGCGAATTGCGCGTCGATGGCGCGCCACTCGCCGGCGAGGAGCAGCTTGCCGCTTGGCGCGAGCAGATCGGTTATCTGCCGCAAGACCCGTTTCTGTTCGATACGACGATCCGCGAAAACCTGCTCTGGGAAGGCCGCGACGATAGCGACGAGGCGCTGTGGGCGGCGCTCGAACACGCATCGGCCGCGCAGTTCGTCCGCCAGTTGCCCGATGGCCTGGACAGCCGGGTCGGCGAACGCGGGCAGGCGCTGTCGGGCGGTGAACGCCAGCGCATCTGCATCGCGCGTGCGCTCCTGAAACGCCCACGCCTGCTGATCCTCGACGAAGCGACAAGCGCGCTCGACCGGACCTTGGAGGCTGCCATTCTCGCTCGCCTCGCCGCGATGCGCGACCGCATGTCGATACTGCTGATCACCCATCGGGTCGAAAGCGTTCCCGGCGCCGATCGGCGCTACCGGCTTGAATGCGGATATATTGTCGACGACACGGCTGCCAATATTTAGGTCTGAATTAACGATATCATTCTACGCCTTAGCCGATTGAGACCAGCTCGCGGATCGGCATTTATGAATTTTCAGTCGGCACATGCCGTTTTCGAAAGCGCCCAGCCTGGACGGGCGCAGACGATCTCGCCGACGGAGATCGATCGCGAGCTCCTGTCGCGCGCCATCGGCGCGCCATTCTTCAATCGTTTGCCGACGCTCATTCCGCTCCTGGTGATCGGTCTTGTCGCCTGGGAGTTGCCGAACCGGACCGTCATCTACGTTTTGCTCGCGGCGCAGTGCGTGGCGGCGGCACTGGCCGCGGCGACATCCGGCCACGTCAAACGGGCGATAGATTGCAGGCGCTCGGCAGAGCGTCCGATCGCGATATGGCTCGCCTGCGAGACGGTGTCGGGCGCGATTTGGGGCCTGATGGTGATCGGCACGGTCGATATCATGTCGACAGGTGGTGCGCCCTCGCTGATCTCGGTCGTGCTGCTGGTTACGGTCACGGCGGCCTGTCTGGTTGCCGCCAGCGCGCCGGGCCTGTCGCAGGCCTTGCTTGCCGGGTTTGCCGCGACATCGATTCCGATCACTTTCTATCACTATGATGCGTTCGGAATAACGGTTGTGATCGCCCTCCTGCTGTCGCTTCCCGGACTGCTCTGGATCGTCACACGGCTCAGGATGCAGGCGCACACCATGCTCCGGACCGAGCTCGAAAACAGATTCCTGACGCAGCAATTGGCGGCGGCGCTGGCGCATTCGGACCATCTGTCGCGGCATGACAGCCTGACCGGTCTGCTTAACCGCCGTGCTTTCGAACCTGCCGCAGTCGCGCTGCGTAATCAGCGGCACGGCATGGGGATCTGCATTGTTGCGCTCGATCTCGACCGGTTCAAATCGATCAATGACCGGTTTGGCCATACGATGGGCGATGCGGTACTCAAATGCGCGGCGAAACTGCTCGAAGAAGAGTTGCGGGCGCTGGATATCGGTAGCCCGATAGGTGACGATCGATGCACAAGCATCGCGCGCTGGGGCGGCGAGGAATTCGTTGCCGCCGTCGCGCATGCGCCGGACGACGATATCGCCGCGATGGCGGAGCGCATTAGAGCCGCGTTCGCCGACTACCGCGATTCGGATTGGCCCGACGACCTCATGATGACTGCCTCGTTCGGCGTTACCGGATGGATGGAAGGCGAAGCCCTGGAAGATGCAGTCGCGCGCGCGGATGCCCTGCTTTACGAGGCGAAAGCCGCAGGCCGCGATACGGTACGCGCCGCATAGCGAGCGTGGTGTTCAAAAGCCGAAAGCGATTGCCGAACCGCAAGCCCAAGTCCTTGTCGAGGAGGAGAGGAACGATCAAAAATGGTGCGTGACGCAGTCCCGAGCGAACCGGTCTCGGCATAAAACTCCCTATTTTTCAGAAACCTGCAGGGAGAGATCATTGCGAATCTGAGAAAACTCATGGCATCCGCTTTGCGACGGGCATCAGCTCTAGTCTCAAAGACAGATAATGGCGGCCTAGACTCGGATTTTCTCGGTCACGCGATCACGTCCCAAGAGAACCAAGTACACTACCCACAAAATAGGCCAATCCAGCCGCGATTCCGCCGATCAGCAAGGTCTCCAATCCTGACCTCCACCATGGCGCGGTAGACCATCGGCTCTTTGATGCGCCAATCAGGAAAAACACCATTCCGGTCATTGTGACTGAAATTTCGAACGGGTTTGTCGCGCCGATCAGGAAGGGTAGCAACGGGACCGATCCGCAAAGCACGAACGCAAGGAATGTGGCAAGCCCGGCTTTTCCCGGTTCAGGCGTAGCCGTCGGCATGCCGTATTCCTCGACGAGCATGAAATCGATCCACTCCTCCCGATCGGACGTAATCGAGCGAACCCCGCTTTCAAGCGCGTCTCCGTTCAAGCCCTTCTTTTCGAGTATTTGCCTGACCTCTTCCCTTTCGCCCTCGGGATCCGTCTCAACATGCCTTTGCTCTATTTGTCTAAGGCGGGCGATATTGTCGGTCACTGTCTTCGTGCCGCTATAATTGCTTGCCGCCATGGAGAACCCGTCCGCGAGAAGGTTTGCCAATCCCAGAATTAATATGACGCTCGACGGAAGCGCGGCCCCTACCACTCCGGCTACAATTGCGAATGTCGTGATTGCTCCGTCTATCCCGCCATAGACAAAGTCGCTCAAATATGACGTTCGGTGCCTACGCTCCAATCGCGCGGCGATGGCCGTAGGATCGTGGC
>JABDLY010000049.1 GCA_013001755.1 Sphingomonadaceae bacterium
CGACGAGCCTTCATTGACCGGCTTGAGCACATAGGGCCGCGGCATCGGATCGGCGGCGTAAAGGTTCTCGCTTTCGACGATCAGCCCATCGGGCATCGGAATGCCGTGCGGGACAAGCACCTTCTTGGTGAGTTCCTTGTCGATCGCAATCACCGAGGTTTCGAGCCCCGAATGGGTGTATGGGATCTGCATGAGATCGAGCATCCCCTGGACAGTGCCGTCCTCACCGGGGCTGCCATGAAGCGCGTTGAAGACGACATCGGGGCGCAATTCGGTCAGCACCATCGCGATATTGCGATCCATATCGATGCGGCTGGCTTTGTGTCCGAGGCTTTCGAGCGCATCGGCGATATCGTTGCCGCTCATCAGCGAGACCTCGCGCTCGGCCGACCAGCCGCCCATGAGTACGGCAATGTGGAGCTTGTCGGTCATGCCGGATCTCCGACGCGCTGGATTTCCCATTGCAGCTCAATGCCCGAATGTTCGCGCACGCGGCGGCGTACTTCTTCGCCCAACTCCTCGATATCGGCCGATGTCGCATCGCCGGTGTTGAGCAGGAAATTGGTATGTTTTTCCGAAACCTGCGCACCGCCGATCTGCAGGCCGCGGCAACCGGCTTCGTCGACGAGCTGCCATGCCTTGCCGCCGTCAGGGTTCTTGAAAGTCGATCCGCCGGTGCGTGAGCGCAGCGGCTGCGATGCTTCGCGTTCGGCGGCGATCCGATCCATTTCCGCTCCGATCTTGGCAGGGTCGCCGGGCGAACCTTCGAACAATGCTTCGACGACGATGGCGCCTTCGGGCACCGCCGAATGCCGGTAGGAATATTCGAATTTTTCGAGCGGCCAGGTTTCGACGGCGCCATCGCGCAGCACCAATGTTGCTTCGATCAGGATATCCTTGGCCTCGCGCCCGTACGCCCCGGCGTTCATGCGTACCGCGCCGCCGGTGGTGCCCGGGATGCCGCGCAGGAATTCGAGACCGGCGATGCCCGCATCGCGCGCCTTGCTCGCCACGGTGATCCCCATCGCCGCGCCGCCCGCACGTACACGGTTGTCGGGCTCTACCGCCACTGACGCAAAGCTCTTGGGCAATCGGATCACGACACCGCGCACACCGCCATCGCGGACGATCAGATTCGATCCGACACCGACCGGCAGCACCGGGACTTCGGGGTCGAGCTGCGAGAGGAAGTGCGAAAGATCCTCGATATCGGCCGGGCGCACGAGCCATTCGGCCGGGCCGCCGCAGCGAAACCAGATGAAATCGGCCAGGCTCCCGCCGCGCTTGATGCTGCCTGCCGACGGCGGCAGGCCGGTGAGTGTATCGATCTCGACCATCATCCGCGCACCGCCTCGATCTTGTCGGCGAGCGTTGCCGCCCATTTGGTGATGTCGCCCGCGCCAAGACAGATGATGATATCGCCGCTCTCGATATCGCGCGCGAGCGTCGCGGCGAGTTCGGTATCGTTCATTACCGTCTGCGCCGCGCGATGACCGCGCTCCTTCAGGCCCGCGACAAGCACGTCGGCGTCGATGCCCGCGATCGGTTCTTCGCCCGCCGCATAAACCGGCGTCACATAGACCGCATCGGCGTCGTTGAACGCGCTTTCGAATTCTTCGAGAAGATCGCTCAGCCGGGTGTAGCGGTGCGGTTGTATGACAGCGTGAACCCGGCCTTCGCTGCTCTCGCGCGCCGCCGAAAGCGCCGCTTTGATTTCCACCGGGTGGTGGCCATAATCGTCGATCACAGGCACCCCGGCGACTTCGCCGGCCTTGGTAAAGCGCCGCCCGACGCCGCCGAAATCGGAAAAGCCGCTCTTGATCGTGATATCGTCGATACCGAGCTCGAGCCCGGCGGCGATTGCGGCGAGCGCATTCTGGACATTGTGCCGCCCGACCATCGGCAGCACGACATCGGCGATCTTGCGGGCTTCGCCGTCGCGGTTGCGGACGGTGACATCGAAGGTGTTGCCGCCCGGATGGGGCCGGATATTGTCCGCCTGGACATCGGCCTGCGCTGTGAAACCATAGGTTACAATCCGCCGGTCGCGGACGCGCGGGATAATCGCCTGCACTTCGGGATGATCAAGACACAGCACGGCCGCGCCATAGAAAGGCACATTCTCGACAAACTCTATATAGGCGTCCTTGACCGCGTCGAACGAACCATAATGATCGAGATGTTCGGGATCGATATTGGTGATGATCGCAATCGTGCCGTCGAGTCTGAGGAAGCTGCCGTCGCTTTCATCGGCCTCGACGACCATCCACTCGCCCGCGCCGACACGCGCATTGGATTTATAGGCATTGATGACGCCGCCATTGATCACCGTCGGATCGAGATCGCCGGCATCGAGCATCGCGGCAACGAGCGACGTCGTCGTCGTCTTGCCATGCGTTCCGGCCACCGCGACGGTCGCCTTGAGTTTCATCAGCTCGGCGAGCATTTCACCGCGCCGGACGACCGGTATACGCCGCGCGAGCGCCGCCTCGACCTCGGGATTGCCGCGCTCGATCGCGGTCGAGATCACGACCACAGCGGCATCGCCGAGATTGGCCGGATCGTGCCCGACATGGACGGTCATCCCGCGCTGCCGCAGCGCCTCTACGGTCGGTCCCTCGGAGATGTCCGATCCCTGCACCGAATAGCCGAGATTATTCATGACGCGGGCGATGCCCGACATCCCGATACCGCCAATGCCGATAAAGTGGATCGTGCCGATATCGGTGCCGAACCCTCTCATGAGGCGGCTCCTGCCGCAGCTGCGCGCGGATTGCGGGCGGCCGCGCCAACGGGTTCCGGAGTGACGCCGCCGCGCCCCAGCCGCTCGACAAGATCGGCGAGATCGCGCGTCGCATCGGGATAGCCTGCGCTGCGCGCGCGCCCGGCGGCGTTCATCAGCGCCTCGGGTTCGAGGCCGAGCTTCTGCATCTGCTTGGCGAGTTCGGACGGCGTGAAGTTGGTCTGTTTGATCACGCGCGCGCCGCCGCTCGCCGCCATTTCGCGCGCATTGAAGATCTGATGGTCGTCGGTCGCGATCGGCAGCGGGATAAGGATTGCCGGGCGGCCGGCCACTGTCAGCTCGGCGATCGTCGAAGCGCCGGCGCGCGCGATGACGATATGCGCCCAGCCGAGCCGTTCGGGCAGGTCGGGAAGATAGGTCGCCAGATCGGCCGGGATTTCGAGTTCGGCATAGCGGTCGCGCACGCGTTTAATGTCGGCCTCGCGGCATTGCTGGGTAACCTGCATCCGGCGGCGGAACGAAACCGGAAGCAACGCCAGCCCGTCGGGCACTATATCGGAGAGAATCGTGGCGCCCTGGCTGCCGCCCGTCACCAACACACGGAAAATGCCGTCTTCGGTCAGCGCGGGAAAGGGCTGGCTGCGCAGCGCCAGCACTTCGGCGCGAACGGGATTGCCGACGAGGCGGACTTTGGAACTGTGTTTCTCGGCCAGCCGCTCGACGCGCTTATACGAGGTCGCGATTGCATCGACGCGTCCCGCGAGCAGCCGGTTGACGCGGCCAAGTACCGAATTCTGCTCGTGAATCGCGCACGGGATGCCATCCTTGGCCGCCGCGAGCAGCGCCGGGAAAGCGGGATAGCCGCCAAAGCCGATCACCGCTTCGGGCCGGAAGCTCTCATAGAGCCGCCGCGCCATCGAGCGGCCTTCGAGGATATTGCGCGCGCCGCTGAACCAGCCAAGCGGGTTCTTCGTGATCCGTCCGGCGGGCAGTATATGCTTTTCATCGCCCTCGAACGTGCCGGGAATCTTCGCGCCGCGTTCATCGGTGACGAGCGCGACATGATAGCCGCGCCGTTTGAGCTCGGTCGCCAGCGCGAAGGCCGGGATGATATGCCCGCCGGTGCCGCCGGCGGCGAGAACGAAGTGGCGTGCACTCATGGTGCCCTCCGGTCGGGCGCGGCGAGATGCGGGTTGCGCCGGGTAAAGGCGAGCAGCAGCCCGAAGCCGATCGACAGCGCGATCAGCGACGATCCGCCATAGGAGATAAAGGGCAACGTCATCCCTTTCGAGGGTGCCATGTTGAGATTTACCGCAATGTTAATCAGCGCCTGGACCGCGAACTGCGTCGCGAGACCCGCCGCCGCCAGAATATAGAAAACATTCTCTTCGTGGAGCAGCTTGACGAACACGCGCACCACGATGGCGGCGAAGAGCAGGACGACTGCGAGGCAGGCGATAAGGCCAAACTCCTCACCGATGACCGAAAAGATATAATCGGTATGCGGTTCGGGCAGGTCATATTTCATCTGGCCATCGCCGGGACCGGTGCCGAAAACGCCGCCATTGGTCAGCGTGCGCATGGCGTTTTCGACCTGATAGGTATCGCCCTCGGCGAACAGAAAGGCGTTTATCCGCGTCGTCGCAACGGGATAAAATAGATACGCCGCAGCGAAACCGCTGATCGCGCCGAAGCTCAGCAAACCGAGCATCTTGTGCGAGACGCCTGAGATCATCAGCATCACGATCCAGACCGAACCGAAGATGACGGTCTGGCCGAAATCGGGCTGCCGCATCAGCAGCAAGCCGATCACCCCAGTCAAAATCGCCGTCGCGGCGACAACCGGCAGCGTCGGATCCTGCGTGATCCGAAGCGAGAGCAGCCAGGCGCAGGCGACGAAGAAAAACGGCTTGAGAAACTCCGACGGCTGAAGCGTTGCCGCCCCATAGCCGATCCAGCGCATCGCGCCGTTCTTCTCGATTCCCAGAAACGGCACGAAAAGCAGCAGGATGAAAAAGCAGACGGCGCCGCCCAGCGCGAAGCGTTTTGCCAATTCCTTCGGCATCGTCGAAACGATCAGCATCGCCGGCAAGGCCATCGCCAGCCACATCAGCTGGCGGTAGAAATAATAGAGTTCGCCATATTGGCGCATTTCGTTCGAATAGCGATCGGCGGCGGCGGGCGAAGCGGCGGCGACGGCAATCAGGCCG
The DNA here is from genome assembly GCA_013001755.1 of Sphingomonadaceae bacterium. Lineage (GTDB taxonomy): Bacteria > Pseudomonadota > Alphaproteobacteria > Sphingomonadales > Sphingomonadaceae > Parasphingopyxis. The sequence goes on from JABDLY010000049.1 coordinate 4,954, forward strand.
ATCGAGATAAGGATCGTCACGAGCAGAAGCAGGACGCGGTCGATCTCCCAGAACCATTCGCTGATCGGTCCCTTTTTCGAACGCGCGACATAGTCACCGAACTGGCGGCGCTGTCGTTTGGCGATCGCGGTTTCCATGTTCATAAAAGCCCCCCGACTATCCCGCGAAAATCGTCGCCGCGCGCTTCGAAATCATCATATTGATCGAACGAAGCACAGGCTGGCGACAGCAAAACAGTCTCGCCCGGAATCGCGATGTCGGAGGCCAGTTTCACCGCATCGCGCAGCCGGATGCAGTTGCGCACGGGCATATGCGGTTCGAGCAAATTCGCGAACATTTCGCCCGCTTCGCCGATCGTATAGGCGGCGCGGACATGGCCATAATGCGGTTTGCACGGATCGAGATTTTCGGTTTTGGCCTGGCCGCCGAGGATCCAGTGAATCGCGGGAAAGGCGGCAAGCGCAGGAGCGGTCGAGGTCGGGTTCGTCGCCTTGCTGTCATTGACGTAGAGGACGCCATTCCTGTCGGCTACGCGCTCCATCCGATGCGGCAGGCCGGGAAAACTGGCCAACCCTTGGCTGATCGCCTCTTCAGACATACCGAGCTCGCGCGCCGCGCGCATCGCGACGACGGCATTTTGCGCATTGTGCGGACCCTGGAGCGCAGGCCAGCCCGACTGGTCCATGCAGCCGCCGGCCGAAACCTGGATCACCTTTCCCTTGGCTGTCGCGGCGATCGCCTGGCTCGCGACATCGTCGATGGCGATGATCTTGGCACGATCGTCCGATTGCATCTGAAAGAGCCGCGCCTTGGAGCGCGCATACTCCTCGAACCCGTCATAGCGATCGAGATGGTCGGGAGTGATATTGAGCAGGATCGCGACATCGCAATCGAGGCTTTGCGTGAGATCGATCTGGAAAGAGGAAAGTTCGAGGACATAGACGCCGCCCTCGTCGAGCGGTTCCTCTCCAAGCACAGGCACGCCGATATTGCCGCCGAGCAGCGCGGGAGTTCCCGCTGTTTTGATGATATGATGGATAAGCGCGGCGGTCGTCGACTTGCCGTTGGTGCCGGTGATGCCAACCACCTTGTGCGGCGGCAGCTCGGGCCGCGCCTGCGCGAACAGCTCGATATCGCCGATGACCGGAACGCCCGCCTCCCTGGCGCGCCCGGCGATCGGATGGCGGTTGAGCGGCACGCCGGGTGACACGACAACCGCGTCGAAGTCCGAAAGATCGATTTCCATCGGATCGGCGAGCCCCGCCATATCGCCGATCGCCATCCGCGCTTCCTCGCGATCGTCCCAGGCGACAACGCTGGCGCCCGACCGCCACAGACAACGCACAACCGACTGTCCGGAACGGGCCAGCCCGAGAACCGCGTAGCGTTTTCCGCCAAAGGCCTTGCTGGCGATCATCGGAGCTTCAACGTCGAAAGGCCGGCGAGCGCCAGCACGAAGGAAATGATCCAGAAGCGGATGACGATGGTCGGTTCGGACCATCCCATCTGCTCGAAATGATGGTGGATCGGCGCCATCTTGAAGACGCGCCGGCCGGTGCGCTTGAAGAAGAACACCTGGATGATTACCGACAACGCTTCGAGCACGAACAGCCCGCCGATTATGCCGAGCACGATCTCGTGATGGACAGAAACAGCAATCGCGCCGAGCGCGCCGCCCAGCGCGAGGCTTCCGGTATCGCCCATGAAAACGGCGGCGGGCGGCGCATTGAACCAGAGAAAGGCGAGCCCCGATCCGACGATCGCCGCGCAGATGATCGCGAGATCGCCCGCCCCGTCGACGAATTGGATGCCGAGATAGGTGGCATAATCCTCACGGCCGACGAGATAGACGATCATCATGAACGCGACCGAGGCGATGATCACCGGCATCGTCGCAAGGCCATCGAGCCCGTCGGTGAGGTTTACCGCATTGCCCGCCCCGACGATGACGAGCATCGCGAAGATATAATAGGCGTAGGAAATATCGGCGACCGGGCCGTTGAAAAAGGGCAGATAGAGATCGGTGCCGATCACCGGCACCACCAGCCAGCAGGCGAAACCCGCGATCGCGAACTCGGCGAGGAGCCGCACCTTGCCCGGAACGCCGCGGTGGCTGCCTTTCGATACCTTGCTGAAATCATCGAGGAAACCGATGACGCCGAAGCCGAGCGTTACGAACAGCGCTGCCCAGACGAAGCGGTTCGAAAGATCCATCCAGAGCAATAGCGAAATCGTGAGCGAGATCATGATCATCAACCCGCCCATGGTCGGCGTACCGGCTTTTTTGAGATGCGTGATCGGCCCGTCTTCACGGATCGGCTGGCCTTTGCCCTGTCTGGTGCGCAACAAGGCGATAAAGCGCGGGCCGATTAAAAGCCCGATCAGCAAAGCCGTCGCTGTCGCACCGCCCGCTCGAAAACTGAGATAGCGGAAGAGGTTGAAAGGTCCCTCGAAATTGAATTGGCTGGCGATCAGTTCAAACATGGGATCTTTCCGGCAGTCAGTTCCTCGACGAGGCTGGCCAGGCCTATTGCGTTGCTTCCCTTGACGAGCACGGCATCTCCGGCGGCGATCCGCCCGGCGAGACTGTCCAATGCTTCCGAAGGCCCGGGCACATGCACGTGTTCGACTGCATTGCCAAGAACCTCCGCCAACACCGCCATTTCTTCGCCGACGAGTATCGCGAAATCGACATTGGCTTCGCGGATTGGCGTTGCGAGATCGGCATGGAATTGGTCCGATTGATCGCCCAGCTCTTTCATCGATCCAAGGACAACGATGCGGCGTCCGGCTTGTTCTTCGGCGAGCGTCTTGAGCGTTGCCGCCATCGAAGCCGGGTTCGCGTTGTAGCTTTCGTCGATCAGCAGCGCCTCGCCATCTTCGAGCGGGATCGCGCGGCGTTCGCCCCGCCCCGGCAGGCCCGCCATCTCGGCAAGCGCAAGACCGGCCTGGGCAAGATCGCCGCCAACCGCCTCGACCGCTGCGAGGATCGCCATCGCATTCGACACCCAATGCGCGCCGGGCGGGCTCAGCGTGAAGGTCAGCTCGCCATCGGGCAACTGCGCGGTGACGATCGTACCGGTCAGTTCGCGCGACACTTCGCGCGCACGGATATCGGCGCCTTCGCCAGACCCGAAGGTCCATATCGTCGCAGCGTGGGGTTTGGCGGCATCGATCAGTCGGTGGCGATGCGGGCTGTCGAAGGGAATAATAGCGGTCCCGCCGGCCTCTAGTCCTTCGAAAATCTCGCCCTTGGCCTCGGCTATGGCCGCTTCGCTTTCGAAAAATTCGCTATGTGCCGGCGCGATCGCCGTGACGACGGCAACGTGCGGACGAACGAGCCGGGTCAGTCTGGAGAGCTCGCCGGCATGGTTCATCCCCATTTCGAAGATACCATAATCGCAATAAGCAGGCATCCGCCCGAGGCTGAGCGGAACGCCGGTATGGTTGTTGTAACTTTTGACCGAGCGATGCGCGCCGCCGGGAACGCTGCGATCGAGCGCTTCGTAAAGTGCTTCCTTGGTGCCCGTCTTGCCGACCGAACCGGTCACGCCGATGATCTTCGCCGTTGTCCGTGCCCGCGATGCGCGGCCCAATGCGTTGAGCGCTTCGGTCGAATCCTCGACACGGATATGCGGATGATCGCAGGGCTCGGACGTGATGGCGCCCGACGCACCATTCTCGAATGCGCCATCAAGAAAGCGGTGTCCGTCGGTCTCCTCGCCCTTCATCGCGATAAACAGATCGCCGGGCCCGACTTCGCGGCTGTCGAAAGCGACGCCGCTCACGTGAAAATCGCCATGCGCCGTGCCGCCGACCGCTTCGGCGATTTCGCCGCTGCTCCACAATGTTGTCATGCCGCACACTCCCGCGCCACGGTCACGTCATCGAAAGGCAGGATGCGATCGCCGATTTCCTGTCCCTGCTCATGGCCCTTGCCCGCCAGCAGAACGATATCCTCGGCTCGCGCCTCGCCGATCGCCGCCGCGATCGCTTCGCGCCGCCCGGCGACTTCGGTCGCACCCGCTGCGCCTTCGATTATCGCCTTGCGGATAGCCGCCGGCTCCTCGCTGCGCGGATTGTCGTCGGTGACGATCACATGATCCGATAGCCGCGATGCCACTTCGCCCATTAACGGGCGCTTGCCGCCGTCGCGATCGCCGCCCGCGCCGAAAACGGTGATGAGACGGCCCGAGGCATGCCAGCGCAGCGCCTCTATCGCCGCTTCGAGCGCGTCGGGCGTATGCGCATAATCGACATAGACTGGCGCGCCGGCTCGGGTGATGACCGCGCGCTCAAGCCGCCCGCGCACCGGCTGGACGCGTGCGAGATTGCCCAATGTTTCACCCAGATCGTCGCCGGTTGCCCAGACCAGTCCCGCCGCAACCAGCGCGTTGTTCGCCTGATAGGCGCCGATCAGCGGCAATTGGATAGTGAAACTCCTGCCATTGGCCTCGACCTCGAGCGTCTGGCCAAGATTGGTGGGCGTACGCGAAACCAGCCTGATGGCCTCCCCCCGTACGCCCACCGACAGCGCCCGGAGTTCCCGCTCCCGGACCTGTTCGAAAACCTGTTCGCTGGCATCGTCGTCGGCCCAGATGACCGCAATGCCGTCGGCGCTGACGACCTCGCCGAACAACCGCAATTTCGCTGAAAGATAGGCCTCCATCGTGCCGTGATAATCGAGATGATCGCGGCTCAAATTGGTGAACGCGGCCGCCGCGACCGGCAGCCCTTCGGTGCGATATTGCGACAGCCCGTGGCTCGACGCCTCGAAGGCGAGATGGGTGACGCCTTCGCGCTTGAGCCCCGCCGCATTCGAAAGAAAGGTGACGATGTCGGGCGTCGTCAGACCCGTTTTGACCTGATCGCTCGCCGTCGTGACGCCGAGCGTGCCGATCGAGGCGGCATGATGCCCCGCCATCCGCCAGAGCTGCCGCGTCAGTTCGACCGTCGAGGTCTTGCCGTTTGTGCCGGTAACCGCGACGCAGTTTTCGGGGAATGGGGCGAAGAATTTGGCCGCCAACCCGGCAAAGGCGCGGCGCGGTTCCTCGTCTTCGATCCGCTCGGCCCCTTCGACAGGCGCTTCGGGCCGCGCGACAACCGCGACCGCCCCGGCTTTCACGGCGTCGGGAATGAAATCCTCGCCATTGAAGCGCGCACCGCGGAACGCGCCGAACACCGTGCCCGGCGCCACTTTGCGGTGATCGATGGCAAATCCTGTGACAACCGGCCCGTCGTCGCCGCCGGTCAGCGCGCCGAGCCTCACGACTCACCCCGCGGGCGCCACAGCATCGCACGCAGACCGGCGGTGTCGATATCGCGCGTCTCGCTCGGGATCACGCCGAGCAGCGGCCCGATGCGCGAGACGACACGCGCGACCACGGGCGCTGCCGTCCAGCCCGCTGTCGCCGCGCCACCTGTCCCGGCATCGCCGGTCGGTTCGTCAAGCATGATCAGCACGACAAATTGCGGATCGTCCATCGGAAAAGCCGCAGCGAAGGTCGAAACCAGCGCGTGCTCGCGATAGCCGCCTGCATAGGCCTTCTCCGCGGTGCCGGTCTTTCCTCCGACACGGAACCCTTCGGCATCGGCATTGCGCCCGGTTCCTTCCTGTACGATCAGCCTGAGCAGCCGACGCATTTCGTAGCTCGTCTCCTCGCGGAACACACGCTCACCCTCGGGCACATCCTCGGGCGACAAGCGCATCAGGGTCAGCGGGCGATGGAGACCGCCATTGACGAGTGTCGCATAGGCATTGGCGAGATGGAGCGGCGAAACCGCGATGCCATGGCCATAGCCTGCCGTCATCACCGTCGACCGCGCCCAATATTCGGGCCAGATCGGGCGGCCGCGCACCGGCAGTTCGAAGTCGATCGGATCGTCGAAGTGCAAATCGCGGAACACTGCCTGCATCCGTTCGGCACCGAGATGATCGGCGATACGCGCGGTAACGATGTTCGAGGAGTAGACGAGTGTCTCGGGAACGTTGAGGAAGCGCCGCTGCGGATGATCGTCGCGGATCGTGAACCGGCCGACCTGGATCGGTTCGATCGCATCGCGGCGGAACGAGAGATCCTCGACGACGCCCGCATCGATGGCGGCTGCGACGGTAATCGGCTTGAAGGTCGAGCCCAGCTCGAAGAAGCCCATCGTCGCCTGGTTGAAGCGTGCGCGGTCGCTGGCGCGGTTGGCGGCATTGGGATTGAAATTCGGGAGCGAGGTCAAGGCGAGCAACTCGCCGGTATGCGCATCGAGGACGATTCCGGCAGCGCCGATCGCGTTGAATCGGCGCATCGCGGCCGCCAATTCGCTCTGCACGGCGGCCTGCACCCGGCTGTCTATCGACAGCGCGACGGGCTCGCTGCGGTGGCCCGGATCCATCAACTGGTCTTCGAGCACGGCCTCCATCCCGGTAACGCCTTCGCCATCGAGATTGACCCAGCCGAGAATATGCGCGGCGAGATTGGTCTGCGGATAGAGCCGCTCGGGCTCGCGCAGATATTCCATCGCCGGTTCGCCGAGCGCGTTCACCTCGGCGACGAGTTCGGGCAGCGCGCGGCGGCGCAGATAAGAGAAGGTGCGGCCCGATGTCAGGATTTCGAGATATTCGGCTTCGCTGCGCTCGGGCATCAAAGTGTGGAGCCGCGGCGCAAGCTCCTGAGGATTGCTTAGCAACCGGTCGGGATGAACGGCGATCGACCAGGCATCGATCGTCCGGGCGAGAGTCACGCCGTTGCGATCGACGATATCGGCGCGCGGCGACAGGTCGCCGGAGCCGCTTGCCGCATGGGCTTCGCCGCCCGCCATCACCGAGAGCCAGCCGATCCGCACCGACACGGCAACGACACCGAAAAGCAGCAACAGCATGACGATCATCAGCCGCTGCTGGACGAGTGCGTACATTTGCTGCCGCAGGCCTACCTTGTTGGTAGCGGTTGGCTTGGCGACGAGCCGGCTCATCGGTCTTCGCTGTCCTCCTCCGCGGCTTGGCTGGCGATGTCGCCGATCAATTGATCGTCGAGCAATGCAATGCGTTCGGCCCGCCGCCGAACCGTTTGGCGATCGGGAACGGTGTAGGAAGCCTGCTGGACGCGTGGGACATCGAGGCCATCGGGATCGGGCGCTTCGAAGACATCCTCATCGATCGCATTTTCGTTTTCATCGTCGATTTCGGCCGAAGCACGCCGGATATCGGGTACGCTTTCGGGCATATCGCGGCCAAGCAGGCTCGCCAGCTCTGCGGTCCCCTCGACATATTGACCGGCGCCCGGGGCAGTGAGCGCGAGCTCATTGCGGTTCCAGCGTTCGAGCTGGCTCATCCGGCTGCGCGTCTGAAACTCGGTGTTGAGCGACAAAATATCGTCTCGCGCCTGAGCTATTTCCTGCTCGACATCCTCCAGCGCATTGCGCTCGGCCGACACGCGATAGGATATCAGGTAACAGCCAAGCGCTGCCGAGGCGACGGTGGCAGCCCAGGCGACCGAACGGAATTTTCGGGTAACGGTCATGCTCATGGCTGCGCTCTCCTCATTTCTGGCCTCGTGTCTGAACCAGCCTCCGGCCAAGGCGGGGCCGATGTACGCTGCGCGCTACGCAAAGTGGCCGA
>JABDLY010000069.1 GCA_013001755.1 Sphingomonadaceae bacterium
CAATGACCGCGGTTAGACTTGGTACGGTCATGCTGTAGGCGCTAGCTGCGCCCCAGCCACCAGCGCTGTTCGCGGCCGACCACATCGGGGACGGCCTGCCCGCGCGCGTTGCGCGCCGGTTCGTAGCGAAAACGCTCGCGGATCAGTCGGCAGGTTGTCTCGTCGAGCGCCGCATTGCCGCTGCTGTTGGTGATAATACAGCGCGACACGCGGCCATCGGCACCGACATGGACGGTTGTGCCGACCAGACCTTCCGCGCGCGCGCGTCTCGCCGATCGCGGATAATCGCGCGGGCTGATATCGCCGGCTATCCGCCGCGTATAGCTGACCAGCGCGCCGCCGCCGGGGCCGCCGCCGCCCGCACCGCGGCCCGTGCCATTGCCCTCGCCGCCGGCACCGCTTCCCGGTCCGGGTATTGGCGCCGCGCCCTGTGCAGGCCCGGCATCGTCAATGGGAACCGTCGGAGCGGGAGGCGAGGGCGTCGGTATCACCGGCGGGGCCGCCACTATGGGTGAAGCCTGCGCCATCAGATCGGGCGGCGCCGCGCCGCCCTCTTCGAGCGGATCGGGAGCGCTTTGGCTTTCGCGGGGCGGCGGAGGGGCTGGCGAAGCAATATCGACCAGCGTCAGCGATCCGCCAGCCTCGTCGTCGAGAAACTGGACCGTCAGACCGACGAGCAACGCATAGCCGAGCGCCAGATGCACGGCGATCACCGCGATCGCCGATTGCCAGCTCCGGCCCTTGTTCCGCTGTCCCCTAAACATGCAATAACGATAACAAGATCTGCATTAACCGGCGCTGAGAGCGGGATTTCGCCGCTAGTCAGCAAAACGCTTCATTCGCTGCCGCTCCAGCCGCCTTGAGGATAGGGCATGATCATCTTGCCATCGGGCGCGGCGGTGAAGGTGGTCTGCGTCGGATAGGCGAATTCTAGGCCTTCTTCGGCGAAGCGCTTGAAAATCGCCATGCCGACGTCGTGGCGGCCCTTGTAGCCGACCTCATATTCCGCGTTCAGCACGTCGAACTCGAGTTCGAAATCGATGCTCGAATTGCCGAATCCGACAAAGCCCGAGCGGACGAAGCCATGGTCGAAGCCCTCGACGATTTCCTTGAGAATTTCGGGGATGCGGTTGGCCGCCTCGGGGGGCGTTTGATAGATCACGCCGATACCGAATTTGAATCGGCGGCGCGCCAGCCTTGTATTGTTCGAAATCTCCTTGTCGAGCAGGTTCGAGTTGGAGATGATTTTCTCTTCGCCGGTCACCGAGCGGATACGCGTCGTCTTGAGTCCGATCGTCTCGACCGAACCCCAGGTGCTGTCATAATGAACCGAATCGCCCTTTTTGAACGGCTTGTCGAAGATGATCGACAGCGCTGCGAACAGCTCCTCGAATATGCCCTGTGCGGCAAGGCCGATGGCGATACCACCGACGCCGAGCCCGGCGACGAGGCCGGTAATGTCGAAGCCGAGATTGTCGAGCACGAACAGCGCCGCGATGGCGAACACGCCGACCGTGACGGCGATACGGATCAAGGTGATCGCGCTGCCCAGCGTCTCGACATCTTCGCCGCTGCCGGTCACGGTACGATGCTCGACGATGCCGAGGATGATCGCGCGCGCCCAGATCGCGATCTGGAAAACGAGCGCCACGGTGAAGAGGAAATTGATGATCGTCGCGAGCAGAACGGGCGCTGCCGAATAGACGTTGAGCATCATCAGGCCGACGCCGACCATGAACCACAGCCGCGTCTTGGCCATCGTGCGGCCGACGATCGAGGTCCAGTTCGCAAGGCTGGGATCGCGGTTGTAGATTCGCTCGCCGAAGCGGCGGAAGAGCAGCATAAGCATGACGATGCCGAGCCCGACTGCGAGCCCGATCGAGATTTCGGCGCCCTGCGTGTTGAACCAGGCTACGGTGTCGGCCCACAGGCCTTCGAGCGATGCTCGGGTCGACAGAACAGGCAGGGCCGCGTCGATGGCCCCGGCTTCAGCGCTTTGTTGGGTCATATTGGCTCGTTAAATCTTCGCGTGAAAAGGAAAAGGCGGCTCAATCGCCAAGGGTGTCGAGAAAATCGATCAGCCCCCGTTCGTATCGCGACAGATATTTGGTCTTGCGGGGCAGTTGCAACCCCCCGAAATAATCGGGCGCGCCGTCCTTGGCGATTTCGACGAGCGCCGGATGGACATAGCTCTTGCGGCTGATCGCCGGCGTATTGCCGAGCGTTTCGGCGACCGGATCGAGCATCGCCTTTAGCGTGATCGTTTCTTCGCCAGCATCGGCAAGCGTTGCAAAGGCTATCGCGCTCGCGCCCCAGGTGCGAAAATATTTGGCGGTGAACTCCTCGCCCATCGCTTCACGGATGTATTCGTTGACATCGGAAGAGTGGATCGGGTGGCGTTCGCCATCGTCGTCGAGAAACTGGAACAATTTGCGTCCCGTGATATCGCGCGAGCGGCGCACGAGCCGCGCCAGTTCCTTGTCGTCGACCTCGACACTTCGTTGCTTGCCCGATTTCGCACGATAATCGAGCAGCAGCCGACCGCCCGGGAAATGCGCATGACGATCGCGCAAGGTCGTCGCGCCGAAGCTGTCATTCTCCTTGGCATAATCCGCATTTCCGATTCGCACCTTACCGAGATCGAGCAGCCGGACGAGACCGGCGATAACCGATTCGCGGCTGACCGAGCTGTCATCGAGATCGCTCGCGACCCGGGCCCGGATCAGCGGCAGCTTGCGGCCGAAATCGGCGATAGCGTCATATTTCGCCGCTTCGCGCCGCGCACGGAATTCCTCGTGATAGCGATATTGCTTGCGGCCCTTTTCGTCATAGCCGGTCGCCTGGATATGGCCGTCGGGCGACGGGCATATCCATACGTCCCTGTATGCCGGAGGCACGGCGATCGCGTCGAGCCGCGCGCGCTCCTCTTCGTCGGTGATAAGATCGCCATCGGGGTCGTAATAGCTCCAGCCGCGCCCGCGCCGCTTTCGCGCGATCCCGGGGAGGTCGTCGTCGACATAGGCAAGTTCCGTCATCGGCGTTCAAACGCCACGCTTCGCCGAACGTTCCGGAACAATGGGCGCGCGGCATCGTTTTTAATGCGAAAGATAAACCCATTGCGAAAGGATATAGCGACATGCCCAAACAGATCGACCAAGCCAAGATTCTGATTATCGCCACCGACGGTTACGAATATTCGGAGCTCACCGGACCGCGCGATATTCTCGAAGAGCGCGGCGCGACGGTGCATGTCGCTTCGCCCGACAGCGATCCGATCACCGGCGAATCGGGCGGCAAGACCCAAGGCACGGTGACGCCGGACATGGTGCTCAGCCAGGCCAAGGCCGAAGATTATGACGCGCTTCTTCTGCCTGGCGGTCAAGTCAATCCCGATAGCCTGCGTATCAACGACGAGGCGATCGCACTGATCAACGCCTTTGCCGAACAGGATAAGCCGATCGCCGCGATCTGCCATGCCCCGTGGCTGTTGATCGAGGCCGAACTTGTCGATGGGCGCCGGGTTACCAGCTGGCCGTCGTTGCGCACCGATTTGCGCAATGCGGGCGGCACGGTGGTCGACGAAGAAGCGGTCGTCGACGGCAACATCGTTACGGCGCGCAACCCCGACGACATTCCGGCGTTCACCGACGCCTTTATCGGTCTGATCGAGAAGGCGACCGCTGCTCAACCAGCTTAGGCCACTCGCCTTGATCTAAATCTGGGCGCCGGGCGCCAATGGTTGTGCGCCCGGTGGCTCTGCCTGTTCTTTGAGCGGCTTCCAGCCGTCGCCCTTGCGCAGACGCGTGAGATAGGTGTCGAGCCCCATCTGCACCGACAGGATCATCAGGAATATCGGCTGATAGGCAAGGCCGACGAACAACATGCCGAGCAGATAGGTAAGCTGCGAATGTTGCAAGGCCGTCGCCAACGGCGCGACCCATTGCTGCCCCTCGGGCGCCCTGTCGCCGCGATAGCGCCGGCGTATCGCTTCCATGCGAATGATCCCAATCCCCTGTATCAGCAGCCATAATGCCAGGCCGATCCAGCCCTGTTCACCGAGCACTTCGAAATAGGAGCTGTGATAGGCGCGACCGCGATCGACAATGAAGCGGCGGTTGACGCCGTTGGTCGCGCTGCCCTCGACGCGCTCGGTCGTATAATAGGCGACGGCATTTTCGCGATAGGCGTCGAAACCGCCGCCCAGCGGATGCTCCTGTACGAATTCGAAAGTCCAGCGCCACACCGCGATTCGCGTGCTTGCGCTCTCGTCGGCCTGGAATGTGGCGATCGTCCCCATGCGTTCGGAAAAGGCCGATGGGAGCAGCGGCAGCGAGACCAGGCCGAGCACCGCCGCGCCGGCAATGTAAACGCCCTTTCGCTTTACATCGCGCAGCATCAATATGGCGAGGAAGGCGATGCAGACGAGGCCGGTGCGCGCCTGCGTCCCGATCGGCGTCAGCAGGCAGGCGAATATAATTGCGTAGCAGAAGAGCGAGACTTTCCAGTCGGGCTTGAACACGGTGCCGAATTTGGTGAACCACAATATGATCGGGATCATCATGATCGCGGCGGTCGTCAGCGTCGAATCTTCGTAAAGCCCGCTATTGTCGTCGACCATCATCGCGAAGCTGCCATAGCCCGATCCGCCGAAGACGGTTTTCATCCCCGCGCCGATGACGATCGCGCTGAGCGCGAGCGCCATGAACATCAGCACCATTTCGATCCGCAATTTGGTGCGCAAAGTCAGTGGCAGGAAGATCGCGAAGATCATCGACTTCCAGGCCCAATCCCACTTGTCGAACGCCTCGACCTGGAAGGCGGCGAGATAATAGGTCGTCAGCCCGCAGTAGCAGAGGAAAATGAACAGCAGGATCTGCCGCGGCGCGATCCGCATATCGGTTTTCCGGTCGGTCGCCGCCCAGCCGACGATCGCCAGCGCGAACATGACAAGCGAGACCGGGATCGAGTTGAGCAGATAGTAGGAGAGCCGCTGCGGCGAGACGATATCGATATAGATATAGCCGAGCACGAAAATGAAAGGCCGCTTGAGCCCGAGCAGCAGGAGCGCGCCGAGAAAGCCGACAAAGCCGAGATCACGCATTGGCGCCGTCCTCCGCCTTGGGTCCCTCGCGCGGGCGGCCGAGCATGTCCGTATCGGGCAGCCCGCCAACCGCATCGTCGTCATCGAGATCGGGACGCGCCATCAGGCGCCATGCCGCAAGCAGCATCAGCGCATGGCTCAGCGCGAGCGAAAACATATCGATCATGGCGGTCTTGCGGCCTCCGGGCGTAAAATTCACTGTCCCGTTTAGCGGCCACTGCTAAACGGCTCGTTAAGCAGTTCATGGCAAATACCGGCCATGCGGATCCTGCACATTCTCGATCATTCGATGCCGCTCCACAGCGGCTATAGTTTCCGCACGCGCGCTATCCTGAAAGCGCAGATTGCGCGCGGTTGGGACGTCGCCGGCGTGACGAGCCCGCGCCACAGCGCTCCCGGCCCCGATGTCGAGACGATCGACGGCTTGACCTTTTACCGGACCGGCGCACCGAAAACGGCGCAATCGCCGCTGCGCGAATGGCAGGAAATTGCCGCGCTTGCCGAGCGCATCGACGAGGTTGTCGAGGACTGGCAGCCCGATCAGCTTCACGCCCATTCGCCGGTGCTCAATGCGCTCGCCGCGCAGCGTATCGCGCGGCGCCGCAGCCTACCCATGGTCTATGAAATACGCGCCTTCTGGGAAGATGCCGCGGTCGGCAACGGCACCGGAAGCACGGCGACGGCCAAATATTGGCTGACGCGGATGCTCGAAACCCATGCCGCGAACCAGGCCGATGCCGTCGCGGTGATCTGCGATGGCCTGCGGCAGGACCTGATCCGCCGCGGTGTTGCGGGAGACAAGATTTTCGTCTCGCCCAACGGCGTCGACATGAGCCTGTTCGGCAATCCGCCGCTGCCCGACAAGGATCTCGCCCGTTCGCTCGGTCTCGAAGATGCAGAGGTCGTCGGCTTTATCGGTAGTTTTTACGACTATGAAGGGCTCGACGATCTGATCGCCGCGATGCCCGGGCTCGTCGCGGTCCGGCCCAAGGCGCATCTGCTGCTGGTCGGCGGCGGGCCGATGGAAGCGGCGCTGGCCGAACAGGCGCGGCGTTCGCCGGTTGCCGATCATATCCTGCTTGCCGGCCGCGTGCCGCACGACCAGGTCGAACGCTATTACAGCCTGATCGATATCCTCGCCTATCCGCGCAAGAAGATGCGGCTGACCGATCTGGTCACGCCGTTGAAGCCGCTCGAGGCGATGGCGCAGCGGCGGCTGGTCGCGGCATCCGATGTCGGCGGGCATCGCGAGCTGATCGAGGACGGGGTTACCGGTACGCTTTTCCCGCCCGACGACCCCGCAGCGATGGCGACCTCGCTCGCCGATTTGCTCGCCAACCGCACAATTTGGGCGCAGCGCCGTGAAACCGCGCGCAAATTTGTCGAACGCGATCGTAACTGGTCGTCAAACATTTCGCGTTATGCCCCTGTTTACCAAAAGCTCACGGGCAAGGCAGTTTAAGATATGAATATGAAGCTCGAAGCGCTGAAAAACGGCGTCGAACTCCCCGAATTCGCGGCAAAGCTGCCCAAAGTGGCGGTCGCCTCGGCGATATCGGGGCTGATCGTCGCGGCGCTCATCCTGATGACGCCCAACCCCTGGTTCGAGGCGTTTATCGTCGAGACCGGGCTGCCGAGCCTGATTTCGGCTGCGGAGCCGCCTTTGGGTGCGCGCGCCCGTATCGTCTTCGCGCTGATCGCCGCGTTGATCGTAACGACGGTTGCCTGGATTGCGCTCAAGGTCATTACCGACCGCAAATTCGGACAGCCGCTGCGCGATCCGGTTTCGATCTACGATCTCGAAGACGAGCCGCTTGTAGATGCGCCGATCCGCCGCCGCACCGTCGACGCGCATCCCGATCATCCGCCGCGTGCGCCGATCATGGCGGGCGCCGATCTCGGCACCCCGCTCGATCTTGTCGATGTCGCCATGGAAGATGAAGATGATGTCGGTGCGGTCGAAGAGGTTTCCGAAGCCGGGGATGTCGCCGAAGCCGAGGAGATCGCCGAAGTTGAAGAAGCTGCCGTGGACGAAGACCCCTGGCCCGGTTTTGGCGGCGATATCGAACCGCCGACATTCGACACGCCTGAATCGGCTCCTGTCGAAGTTGCCGACTCCCCGGCATATGAAGAGTCCGTCATGCCGGACTTTGCTGCCGAAGCTCCGGCTGAAGAGCCAGAGGAAGTTTCGCCAGTCGATGCGCCCGTCGATGCGTCCGTCGCCGGGGAAGCGGTAGCCGAAATCGAAGATGAACCGATTTTCACCATTCCTCTTCGCGGCCGACCTTCCGAGCACGTCGATGAAAAGCCGGTGGAAGAACCGCAAGAGACCGTGTCCGCCAACCAAGATAACGAGCCGATTGCCGCTGAAGTCCAGACCGAGGCACCGCTTGCTTCGACCGTTGCAGAGCCCACCGCCGCCCAACCTCCAGCCATCGAATCCGATGCCGAGTTGAGCGACCTGATCGCCCGTCTCGAAGCCGGGCTCGATCGCCGCCGCGCGCGCTTTCAGAAGCTGCAACAGGCGAGTGCCGCCGGAGCCGTCGACCAGACGGCGGACAGCGCATTGCGCGAAGCGCTCGATGCACTCCACAAGGTTACCGCCAAGCGCGCCTGACGCGTACGCCTAATCGCTCTCCAATATCAGCGCTTCCAGTGTGACGATGATGCTGCCGTCATCGGCTGTGCTTTGTCGGGCGATGGCGATATCGGCGAGGATATGCGCGCCGAGATCGAACTCGGCATAGTCGAGCCCGTCGGCCATCGCCGCGGCATGATCGGCCGCTTCGTCCCCCGCAAAGCGCAAGACGATATCATGCCGCGCGCCGCTAAAGGTGATGCTGTGCCACGGCGTCGAGCGCAACTGCTCGACAATCGGCTGCGCTCCGGCGCGATCGGAGAGCTGGCGCACCAGCCGGGCGAGGCCGCCGCCTAACCGCATTGCCCGGCATTGCGGTCGCGTGCATCGATGAACGAATAGACGCGGCGCCGGACGCGCCCGCCGCATTGGCGGCCATTGCGCAGGTCGTGGACAAAACGCGGGTCGTTGACGGCGTCGCGGCCGAAGGCGGATGCGGACATGCCGCTGCGGCGCAGAAACTGGCTGATATCGAGCAGCAGGCTCTTCATGCTTCTCTCCTGAAAGCGAATCGGGTTGATAGGGTTTTTCCTATTCACTACCCAATTTCCTACTTGTCTAGGATAAATCCTATCGTTATGGTGCCAATATGGATGCAGATGATCCTCGCGCCGTTCTCGAACGGCTGGCCCGCGAGCGCGGCGACGACTATGCGTCGCTGTCGCGGCTATTGAGGCGGAATAGCGCTTATATTCAGCAATATATCAAACGCGGCACGCCGAAACGGCTGGCCGAGCGGGACCGCATCGTGCTGGCTGAATATTTCGGAGTCGATGAATCGCTGCTCGGCGCTCCGGAAAATAGGAAAAAACCTGTTTCGTCGTTCGATTTCGGCGGCGATCTCGTTGCGATCAGCCAATATGCGGTTGGCGCATCGGCCGGGCCCGGCGCACTGACGGGTGAGGAGGAAGAGCTGTCGCGTATCGCTTTTCCGGCGCGCTGGCTCCGCAAACTGGCGGGCGGCAATCCGGCGCAACTCTCGATCATCGCCGTCGATGGCGATTCAATGGAGCCGACATTGTCCGATGGCGACGAGATTCTCGTCAATCGCGACGACGGCGCCGAGCGGCTGCGCGACGGCATCTATGTTTTGCGCCAGGACGACGCGCTGATCGTCAAGCGGATCGCGATCAACCCGGCGAGCCGGCGCTTCACGATCAAGAGCGACAATGCCGGCTATCCCGACTGGCCCGATTGCGGCCCCGACGATGTCGACGTGATCGGCCGGGTAATCTGGACCGGGCGGCGTGTGGCCTAGTTGGTCGGAATCTTGCTGGGTGAAAATCGCTGCGCTTTTTTGTCACACTCAACCTTACGGTTGAGCGCCAGCAAAATCCTGATCAACAAACGCCCTAGCGCCGCATCAGCCAGACCAGCGCCGCCAGCGCCGCGCCGATGGCCAGGCCCGCGAGCAAGCCGATAATCGGTTCGTCGAACTGGCCGCCGGCAAGCAGCCCGCCAATCACCCCCAGCGCGAGAAATACGCCGCCGCCGAGGGCGTTGTTTTTTATCGCGTTCGCCATGGCGCGGCTATGGCATTGCACGGGCCGTCTGTCACCACGGCAATGGTTTACTCCGTGTTGACCAGTTTCAAGCGCGCTTGCGTAAGGCTTTGTGCGTAAAGGCTTGCTCTTCACCGAATACACTCGAAGTTGAGGGAACCGCGCACCGATGCACGAACATTTCTATCTGTCCGATAGCCAGGCCGTGGCCGATGCCGCCGAACTTCTGTCGGTACATGGAGACGAAGCGGCGCTTGCTGCGGCGGTACGCGCGTCCGAAAGTCGCAATCGTGGAAATATCGTCCATTTCTGCCGCTGGCGGCAGATCGAGCGGCTGGTCGAGATACTGGCGCGCGATGAGCCGTGCGGATCGATTCATTAACCTGTCCCATTGCGGGCACGCGGCATCCCCAAATACTTGCAATTAAGCTAGAATCCCCCTGCGAACCGGGCTAGACTCTTATCATGACCGGGTTGCGAAGGCCGGACCGGGCGTATTTCGGTTCGCTCGTGCTTATCTGCGCGCTTGTCGCGCCACAGCCGCTTGCGGCCCAAATAAACGCGTCTGCCGAACGATCGCAAAGCGATGCGGCCGAGGATGTCGCCGAAGACGTCGCAGAGGACGTCCAGTCGCTCAACACCAATGAGCTCGATCCACTCGACGCGAACCAAGCCTTCGGCGCCGCCGCGCCGATGAGCGAGATCGCGAATTTCGGCGTCGAATGGCCCGACATGTCGGAGGTCGGCGATACGGTGGTCGGCGAGGCGGCCGGCAATGTCGCGATCGATGCCGAGCAGCGTTACAGCACCGTCATCCAAGGCCTTGATGAGGTCGAGGAAGAACGGATCATCCGTCAGCAATTCGGGGCGCTCTCGCTGCTCGAGGAAAATGACGACGATCCGGCGGTCGTCGCGCAGATCGATCGCCGCGCCGATGCCGACCGTGAATTGCTCCGCCAGGTGCTGCGCTCGCATGGCTATTATGATGCGCAGATCGCGGTCGACCTCGAAGGCGAAACCGGGGGCGAGGCGATCCGCGTCGTCTTCGCGGTCGAACCCGGCCCGCTTTACCGTTTCGAGCGCGTCGACCTGCCGGGGCTGGCGGCTGCGGGCGAGCGAACCGATGAACTGCGCGAACAATTTCCGGTCGAGGAAGAAGATGCGGTCGATGCCGCCAGTGTCGGTGCGGCGCAGTTGCAGCTTGCCGATGAGCTCGGCAATCGCGGCTATCCCTTTGCCGAGGTCGGCGAGGAAGAGGTCGTCGTCGATCACGCCAATCGCATTGCCAGGCTGACCCAGCCGGTTTCGCCGGGCAGCGAGCGCGATTTCGGAAATATCAGCGTGACCGAAGGCGCCGAGGAAGTATTCGACGAAGAGCATGTCGGGGTTATCGCCCGCTTCGAACAGGGCGAGCTTTATTCGGACGACATGCTCGAGGATCTTCGCCGGGCGCTTATCCAGACCGGCCTTGTCGCGCGCGTCGATCTGACGCCGGTCGATCCGGGCGACGATGCGACGGTCGATATTGCCGTTGCGATGGAGGCGGCGCCGCCGCGCACCGTCGCCGGCGAACTCGGTTACGGCACGGGCGAAGGCGCGCGCGTCGAGCTGAGCTGGGAACATCGCAACCTGATCGGTCCCGAAGGCGCGTTCGGTGTGCGCGGCGTCGGCGGTACCGATGAGCAATTCGCTGGCGTCAACTATCGGCGCAGCAATTTCCTCGCGCGCGATCATATATTGAGCGCGCAGCTCTTCGCGAGCAACATCAACCGTTCGGCGTTCGATGCGCGCACGGCGGGCTTCACCGGAAGCTTCGAGCGCGTCACCAACCAGGTCTGGCAGAAGCGCTGGTATTGGTCGGTCGGTGCCGAACTGCTAGCCTCGGACGAGCGCGATGTCGTCGGTCCGGCGGGGCAGACCGGACGCAATACCTTCTTTATCGCCGCGCTGCCGCTCGGCCTCAATTTCGACAGCACCAACAACCTGCTCAATCCCGAAACCGGCTTCCGGCTCGGCGCGTTCGTTTCGCCCGAAGTGTCGCTGCAGAATGGCACCTTCTTTTATGGACGGGTCCAGCTCGATGGCAGCGTCTATTTCCCGCTGATGGAATCGACGACGATCGCCGGGCGCGTGCGGCTTGGTTCGATGCCGGGCGCGAACACGCAGAATATAGCGCCGTCGCGGCGCTTCTATGCCGGCGGCGGCGGTTCGGTGCGCGGCTATGGCTATCAGCGGATCGGCCCGCGTGATGCCAATAACGATCCGATCGGCGGACGCAGCCTGTTCGAGGTCGCGCTCGAGGCGCGCTACCGTTTCGGCGTATTCGGCATCGTTCCCTTTATCGATGCCGGCGCGATCTATGACGGCGTCTATCCCGATTTCAGCGATCTGCGTTTCGGCGCCGGCATCGGCGCGCGCTATTACAGCAGCTTCGGCCCGATCCGCATCGATCTCGCCACGCCGCTCAATCCGCAGCCCGGCGATCCCGTTGTCGCCGTATATGTTTCGCTTGGCCAGGCTTTTTAAATGGCCACCGTTCCCGGGGAGATAAGCGCCGAGGATAGCAAGGCGGCACCGCCGCGAAAGCGCTGGGGCTGGAAACGCTGGGCGATCTCCGGTGCCGCCGGATTGGTCGCGATGGCTATCCTCGCGCTGATCGCGATCGACACGCCGCCCGGCCGCCGCTTCATCATCGACCAGATCGAGGCGATGGAGCCCGCCAACGGCATGCGCATCCGGATCGGCCGGATCGACGGGTCGATTTATGGCAGCATGACGATATCCGACCTCCGGCTCTACGATCCCGATGGGCTGTTCTTCGAAGCGCCCGAGATAGAGGTCGACTGGCGGCCCTTCGCCTATATCTTCAACAACCGGCTGCGCATCGAGAGCGCGTCGTCGCAGCTCGCGATACTTCACCGCGTGCCCGAATTGATCCCGTCGGAAGAAGAGGACCAGCCTTATTTGCCGGCCTTCGACATCTACGTCGGCGAGCTCGATATTGCGCAGTTACGTTTTGAGGAGGCGGTAACGGGTGAGCGTCGCTCCGCTTCGCTATCGGGTGATATCGATATTCGCGGCGGGCGGGCGCAGGCCAATCTTCGCGCGCGGTCGCTCGACGGCGGCGAGCGGCTGGCGCTGGTGGTCGATGCCGAGCCCGACGGCGACCGCTTCGATATCGATGTCGAGCTGTTCGCACCCGAAGACGGGATCATCGCCGGGTTGACCGGGATCGAGCGCGCGCTGGCGATCGACATCGCCGGGCAGGGGACATGGTCGCGGTGGGACGGGCGCGCGCTTGTCGACAGCGGCAACGCGCGCGTCGTCGATCTCGATCTGACCGCCGAGGACGGCGTTTACACTCTGGGCGGCAGGGCGCGAACGCAGGCGCTGTTCGATCCCGGCGTCATCCGGCGCCTGACCGCACCCGAAACCGTCGTCAGCGCGACGGCGACCTATGAGAACCAGTTGCTCGATGGGCGCTTTACCGTGCGCTCGGCGGCGGCGCTGATCGAAGGGCGCGGCGGCATCGACCTCGGCCGCAGCGCGTTCAATGGCCTCGTCACCAATATCGAGATGCGCCAGCCCGAAGCGCTCGCCGACAATCTGAGCGGCCGAAATGTTCGGCTCGAATTGCGGCTCGACGGTCCGTTCGCCAGCGCCGGCTTTGGCTATCGGCTGACCAGCCCGCGCGCCTCGGTCGCGACCACGACGTTCGAAAATCTCCGCGTCGAAGGCGAGGGGCGGCTGTCCGAAACGCCGTTCACCCTGCCGCTTACAGCGCGTGCCAGCCGGGTCACCGGCGTGCCCCAAATGTTCGAGGAGATACTCTATAACGTGCGGGCCGAAGGCGCGCTGATGATCACCGGCGAGCAGATCGTTGCCGACGACATCGCTTTCCGTTCGGATCGGTCGCGCGGCGAAATCGCGGTGGTCTACGAACTTGCCACGGGCGAATATGTCGTCGGCGTCGGCGCCGATATCGACCGCTTCGTGCTGCCGGGCATCGGCGTGTTCGATATCCGCACGCGCGTCGATGTGCGCCCGGCGCCGGGCGGGCGTTTCGTGGTCGCCGGGCGCGCCCAGGCCCGCGGGCGCAGCGTCGACAATGCCTTGTTCCGCAATTTGGCCGGCGGGCTACCCGTTGCCGATCTCGATATCGTCTATGGCGCCGACGGCCGATTGCGCTTCGATAATCTGCGCGTTCGCGCGCCCTCGCTGACCTTTGCCGGCAACGGCATGTTCGATCCCGCCGGCCGCATCGAAATCCAGGGCTCGGGCTCCAACGCGCAATATGGCGCCTTCCGCGTGCGCGCCGAAGGATCGGCGAGCCGCCCGGCGGTCGCGCTCAATCTCGCCAATCCGCTCCCCGCCGCGGGCCTCGAAGATGTCGCGGTCAATCTCGATCCGACCGCAGCCGGCTATGCCTATCGCGCGGAGGGCGGCTCGATGGCCGGACCGTTCACCTCCAACGGCAACATATTACTGCCCTCGAATGCGCCCGTGCAGATAGAAGTTGCCGAACTGCTCGTCGCCGATACGCGGACGACCGGTCAATTGACGCTCGCCGACGCCGGCATGGTCGGCAATTTCGATCTGACGGGCAGCGGCCTTGACGGCGATATCGTCATCGAGCCGGTCGATGGCGTGCTCGCCGTGCGCGTCGATATGGCGGCGGAGGAAGCGCGGCTCGGCGGCGAGGTCGCGACGACGATCCGCCAGGGCATGCTCGATCTCGATGCGATCCTTTATGACGAGCCGCAGATCACCGCGAGCGTGAACGTCATCGGCTTGCGCCGCGAAGGCCTTTCGATCGCGCGCGCCGCAGCGGCGGTCGATTATCGCGGCGGCAGCGGCGATGCGACGGTGAGCGTGGCGGGATCGCGCGGGCGCGATTTCGAGTTCGCCGCCGATGCCGATTTCACCCCGTCGATGATCACCGTCAACGGCGGGGGTGAATTCGAAGACCGCCCGATAGAGCTGACCCCGGTGATCGTCCGGCGTGAGGGACCCGAATGGATTCTCGAGGAAAGTACGATCTCCTATGCCGGCGGCGGGGCGACCGCGTCGGGACGCTTCGGCGGCGACGTTACCCAGGCCAATGCGACGCTCGACAATATCCCGCTTTCCATAGTCGACATTTTCTATCCGGAGACCGGTTTCGGCGGCAATGTCACCGGCACCATCGCCTATCGCCAAGCGGCCGGAGAGACCGTGCCAGAGGCCGATGTCGCGATCCGCGTCCGCAGCCTGACGCGTCAGGGCTTCGCGCTGCGCCCGCGTCCGGTCAATCTCGGGATCAATGGCCGTATCGTCGATCGGCAGCTGGCGGCGCGCGCTATCATGGAGACCGACGGCGAAGAGATCATGCGCGCGCAATTTCGCCTGAGCCCGTTTTCGGGGCGGGGCAATTTCGGGGACCAGATTGCCGAAGCGCCGCTCTTCGCCGAGGTTCGTTATAACGGACCGGCCGAAACATTGTGGCAGCTCACCGGCAACGAAACGCTGAGCCTGTCGGGGCCGCTGCTCGCCCGGCTCGATGCCAGCGGCACGCTTGATGCGCCCGGTTATTCAGGCCAGATCGAAACCGAGAACGCGCGGCTCGAAAGCGCGCTGACCGGAACCGTGGTCGAAGGCATCACGACCTTCGGGATGTTCGAGGACGCCCGCTTCACATTGGCGGACTTTACCGGAACGACGCCCGGCGGCGGCACGCTGACGGGCAACGCCATCTTCGATCTCGGTCTTGCCGGCGGTCTCGGCATGGATATCGAGCTCTTCGCCGACCGGGCCTGGCTGCTGCGCCGCGACGACATCTCGGCGCGCGTCACCGGGCCGCTCACGATCCTGCTGCAAACGCCGCCCGGTTCGATAGGCGAATCCGAAGGGGTGTTGCCCGAAGGCAGTATCACCGGCGATCTCGTTCTCGTCGAAGGTCTCTTCCAGCTCGGCCAGGCCGCGCCCGCGGTGCAGGTTCCGCAACTCAACGTCATCGAGATCAACACCCGGCTCGACGAACCCGTGCCGCCGCCGCCGGCAATCGAATGGCAGATCGCGGTGAATGTCGACGCCGACAACCAGTTCCTCGTCCGCGGGCTCGGGCTCGACAGCGAATGGGCCGCCCGTCTCGATGTCAGCGGCGCGCTTTCCGACTTCCGCATCGGCGGCCGGATGGATCTGGTGCGCGGCGCCTATACCTTCGCCGGGAAACGGTTCGAACTCGAACGCGGGCGGATCGACTTTTACCGCAATTCGCCGATCGATCCCTCGCTCGATATCGTCGCCGAGGGCGATCTCGACGATCTTGATGCGACGATCACGATCGCCGGTGTCGCCAGCGATCCGCAGATCGGTTTCACCAGCAATCCGCAGCTGCCGCAGAGCGAGCTGATGAGCCGGCTGCTGTTCGGCGATTCGATCACCAACCTTTCGGCCTTCGAAGCCGTACAGCTCGCCGCTGCCGTCGCTTCATTGCAAGGCGGAAGCGGCAGCGGGCTCAATCCGATCAACGCGGTGCGCGATGCCATCGGTCTCGATCGGCTGCGTATCGTCCCGGCCGATCCGGTCGAGGATCGCGGCACGGCGGTCGCCGGCGGGCTCTATGTATCGCGGCGGCTCTATGTCGAAGTGATCAGCGATGGCCAAGGCTATTCGGCGACGACCACCGAATTTCAGCTCACCCGCTGGCTTTCGCTGCTCGCCAGCATCAGCACGATCGGCCGCGCCAGCGCCGGCGTCGAGGCCAGCATCGATTATTGAGGAGCGCGGGGCGCTCGAGTTCGAACCATGAATACGGACCAAGGAGACGCCTGATGCAGATCGTAATCCTGATCTACCCCAATATGACGCAGCTCGATTTTACCGGGCCGTTCGAAGTGTTCGCATCGCTGCCCGACGCGAAGATCGATCTCGTCTGGAAGACCACCGATCCGGTGCGCGACGTCAACGGGCTGACGATCGTGCCGAGCGCGAGCCTTGCCGATGCGCCGCAGGCCGATCTGCTGTTCGTGCCCGGCGGCTTCGGCCAGGCAACGCTGATGGACGACGACGAAGTGCTCGGCTGGTTGCGGCAGCAGGCCGAGGGCGCGAAATATGTGACCTCGGTCTGCACCGGTTCGCTTGTGCTGGCGGCGGCGGGGCTGCTCACCGGCTATCGCGCGACGAGCCATTGGCACTGGATCGAGCAACTGCGGCTATTCGGCGCCGAGCCGGTCAGCGAGCGCGTCGTGATAGACCGCAACCGGATCACCGGGGCAGGGGTGTCGGCGGGCATCGATATGGCGCTCTCGCTCGTCGCGGAGATTTACGGCGAACCCATAGCCCGCACGATCCAGCTCGGTATCGAGTACGATCCGAACCCGCCCTTCGATGGCGGCCATCCCGATCGCGAGTCGCCCGAGATTGTCGATGCGCTCAAGGCGCGGCTCGCGGGAATCGAAGAAGCGCGCTGGGAGGTTGCGGAGAAGGCCGCAGCCCGGATGAAGGAAGGCGTGCCAGAATAGATGGTTCGTCATCCCAGCGAAAGCTGGGATCTCGTGCAGCAGGGTCGAACCATTCCGACCAACCGGTAGAGATTCCAGCTTTCGCTGGAATGACGCTGCTTTTGAATTTCTATCTAAGAAAAGGGCGGCAGGATCGCTCCCGCCGCCCTGTTTCGTTCCGGTTGACGCCCGCGGCTAGGCAGGTTCGCCGATGATCGATTTCACTTCCATGAACTCGCGCATCCCGTATTTGCCATATTCGCGGCCATTGCCCGATTGCTTGTAACCGCCGAACGGCGCGTCGGGGATCGGGCCCCAATTGTTGACGCCGATCAGCCCGGCCTTGAGCTTGCCGGTGAACTTGCCGGCTTCTTCGGCCGGACCATAGACACAGGCCGAGAGGCCATATTCGGTGTCGTTGGCGATCGACAGCGCTTCCTCGTCGTCCTTGTATTTGATGACCGTGACGACCGGACCGAAAATTTCCTCGCGTGCGATCGTCATATCGGGGGTGATGTTCGAGAACACGGTCGGCTTCACATAGAAGCCCTGGTTGACGCCGTCGGGACGCCCCGTGCCGCCGGTTTCGACCTTGCCGCCTTCGTCGATGCCCTTCTGGATCAGGCCCTGGATCTTCTCGTACTGCGCGGCATTCACGACAGGTCCGATATGCTGGCCCATCTCGGTCGGATCGCCGACTTCGACGCTTTCCATCACGCCCTTGGCGGTCGCGACGGCTTCGTCATATTGCGATTCGTGGACGAGCATCCGCGTCGGCGAAATACAGCTTTGCCCCGAGTTGATGATCACGCCCTGCAGGCCGTTCGGCACCGCTTCGGCGATATTCGCGCCTTCGAGGATGATGTTCGGCGTCTTGCCGCCAAGCTCCTGATGGACGCGCTTGACCGTATCGGCGGCGTTCTTGGCGATCATGATGCCGGCGCGGGTCGAGCCCGTGAAGCTCACCATGTCGACATCGTCATGTTTGGTCAGCGCGGTGCCGACGCCGGGCCCGTCGCCCTGGACGAGGTTGAATACGCCCGGTGGAACGCCGGCCGCGTCCATGATCTCGGCGATAATAGCGCCGGTGCCGGGGGTTTCTTCGGACGGTTTGAGCACCATCGTGTTGCCCGCGGCCAACGCAGGGGCGACCTTGGCGGTGATCTGGTTCATCGGCCAGTTCCACGGCGTGATCATCGCGACGACGCCGATCGGTTCATGCACAACGCGCGCGCCGCCGACATTTTCCTCGAACTCGAAATCCTTGAGCACTTCGGCGGCCTTGGCGATATGACCGAGCCCGGCGGGGCCCTGCGCGGCATTGCCGATGGCGATCGGGCAACCCATCTCGTCGGCCATCACCGCGGCCATGTCGGGGATGCGTTTCTGATATTCCTCGGCGATGCGATTGAGCAGCTCGATCCGCTCCTCGACGCTGGTCTGCGAAAAGCTTTCCGAGGCTGCCTTGGCAGCGGCGACGGCGGCATCGACATCGGCCTGGCTGCCGAGCGTGATCTCGGTGCACGGCTCTTCGGTCGCCGGGTTGATGACCTCGTGGCGTTGGCCGCCCTCGCTGTCGACCCATTGGCCATTGATATAATGTTGAAGATAGCTGTGCATCGCA
This sequence comes from Sphingomonadaceae bacterium, assembly GCA_013001755.1. Taxonomy (GTDB): domain Bacteria; phylum Pseudomonadota; class Alphaproteobacteria; order Sphingomonadales; family Sphingomonadaceae; genus Parasphingopyxis. The sequence continues at coordinate 18,347 of JABDLY010000069.1, forward strand.
TCCGCTCCTGTGTTGGCG
>JABDLY010000078.1 GCA_013001755.1 Sphingomonadaceae bacterium
CGCGCGAAGCGATCAGAAACGGAGCGATTGCCTCGTTCGAGGAAGGAGTGCGCTATTCGCCCGCCGGCACCGTCAATCCGGTCCAATGCGCGGAAAACGCCCAGAGATCGGCATATTCGGCGATCAGCTGGCTCGTCGGCCGTCCCGAGCCATGGCCGGCGCGGGTTTCGATGCGGATCAACCGTGGCCGCGGCCCGAGATCCTCATGCTGGAGCGCGGCGGTGTATTTGAAACTATGCCCGGGTACGACGCGGTCGTCGGTATCGGCGGTCGTCACAAGGATAGCCGGATAATCGAGCGTGTCGATGATATTGTGATAGGGCGAATAGCCGAACAATGTGCGGAAATCCTCCTCGCGATCGGGATGGCCATAATCGTCGACCCAATAGCGACCCGCGGTAAAGCGATCGAAGCGCAGCATGTCCATCACGCCGACCGCGGGCAGCGCGGCGGCGAACAGATCGGGGCGCTGGTTGGTGACGGCGCCGACGAGCAACCCGCCGTTCGAACGGCCCTGGATGACGAGCTGGTCCGATGAGCTGATTCCTTGCGCGACGAGATATTCGCCCGCCGCGATGAAATCGTCGAAGACGTTCTGCTTGTTCTGCAAGCGGCCGGCATCGTGCCACGCCGCGCCATATTCGCCTCCGCCGCGCAGATTGGCGAGCGCGAAGATACCGCCCATTTCCATCCATTGCAGCCGGCCGGGGCTGAAATCAGGCGTCAGCGAAATGTTGAACCCGCCATAACCGTAAAGCAGCGTCGGATGGCTTTCGCTCATATCGAGATCGGCACGGTGGACGAGGAACATCGGAATCCGCGTGCCGTCGCGCGACGTATAGAAACGCTGGGTGACGGTGTAACTGTCGGGATCGAAGCGGACTTCGGGTATGGCAAAGGCTGTCGAAGCGCCGCTCGCGCTATCGAAGCGATGGATCGCGGCCGGCGTTGCGAAGCTTTCGAAAAAATAGAAGGTTTCGGTTGAGCCGGGTTCGCCTTCGAAACCGCCAGCGCTGCCGATGCCCGGCAATTCGACCGTTCCGGTGCGATTGCCATCAAGATCGAACAGACGCGCCTCGCTCCGCGCATCGACGAGATAATTGGCGATCAGCCGATCGCCGACGATCGACGCATCTTCGAGTGTTGCCTCGCTTTCGGCAACAACTTCGGCGATTCCACGGCTTTCGGTCGATACGTCCATGCGTACGATGCGTTCGCGCGGCGCGTCCATATTGGTGACGAAGTAGAAGACATCGCCCCGCGAGCCCGCCAGCTCCCAATTATGGTCGAGCCCGCGGATGATCGTCCGGCGCTCCATGCCGGGCGATGCCAGGTCGACAATGTTAACCTCATAGCGATCGTCGGTGCCCTCCGATGAGTAAATTACGAGCCATTTGCCGTCATCGGTGACCTCGGCGAAATGGTTGAGGCCGGGCCGGTCGGATGTCGCATAGACGAGGCGGTCTTCAGACTGCGCGGTGCCGATGGCATGGAAATAGATCGAATGATCGGCATTTAACGACTGGAATTCGCCCTCCTCGCTCGGCTCGGGAAAGCGCGAATAGAAAAAGCCGGTGCCGTTTTTCGCCCAGCTGATATTTGTGAACTTGCCCCATTCGACAGTGTCGTCGAGTGTTTCGCCCGAGGCGATGTCGAGCACTCGGATCGTCCGCCAATCGGTGCCGCCGTCCTGCACGCCATAAGCGATGCGGCTGCCATCGGGAGACGGCTCCCATTGCGCGAGCGCCGTCGCATCGTCGTCCGACCATGTATTCGGATCGATCAGCAGCGCCTCTTCGCCCTCGATGCCCTGACGCATGACGAGCACCGGCTGGTTCTGCAGCCCATCGTTGCGCGTATAAAAATAACGCTCGCCGCGTTTACGCGGCACGCCGATGCGTTCGTAATTCCACAGCTCGGTCAGCCGCTCCTCGATCGCCTCGCGGCCCGGCAAGGTGGCGAGATAGGCGTCGGTTACCGCATTTTGCTCGGTTACCCAGTCGCGCACGCGCGGATCGTTGCGGACATCGTTTTCGAGCCAGCGGTAGGGATCGGGGACATCCGTCCCGAACTGCTCTTCGACCAGCTCTTCGCGCATAGTGTCTGGATAGGTGATGGCGCTCTCCATCTCGGGATTCTCATGATGTTCGGCAGCCGCCCCGGTGGCGGCGAAGGCGAAGGACATTGCTAACAGGCTCGATACGATACGCATGGCACACTCCAGGAGGATCGGGTCAGCGGGTTCTAGCAGCGGCGGGGCGGTGCGCAAATCCCGTTTGGCAAATCCCGTTTTGGAACGGCGCGCGGCGCTGTATGGAACGGCGATGAACAGCTTCACGCATCAGGTCACCGCGCAACCCGAGCATATCGACGAACTCGGCCATGTGAACAACGCCGTCTGGGTCCAGTGGATACAGGATCTCGCCGTCGCGCATTGGAGCGCGGTCGCCGATCCTGCACATATCGACCGCTATATCTGGGTCGTGACGCGCCACGAGATCGGTTATCTGCGCGCGGCAAGCGAAGGCGAAACCGTCACCGGGCGGACCTGGATCGAGGAAGGTCCGGTCGGCGCGCGCTTCAACCGCTATATGGAATTTACCGGCGAAGACGGAAAGGCGAAAATCCGCGCCAAGACGACCTGGGCGATCATCGACCGCGAGATAGGTAGGCCGGTGCGTGTGCCGGCGGACGTGGCAGCGCCGTTTCTGTCCGATGGCTAACCCGGTCTTCGGCCCGAGTTTGGAGCTTTGTCATCCCAGCGAAAGCTGGAATCTCCCACAACATCGCGGCTCATCAGTGGAGAGAGATTCCAGCTTTCGCTGGAATGACGGTTAATATTTGGGCTTTCGCATCCTAAGGAACATCATGGCGAAACGCAGTGCGATCATTATCGGTGCCGGGCATAACGGGCTTGTCTGCGGCTGGTATCTGGCGCGCGCAGGCTATGCGGTAATTATCCTCGAGGCGCGCGATATCGTCGGCGGCGCGGCGGTGACCGAGGAATTCCATCCGGGCTTTCGCAATTCGACGGCGAGCTACACCGTCGGCCTGCTCGATCCTGAGATCATTGCCGACATGAAGCTGCACGATCACGGCCTCAGGATCGTCGAGCGGCCCATGAACAATTTCCTGCCGCTCGACGACAGGAACTATCTCATCATGGGCGGCGGGAAAACGGCGGACGAGGTCGCCAAATATTCGAAGGCCGATGCGGCGATGCTTCCCGAATATGAGCGGCGGATCGGCGCGGTTGCCGATATGCTGCGCTATCTGACGCGACAGATCCCGCCCAATGCCGGCGGCAGGCCGGGCGATCTGTTCCGCGCGATCGGTCAGGCGCGCACGGCGCTTAAATTGCCACTCGAAGCGCAGCGCGATGCGATCGACATGTTCACCCGCTCGGCACGCGAATTTCTCGACGGATTCTTCGAGAGCGATCCGCTCAAGGCCGCGCTCGGCTTCGACAGCGTGGTCGGCGCGTATCACAGTCCCGACACGCCGGGCTCGGCCTATGTGCTGCTCCACCATGTCTTTGGCGAGGTGAACGGCAAACAGGGCGCCTGGGGCCACGCCATCGGCGGGATGGGATCGATCACGCAGGCGATGAAGGCGGCGTGCGAGGAAGCCGGCGTGACGATCCGGACCGGCGAACCGGTGGCATCGGTGTTGACCAGCGATGCGAAAGCCTCAGGCATCGAAACGGCGGCAGGCGAAACGCTCGCAGCCGATATCGTGATCGGCAACGTCCATCCCAAGCGCCTGCTTCTCGAAATGCTCGACGCACAGCTGCTCGATCCCGCGCTACGCCGCCGTATCGAAGGCCATGCCAGCGGTTCGGGCACCTTGCGGATGAACGTTGCACTCTCCGAATTGCCGCGCTTTACCTGCCTGCCCGAGGCCGGGCCGCATCTTTCGAGCGGCATCATTATCGCGCCGAGCCTCGATTATATGGACCGGGCATACACCGATGCCCGCGCCAATGGCTGGTCGAACCACCCCATTGTCGAAATGCTGATCCCCTCGACGCTCGACGACAGCCTTGCGCCAGCCGGAAATCATGTCGCCAGCCTGTTCTGCCAGCAATTCGATCCTGCGCTCGACTGGGATACGGATCTCGATGCGGCGGTCGATACGATCCTCGATACCGTCGAAGCGCACGCACCAGGCTTTCGCGCCAGCATTCTCGGCCAGCTCGCGCTTTCGCCGCTCGATCTTGAGCGCCGCTTCGGGCTGATCGACGGCGATATCTTCCATGGTCGAATGTCGCTCGACCAGCTCTGGGCGATGCGGCCGCTGCTCGGCATGGCCGATCATCGGATGCCGGTGAAAAACCTCTATCTATGCGGATCGGGCGCGCATCCCGGCGGCGGAGTAACCGGCCAGCCGGGCCGCAACGCCGCCAGCGCGGTGATCAGGGACGGGCGGCGGCTATTCTAGC
>JABDLY010000095.1 GCA_013001755.1 Sphingomonadaceae bacterium
TGCCAAAGCACCGCAGGGGCCCGGCCTGTTGCGCCGCGGCGCCATGATTGACCCTCTGAGCGCCGCGCCGTAAGCAGGCCCGCGATCCGTGACCCGGCGAGAGGCCCCCAGATGACCGATGCTCCCCGTTCCTTCCAGGAGATCATCCTGCGGCTCCAGTCCTACTGGGCCTCCAAGGGCTGCGCTGTGCTGCAGCCCTACGACATGGAAGTGGGGGCGGGCACCTTCCACCCGGCGACGACGCTGCGCGCGCTCGGTCCCGATCCGTGGAAGGCGGCCTATGTCCAGCCGTGCCGCCGCCCGACCGACGGCCGCTATGGCGAGAACCCCAATCGGCTCCAGCATTATTACCAGTATCAGGTGATCCTGAAGCCGAGCCCGCACGACATCCAGCAACTCTATCTCGACAGCCTGATCGCGATCGGCATCGACCCGCTCAAACACGATATCCGCTTCGTCGAGGACGATTGGGAAAGCCCGACATTGGGGGCTTGGGGGCTCGGCTGGGAGGTCTGGTGCGACGGAATGGAAGTCACGCAATTCACTTATTTTCAGCAGGTTGGCGGCTTTGATTGCAAGCCCGTCTCAGGTGAGTTGACCTATGGGCTCGAGCGGCTGGCGATGTATATCCAGGGCGTCGACAGTGTCTACGACCTGGCATTCAATGATGATGGCGTAAGCTACGGCGAGGTCTTCCTCGAAAACGAAAAACAGTTCTCCGAGTGGAATTTCGAGACCGCGAACACCGAGACGCTGTTCCAGTGGTTCAAGGATGCGCAGGCCGAGGCGAAGACCTGCATCGACTCCAACCTCCCGCTGCCCGCCTATGACCAGGCGATCAAGGCGAGCCATATCTTCAACCTTCTCCAGGCGCGCGGCGTAATCTCGGTCGCCGAACGCCAGGCGTATATCGGCCGCGTCCGCGATCTCGCGGTCGGCGCATGCGAAGCGCATATGGCGAAGCACGGGTGGGCGGCGTGATGGTTCAAGCCGCCGTCATTCCAGCGAAAGCTGGAATCTCCATCCGCATGTGCGCTGCCTGTCCGCAAGAGATCCCAGCTTTCGCTGGGATGACGATCTGTGAGGATCGTCATGACTGATTTTCTCCTCGAACTCCTCTCCGAAGAAATCCCGGCGCGGATGCAGGCCAAGGCGCGGGCCGATCTCGAGCGGCTGTTTATCGCCGAGATCGGCGAGGCGGGGCTCGCCGCCGAAAGCGTGACGACCTACTCCACGCCGCGCCGTCTCGCGCTGATCGCGCGCGGGCTTCCCGACAAGACCGAAGCCGTCCGCGAAGAACGCAAGGGGCCCAAGGCCGATGCGCCCGACCAGGCGATCGAGGGCTTTCTTCGTTCAACCGGACTCAAGCGCAGGGATCTCGAAACCCGCCAAGTGAAGGGCAAGGACACGCTCTTCGCCGTCATCGACACCCCCGGCCGCAAGGCCGTCGATGTGCTCGGCAAGGCGATCCCCGCGATCATCCGCGCTTTCCCGTGGCCGAAATCGATGCGCTGGGGCGCGGCATCCGAAACGACCGAGAGCCTGCGCTGGGTGCGGCCGTTGCAGGGCATCGTCGCGATTTTCGGCGAAGAATTGGTGCGCTGCGAGATCGACGGCATTAAGTCCGGCTATGATACGGTCGGCCATCGCTTCCATCATGACGGGTCCATCACCATCGGTGGCGCGGATGATTATCAGGAAAAACTGCGCGCCTGCCATGTCATCGTCGATCACAAGGAACGCGAGACGATGATCCGGGCGCGCGCCAACGAACTGGCCGCCGAGGCGGGGCTCGAGCGCGTGCAGGATACCGCGCTGGTCGAGGAGAATGCCGGGCTGACCGAATGGCCGGTGCCGCTGCTCGGCGCATTCGATCCGCTGTTCCTCGATGTCGCGCCCGAGGCGATCATGCTCGCGATGCGCAGCCACCAGAAATATTTCGCCGTCAAGGACAAGGCGGGCGCGCTCTCGCCGCATTTCATCTGCGTCGCGAACCTGGAAGCGGCGGATGGCGGCGCAGGGGTTGTCGCGGGCAACGAAAAGGTGCTCGCTGCCCGGCTCTCCGACGCGCGCTTCTTCTGGGAGCAGGACCAGAAGGTGCCGCTCGAGGAACATGCGAAGAAGCTTGGCGATATCGTCTTCCACGAAAAGCTCGGGACGGTGGCCGACAAGGTGGAGCGCGTGGCGAAGCTGGCGCGGTGGCTGGTGGAAGAGGGAATTGTCGGGGGTTCAGGTCTCTCCTCCGCTACCAACCCCCGTCACTCCCGCGAAAGCCGGAGTCCAGGGCCGCAAGAGACATCGCCCGCCGCCCTGGATTCCCGCCTGCGCGGGAATGACGATGATGCAGAGGAACTGGCGCGCAAAGCCGAAACCGCCGCCCGCCTCGCCAAGGCCGATCTCGTTACCGGCATGGTCGGCGAATTTGCCGATCTCCAGGGCATCGTTGGCGGCTATTATGCGAAAGCGCAGGGCCTCGACGATGAAATCGCCAGCGCGATCCGCGATCACTACAAGCCGGTCGGGCAGGGGGATGACGTGCCGACGATGCCGGTGACGGTGGCGGTATCGCTTGCAGACAAATTGGATACGCTGTGTGCATTTTTCGCGGTTCAAGAGCGACCGACGGGTTCCAAAGACCCCTACGCACTTCGCCGTGCGGCACTCGCGACAATTCGGCTAATCGTCCAAAATCGGCTTCGGCTGAGTTTAATGCCGTCATTTGATCAAGCTGACGAAATTTCGGAAGGTTTCTTCAAGTCCCTTTGGCAACCTCAAACCGGAGTGGGGCATAACGAGCTCGGCCTCAGAGACTCTAAACTAGCTCCATTCGGAGAAGGTCATGCTTCATTCGCATATGATTTACTCGATTTTTTCGCTGACCGCCTCAAAGTCCAGCAACGCGAAGCCGGCGTTCGCCATGATTTGATCGACGCGGTCTTCGCGCTCGGCGGCGAGGACGATCTTGTCCGGTTGCTCGCCCGCGTCAAAGCGCTGCAATCCTTTCTCGGCAGCTATGACGGGGCGAACCTGCTTGCCGGGTACAAGCGCGCGGCGAATATCCTGAAGAAGGAGGGGTGGGACGGGACCGAAAAGGACGTCATTCCAGCGAAAGCTGGAATCTCCAATGATGGAGCGCAGCCGGACGAGATCCCAGCTTCCGCTGGGATGACGGAATTGGAATACCAGCCCGAACCCGAAGAGGCGCTGCTGCGTACGGCGCTCGATGCTGCCGAGCCCAAGGTCGAGGCGGCGATCGAGGCCGAGGATTTCGAGGGAGCGATGGCGGCGCTAGCCTCGCTCCGCGAGCCGATCGATGCGTTTTTCGAGAACGTCACGGTCAATGACGAAGATCCCGTCAAGCGCGCCGCACGGCTTGCACTGCTGGAAAAAGTGCGGGACGCTGTCCATCGTGTTGCCGATTTCTCCAAAATCGAGGGCTGAAGCCGTCATGCGTTTCTCAGCCTTTTCCACGAAGAGTTTTTCCACACTTTGGGTGTGTGACTTGTGTGGCCTTTGGACGGATGAACGCCGGCCGTGACTCAATATGTCTACAAATTCGGCGGCGGCGATTCGGAGGGCGGATCGGGCGATAAAAACCTCCTCGGCGGCAAGGGTGCGAACCTGGCCGAGATGGCGTCGATCGGCCTGCCGGTGCCGCCGGGCTTCACGATCAGCACCGAAATGTGCACGCGATATTATGACGAGGGCGAGATATTCCCCGACAGCCTGCGCGAGGAAGTCGCGAATGGCATCGCGCATATCGAAGCGATAACCGGCAAACGCTTCGGCGATCCCGCCGATCCCCTGCTCGTTTCGGTGCGTTCGGGCGCACGGGTGTCGATGCCGGGGATGATGGACACCGTCCTCAACTTGGGTCTCAACGACGAAACCGTCGCCGGGCTGGCGGAGAAATCGGGCGATCCGCGTTTTGCTTGGGACAGCTATCGCCGCTTCATCCAGATGTATGGCGATGTCGTGCTCGGCCTCGATCATGGCGAGTTCGAGGAAGCGCTCGAGATCGCCAAGGAAGACAAGGGCTATTATCTCGATACCGAGATGACCGCCGATGACTGGCAGGCGCTATGCGGCGCATATGGCGAGATCGTAAGGCGTGAACTTGGTGAGACCTTTCCGCAGGACGCCGAGGAGCAGCTCTGGGGCGCGGTCGGCGCGGTGTTCGGCTCATGGCAGTCGGATCGCGCCAACACCTATCGCCGCATCAACGATATTCCCGGCGATTGGGGCACCGCGGTCAATGTCCAGGCGATGGTGTTCGGCAATATGGGCGAAGACAGCGCGACCGGCGTGGCGTTCACGCGTGATCCATCGACCGGCGAGCGCGCCTATTATGGCGAATTCCTCATAAATGCCCAAGGCGAGGATGTCGTCGCCGGTATCCGCACGCCGCAATATCTCACCAAAGCCGCGCGCGCGGCGGCGAGCGCCAAGCCGGAATCGATGGAAGAGGCGATGCCCGAAACCTTCGGCGAGCTCGCCAAGGTCTTCGATTTGCTCGAGACGCATTATCGCGACATGCAGGATATCGAGTTCACCGTCGAGCGCGGCAAATTATGGATGCTGCAGACGCGATCGGGCAAGCGCACCGCCAAGGCGGCGCTCAAGATCGCGGTCGATATGGCGGACGAGGGGCTGGTCAGCGAGCAAGAGGCGGTGCTCCGCGTCGATCCCGCCGCGCTCGATCAATTGCTCCACCCGACGCTCGATCCCGATGCGGCGCGCGATGTGCTGACCAAGGGCTTGCCGGCATCGCCCGGCGCGGCCTCAGGCATCGTTGTGTTCGATGCCGATACCGCCGAGAAGCGCTCCGAACATGGCCGCGATGTCATATTGGTGCGCGTCGAAACGAGCCCCGAGGATATTCACGGCATGCACGCCGCCAAGGGGATACTCACCGCGCGCGGCGGGATGACGAGCCATGCGGCGGTTGTCGCGCGCGGCATGGGGCGGCCTTGCGTTTCGGGTGCGGGCGGCGTCGTGATCGACGCCAAGACGAAGACCTTCACCGCGCTGGGGCGGGTTATCTCCGAAGGCGATGTCATCACCATCGACGGCGCGACCGGCGAGGTGATGGCGGGCGAAGTCGCGACCGTGAAGCCAGAACTCGCCGGCGATTTCGGCAAGCTGATGGAGTGGGCGGACAAGACGCGGCGGCTCAAGGTTCGCACCAATGCCGAAACGCCCAATGATTGCCGCACGGCGCGCGAATTCGGCGCCGAGGGCATTGGGCTCTGCCGTACCGAACATATGTTCTTCGACGCCGACCGGATTACAGCGGTGCGCCAGATGATTGTCGCCGAAGACGAAGCCGGGCGGCGCGCGGCGCTCGCCAAATTGCTCCCCGAACAGCGCGCCGATTTTACCGAGATTTTCGAGATCATGGTCGGCCTGCCGGTGACGATCCGGCTGCTCGATCCGCCGCTCCACGAGTTCCTGCCGCATGGCGAGGATGAGGTCGAAGACGTCGCAAAGGCGTCGGGTGTGTCGCCTGAGACACTGCGCCGGCGCGTCAACGAGCTCCACGAGTTCAATCCGATGCTTGGTCATCGCGGCTGCCGTCTCGGCGTTACCTATCCCGAGATTTACGAAATGCAGGCGCGTGCGGTGTTCGAGGCGGCGTGCGATGTCGCGGAGGCCAGCGGCGAGGCGCCGATTCCCGAAGTGATGGTGCCGCTCGTCGCCACGAAGCGCGAACTCGAACTGATGAAAACGGTGATCGACGAGACAGCGGAGACTGTATTCGGCGAGAAGGGCCGGCGCGTCGACTATCTCGTCGGCACGATGATCGAATTGCCGCGCGCCGCCTTGCGGGCCGGCGATATCGCCGAGGAAGCAGCGTTTTTCAGCTTTGGCACCAACGATCTCACGCAGACCGCGCTCGGCGTCTCACGCGACGATGCCGCGCGCTTCCTCGGCGTCTATGTCGACCGGGGAATCTATGCGCGCGATCCGTTCGTCAGCCTCGATATCGAAGGTGTCGGCGAGCTGATCTCGCTCGCCGCCGAACGCGGCAGGGCGAGCCGGCCCGATATCAAGCTCGGCATCTGCGGCGAACATGGCGGCGATCCGGCTTCTATTGCGTTCTGCGAAGAAACCGGTTTGGATTATGTCAGCGCTTCGCCCTATCGCGTGCCGATTGCCCGGCTCGCGGCGGCGCAGGCGGCGTTGCAGCGGGCGGGGTAGAGATTCACACAAAGACGCAAAGACACGAAGGCGGGTGTCTTCAGGAAAAGGCTGTGTGAAAGAAAGCAAGCGATTGCCGATTGGAAACCGCGCTTCGCGCGGAAACAGTTTTGAAGCACAGCGCTCTTTGTGCCTTAGTGTCTTTGTGTGAAACTCAAGAAGCGCGTCGTTGCGTTTTAGAACGGAACGACGCGCTCTTGGCTTAGTTGTTGACTAGATTGTCGCTGATCGAACAGGCTGCCGGGCCGAGGATCACGACGAACAATGTCGGCAGGATGAAGAGGATCAGCGGGATCGTCATGATCGCGGGCAGGCGCGCGGCCTTTTCCTCGGCGCGCATCATCCGTTCGTTGCGGAATTCGGCCGACAGGACGCGCAGCGCACTGGCGAGAGGCGTACCGTATTTCTCGGTCTGGATCATCGTCGTCACCACCCCGCGCACCGAATCGAGATCGACACGATAGGCGAGGTTCTCGAAGGCCTGACGCCGTTCGGTCAGGAAGCCGAGTTCGATCGCCGTCAGCGCGAATTCGTCGCCCAGCTCGGGAAAGGCCGAGCCAAGCTCGCGCGCGACGCGGGTAAAGGCCGCGTCGACGGTGAGGCCGGCCTCGGCGCAAATGACAAGCAGGTCGAGCGCGTCGGGCAGGCCCTTGCGGATCTCGTTCGAGCGCTTGGTGATCTTGTTCTGCACGAACAGGTCGGGCGCCTTGTAGCTCAGCAGCAGCGAGCCGGCGACGATCGCGAATTTCTTGAGCGGCGTCCATTCGGCGAGGAAGCCGAAGCCGTAGACGGCGAGCGCCATGCCGCCGCCGATCGCGATCGGCAGCACCATGCGGCCGAAAATAACGGCGACCGCCATGTCCTTCGAACGGATGCCGGCCTGGGCGAGCTTTTGCTGCGCCTTTTCAAGCTGCTCGTCCTGGAGCGCGCTGAGCGAACTCAGCAGCGAGCGCATTTTGTCGGTGGTCTCGTTCTTCTGCGTCAGCGATTTGCGGCGCCGCGAGGTAGGCGCGGTGATGCCGGCCTTGAGCTGTTCGCGCCGGGCGTTGAGCGCCTTGACGCGCTTGGCCATCGGATCGCGCACCGTGGTCGCGGCATAGATCGCCAGCAATATGGCGAACGTCGCCACTGCCGCGAGCAAGGTCGCGACCAAGATAACGTCGATACCGAGAACGGTAGGTCCGGCAGCTTCAGGCATAATGTCTCTCGCTCCCGCCGATCAGATTTCGAAGTTGACCATCTTGGCCATGATGAAGACGCCGATGCCCATCCAGACAAGGCCACCGATGCCGGCGATGATGAGCCGATCGTCGATAAAGAACTCGCTCATATATGCCGGGTTGATCATCATGATCAGGCCGAAGACGATGAACGGCAGCGAGCCGACGATATAGGCCGAGGCCTTCGATTCAGACGACATCGCCTTGATCTTGAGCTTCATTTGTGATCGCTGGCGCAGCACGGTGGCGAGGTTCGACAGCGTTTCGGCGAGGTTACCGCCGGTCTCGCGCTGGATCGCCAAGGTGATGCAGAAGAACTTGAACTCGGGTGTGTCGAGGCGCTTTGCCGTTTCCTCTAGCGCCTCTTCCATTGTCCGTCCGATTTTCATCTTGTCGACGACATTCTGGAATTCCATTCCGACGGGATCGGGAACTTCCTGCGCGACGACCGTAAGCGTCTCAGAAATCGGCAGACCCGAACGAAGACCGCGAACCAGCAGTTCGATGGCATCGGGAAACCGTTTGTTGAAGGCTTTGATCCGGCCCTTGATCAGGAAGTTGGTGACGAAGTGCGGTATCGCCAGGCCGGCAAACAACGCCAGGACAAGGGTCAGGAGCAGCGGAAAACCGCGAAGCATCAGCAGACCGGCAACGACAACGATGATGCCAGCCGAAACGAGCCCGAAACCGCCCATCGTCCAGTTCTTGCCGGTTTGCGATAGCCGCTGACGCAGCTTTTCGGGGCGCGGCATGAAACGCGAGGCGAAACTGTCAAGCTGCGTATCGCGCTTGGCCATTATCCGTTTCATCTGCGCTTCGGTCGGGCTGAGCGCATTCGATCCGTGCCGCGCTGTCAGTGACGCGAGGCGTTTGGCCTGCGCCTTATTCTGGCTGGGCCCCGCAAAGGCGAAATACATCAGCAGCATAAAGCCAAGCAGTCCGGCGAATATGATGAACATTGGCAGCATGGGCATATCGTCTCTTTCACTCACCAGGACCGGCGGCGCGGGACGTTGGTGCCCCGCGCTGCGGACTATTCGCTATCGGTCTTGGTTTTTTGCGATTTCTTCGACAGCAGCGACTTCAACCCGCCGATCTTGTCCATTAGCGATTCGCCCGACGCGGCCGTTTCGCCCGCGGTATCGACATCGATATGCGATACGCGGCGAGCGAGTTCCACGATCGGCGAGGTCACCTTGGAAGATTTGCCGGCCTCGGCCAGTGTCTTGCCGAGTTTGGCCGCCTGAACCGCCGACTTCTGGTCGAACGGGATAGCAAGGTCGATCTTGCGTTCGATCGAATTTTCGAAATCCTTTTTGGTGATTTCGAGCGCGCCGCCGGTCGGTACGCGGTTGGCGACAACCGTGATTTCCGCCCGAGGCGCATTCGATTTGAACCATGACAGCAAGCGGATCGCATCGCGCGTCGCCGCAAGCGTCAATTCGGTGACGATGACGGCCTTGTTCACGTCCTGCAACAAATGCGGGAACTGGATCAGCATCGCCCGCGGCATGTCTATGATCGACAGCTCGAACGCCGATTTGAACTCTTCCTCGAGCTGATAAAAAGCGCTGCCATCGCTCAACATCGGCTGATTGATCGGCGCTTCTGCAGACAGAACGGCGAGTTTTTCATTGGCCTTGACCATCGCACGTTCGATAAACAGGCCGTCGATACGGCTCGGATTTTCGATGGCATCGGTCAGGCCGCGGCCCGGTTCGAGATCGAGCGCCAGGGCGCCGGTCCCGAAATGGATGTCGAGATCGAGCAAAGCCGTCAGCCGGCCCTGTTGCTCGCTGAGCAGCCAGGCGACCGAACTTGCCAACGTCGATGCGCCTACGCCGCCGCGCGTGCCGACGAAAGCCGACATGACATGCGGACGATCGGTCTCACCGCCATCGGCGTTGCGGGGCCCGGCGAGGACCATTTGCGCCTGGGTCAGCGTGTCGCGCACCTGATCGGCGTTAAACGGCTTGAGGAGATAATCCTGGATACCGCTCGACAGCAGATCGCGATACAGGCGGACATCGTTGACCTGACCGGCGGCGATGACAACCGTTCCCGGTTCGCATACCTCGGCAAGCGAGTTGATGTCGTTGAGCGGATCGCCGCTCTCCGAAAGATCGACGAACAGGATGTTCGGGCTCGCCGCGACAGAAAGCGACTGGACGGCGTTACGCAGCCCGCCCTTGTTCACCTTTTCCTGCGACCAGCCGAGTTCGGTGGCGATCGGTTTCAACATATCGACGGTTTCGTCGTCGCAGACAAAAGCCTGGAACTGATCGCGGTTGCCCACGCCAGCTGAATTGAAAGGAGCGTTCATCAATTGCCTCCCGTCGTCTCGGTTTCTTCGAGTTGGTTGTTTGCGCCGGTCGGAGTTGCCTCGCGATAGGAGCCGATGGCCCGCGAGGTTGTCCGCGGATCACCGGTACCGTCGCCGGCCTGGCCGCGGATGAGATCGCCGGGACTGGCGACCATCGCAGCGATATTGCTGTTGGTGGAACAGCCATAGTTGGACATCGACGAGCCCGCGAATTCGCCGTTCGAACGGCGATCCCAATTCGGGCAGTTCGGCACTTCGGCCGTCATCCGGCTGACGACGACACGCATCTGGCCCTGAGCAATAGTACCGGCGGTTACCGGTGCGCGGTCGGCAAGCAGGAGGCCATGGCGCGCCGCGATTTCAGCGATCTCGGCCCGGCGTTCGCCGCTGCCATAAGGATCAGGGTCATCGATCGAGATGCGATCGCCATAACCCACTTCGAGCGCTTCGAACCAATCGGCAAGACGGGCCTCTTCGCTATAGGAGAGGCTTTGGCCATTGGTGTTTACGTCGAAGACATAATCGGTGCGGCTGACAACCGGCTGGTTGACCGAGCTCAGCCCCTGATTGACCGGGCCTCCCATCGCGCATCCGGCCAGCGTCGTCGAAACGGCGAGCAGAGCGGTGATTGTAAATTTACGCATGTGTCTATTCTCCAAAAACGCCGTGTCTAATCGTTGAAGGAAAAGCCGGGAGTGGCATTACCGGGCGAGCTTGAACGCGTCGCGTTCTGATCGGGCTGGCTTGCGGCAGGCGGCGCCGAGGGCGGAACCTGATCGGCGGCGCCGGTTTCGAGGCCCGGCTGGACGGTGGCGGGCGGCGCCATCGTCGGTCCGGCCCGTTCAGCATTGGTCTCACCGCTGAAAGTGCGGCCAAGCAGCAGTCGTTCGAGATCCGAAGGCGAGCGATAGCCATCGGTCGGCAACGCGATCTGGTTGGCCGAAACCGGCTGCACCAGATAGGGCGTGACGACGATGACGAGCTCGGTTTCCGAGCGGCGCCAGCGGTTCGAGCGGAAAAGCGCACCAAGCACCGGAACGTCGCCGAGACCCGGCGTACGGTCGACCGTGCTGTTATGGCTATTCTGCAGCAACCCGGCGATCATGAAGCTCTGGCCTGAGCCAAGCTCAACCGTCGTTTCGGCGCGGCGTGTGGTCAGCGCCGGAACGGTAAAGCCGTTGAGCTGGATCGCGCCCTGATCTGAAAGTTCCGATACCTCCGGCCGGACGCGCATCGAAATGCGGCCATTGGCGAGGACGATCGGGGTAAAGGCCAGGCTGACGCCGAACTGCTTATATTCGATCGACACCGAGCCGAGGCCTTGCGACAACGGGATAGGAAACTCACCGCCGGCGAGGAAGCTGGCGGTTTCGCCCGAAAGCGCGGTCAGATTCGGCTCGGCGAGTGTGGTCACCAGACCTTCCTGCTCGGCAAGGTCGAGCGAGCTGAGGATATCGAGCCCGAGCGCGTTGCCGGCAGCGCTGATGATCGTGTTCGCGCCGCTGGACTGCGGCGTTGTGAACTGCGTCGCACCGCGCGTGACGAACTGGCCCGTTGTCGTATCGAACGGGAGGCTGATCGATCCCGCCGGGAGACCGAAGATCGCGCTCGCATCGAGCTGCGGCAGGCCCGAGATATCGGCGTTGCCGATGCCAAGGCCCGTGCCGCGCGAAATTCCGAACTGGAAACCGCCCGTGGTGTCGCGCGTCAACAGGTTGACGCCGATATCGCGAACGACCTGCCGGCTCACCTCGGCGATCCTTACCTGAAGGTTCACCTGAAGCGGTGTTGCCGTACGAAGCCGGCTGACGACCTGGGTTTCTTCGCCGACGAAAGCCTGGACGAGCGCATTGGCTTCTTCGACATCGCTCGGCGAGGCGACCGTGCCGGTCAGCAGAACCAAACCGTTCATCGGTGTGACCGCAATCGACGCCTCGGGCATTGCCATGCCGAGCATCGAACTGATGCTGTCGAGATTGTTACCGACGCGGACGGTCGCCGAATAGACGACGGCGCCGGCGCGGTTGGTGGCGTAGACCGTGGTTTCACCCGCAGCCTTGCCGAAGACATATAGCGCACGCGAGGACCGCACCTGGACATCGGCGACTTCGCTGTTCGCAACGAACAGGTCGGTCATCGGGCCGGGCAGGTTGATCAGCTGACCGCGACCCACCGAAAGGGTGAGGTTGTCGATCGGCGCTGCAGCAACCGGCTGGGCCTGAGCCGCTCCCGGAACGGCCATGCCGATACTGGCGGCCATGGCGGCGGCGATAATCGCCGCAAGCGCATTGTGGCGTGTTTTGGTCTTGATGCTCATCTTAGTTTCCCCCAACCGGGACATGAGTGACAGTGTTGCCGCGAGCGACGCGAACAGACGGACCAGCGGGTACGGCGTCCGGCTGGCCGACATTGCCGCCTGCGTTGCCGGAAGCAGCAGCCACCATCGCGCCGATCATCTGCGAAGCAGCATCGGCCGGAGCGCCGAAACCGGCATCGTTGCTACCGGTGCGTGGCACCGTCCGGCGCTGGAAACGCGAGACATCGCCGCCCGTGACATAGGTCGTATCGGTGTCGGTCGGTCGCTGTGCGATTTCGAGCAAAAGGCGTCGCTCGGCAGCGGGATCGCCGCTGTCGGGCAATTCGACTTCGCCGGCCGCGATCGCGCGTTCGAGTTCAGCGGTATTGTCCGCGATCGAACGCAGCGAGAGCGAAAGCTGCCCGATGGTTTGCGCGACGGCGATCTTTTCGGCGATGCGCGGTGTGGCTTCGACGGTTACCGTGTTGGATACGATGACTTCGCGTTCGCCCTCTTCGTTCGTTTCGGTCGTTGTCCGCTGATCAGTGGCGAGAACACGCAGGTTGCGGACGAAGGTTTCTGATGCATGGAGCGTCGGGCCATCGCCTTCGACTTCCTGCGTCAGCACGAGGTCAATCCGGTCGCCCGGGAAGACGAACCCGCCGACGCCGCTTTGCGCAGACACCGGCACCGTGACGGCACGCATACCGGGCCCGAGGGCTGCAGCAAGGAAGCCGCGATCGCCGGGACGCACAAGAGCGCCCTGCGTAATCGGTTCGCCTGCAGTGACTTCAGTACGGACGACCGTGCCGAGCAGGCTGTCCATATTGGCTTCGCCGCGAATGAAATAGCTGCCCTGCACCAGATCTTCGGGCCAGGGCTGGAAGCGGAAGCTGTCCGCATCGATGATCGTACCAACCGGCAATGAGCGTGTCGCAACCAGCACCATCGGGCCTTGCGGCTCGGCGTCCTGTGCGACGGCAACGGGCGTGTTTGCGCCCGTGAACATGCTGCGCGCCATAAAAGCGGTTACCGCTGCCACGAGCAGCGCGCCTACGAGCAAAATGACTTTTCTTGCGTCCATGACAGTCTCTGCCTCCTGTTGACCGATTTCGGTCCGCTATGTCGTTAGGTGGGAAATGGTTAAAATCTCGTTCACGTTCACCCAAAGTCCCCCGGCCGCGATCGCTATGCCGTACGGAATTTCGGGCTTGCCGAGACGCTTGGACATTTTATGTCGCATGAGCATCGCGAGTGTGAGCAGTCCGCCGCCAACCGCCATGACGATCAGCATCATCGGCAATTGCAGCGGGGTCATCCAGAGTGCGAGCGCGCCGATCATCTTGACGTCACCGCCGCCCATCGCGCCGATGGCGAAGGCGATTGCGAACAGAATAAACAGCGCTGCCGCCAGCCCGGCAATGATCGCGACATCCGGCCAGAGCGCATATCCGGCGGCCCACCAGTAAAGCGGTGCAGCCAGCGCTATGGCAGCATTCAGCCAGTTGGGAATATCGCGACGCTGCCAATCGCCCCAGGCTGCAAAGAGCAGCGCAAGCGCGAGCGCGATCAACAGTAAAATTTGCAGGCCCCCTGTCATAGAGGGGTGGACTAAGGAGTACTGCTTTCTAAACCGTAACCGTAATGACCGATATTAAGACTTTCGATAGACGTGCCCATCCGCCCGGCATGCTGGTCGATCGCTGGGTTTCTGAGGATGGCTGGGATCATCGGCGCTGGACATGGCCGGCGCCCGACACCGGCGCGATACGCGGCAGCATGATCTTTCAGGCGGGGCGCGGCGACTTTTTCGAAAAATATCTCGAAAGCCTCAATGAATGGCATGAGGCCGGGTGGAATTTGACCGGGTTCGATTGGCGCGGCCAGGGCGGATCGGGGCGATTTTTAACCGACCCAACCGTCGGTCATATCGACAGCTTCGATATTTGGGTGTCCGATCTGGATGAATTCGCTCGCCGATGGCGTCACGAAACGCCCGGGCCGCATGTCCTGGCGAGCCACTCGATGGGCGGCCATATCGCGATGCGCTATCTCGTCGATCACCGGCCCGGCCTTGATGGCGCGCTGTTCACCGCGCCGATGCTC
The DNA here is from genome assembly GCA_013001755.1 of Sphingomonadaceae bacterium. Taxonomy (GTDB): domain Bacteria; phylum Pseudomonadota; class Alphaproteobacteria; order Sphingomonadales; family Sphingomonadaceae; genus Parasphingopyxis. The sequence goes on from JABDLY010000095.1 coordinate 14,147, forward strand.
AAGGTCTCAAGCCGTCCGCTGCCCGAGCGTCTGGCCTATTTCATCGCGCGACTATTCGCGCGATTCGGTTTCGCCGAACAACATGCCTGGCAGGAAAATGAACGGCCCTCGCTTCCCGGCAGTTCGCGCCAGAAGCTGCTGACGCACGATTATGACCGCTTTACCGACGAACATTGGTGGCACCGCCATCATCCCGAACTCAATCTCGGACCGCCGAGCTGGCGATGGCTGGTCTCTTCCTACGCATCGTCGAAGGCAATGTTTGCTGCCGGGGTGCTCGAACGCGTGACGACACCGGTGCTCATCGTCGCGGCGAAGGGCGATCGGCTCGTCAGTTTGAAGGCCATCCGCGAGGCCGCCGAGCGGCTGCCAAATGCCAAGCTTATCGTCGATGACAAGGCCGCGCATGAAGTGTTGCGCGAAAGCGACGAGATCCGCGAACCGTTGATGAAGCAGATTGCGGCTTTCCTGAAGAGGATCGGATCGCCCCCGCAATGACCTATGATTTTGTTGTTGTCGGTGCCGGTATCGCTGGCGCGAGCGTCGCTGCGGAAGTGGCGGGCCATGGCCGGACGCTCATATTGGAAGCCGAATCCGCGCCGGGATATCACTCGACGGGACGTTCGGCGGCTTTCTGGTCGGAAACCTATGGCGGGCCGCTGATTCAGCCGCTGACGACGGCATCATTCGAATTTCTCAGCGATCCGGACCCGGAATTCGCCGACAGGCCTTTTCGGCGGAAACGCGGGGCCCTGCATATTGCAGCGCGCGGCGGCCACGCCGTTCTCGACGATTTTACCGCCGAGTTCGCCGGTGGCGCCGTAGAGCTTGAATTTCTCGATCGTGAAGCGCTCGCCGCGCGCGTACCCGAACTCGAAAAGCACTGGGACCGCGCCGTTTTCGAACCAAGCTGCGCCGATATCGATGTCGCCGCGCTGCATCAGGCCTATTTGCGCGCCGCGCGCAGGGCCGGAGCAGAGTTGCTCTGCAATGAGCAAGTCCGGGAAATGCGACGCGATGGCGCACATTGGATCGTGCGGCACGGCGATAAAGAGGTCAGCACCGCCGTCGTCATAAATGCAGCCGGCGCATGGGCTGATCAGCTCGCTGAGCGGGGAGGTGTCGCGCCGTTGGGCGTCAGGCCCTACCGGCGCACTATGATCCAGTTGCGGGTTGATCCGCCGATGCCCGAGAATGGCCCGCTGGTGATCGACGCGCGCGGTGAATTCTATTTCAAACCCGAAGCCGGTGGTCGGCTGTGGCTCAGCCCGCATGACGAAATCCCCGCCGAAGCCGGCGATAGCGCGCCCGAGGAACTCGACATTGCCGTGGCGATCGACCGCTTCGAGCGTGCCACGCGCTGGAAGGTGCAAGCCGTCGAGCGCAAATGGGCGGGGCTGCGGAGCTTCGCGGCCGATCGCTTGCCGGTCTACGGCTTCGATCCGGCGTCGAGCGGCTTCTTCTGGTGCGTCGGGC
>JABDLY010000120.1 GCA_013001755.1 Sphingomonadaceae bacterium
CAACTTTTCTGCTTTGCGCGCCTGACTGGGATCGATTCCCTCGTCCACCAACCGCAATGCATCGTCGCGCTTTCTGCGCGCGTCTTTCAAGCTGATCAGCGGATAGCGGCCTAGAGCCAGCTTCTTCTCCTTGCCGTTATACCAGTATCGCAATCGCCAGATTTTCGAACCAGCCGGCGTGATGACAAGGAACAAGCCTCTTTCGTCCGCCATCTTCTGCTCACGCGCCGACGGCTTGGTGTTGCGAATTTTTGTGTCAGTTAACCGCATGAAACATATCCTTTAATCAGCCATTTTGGGGCCTTTTTCGGGAATATTGGCGTTTTTAACGCTCATTTGGTATCCAGATACCGAAGGAAGCCCCAGATTAAGCCCCGAAAAGCCCCTGATTGTGAGCGAACGCTGGCGAACGCGATCGAACACTTGATCGCGTTGGTATAGCAGAATTCTAGGGTTTTTCCAGACGTTCACGCACATCGGTGAACAGTCAAATGGTGCCCAGAAGAGGACTCGAACCTCCACGTCCACAAGGGACACCAGCACCTGAAGCTGGCGCGTCTACCAATTCCGCCATCTGGGCCCGGCGTTCGCGCGATAGGCTCGCATGAACGCAGGGGGCGCGCTATGATGGCACGGCGCGCGCTTGTCAATGTGCGGCGCGGCGGGCAAGGAGCGCCCGCGACAGACAGGAGACGCACGGCAATGCTCGACAGATTGGTGACGCTCTTCGGCGGCGGCGGTTTTCTCGGCCGCTATGTCGCGCAGGACCTGCTCAAGGCCGGCGCGCGCATCCGCATTGCCGAGCGCAATCCGGGCGATGCCTTTTTCCTGAAGCCGCTGGGCGGACTCGGCCAGACACAATTCATCGCCGCCGACATCACGAAACCCGAACGCCTGCCGCGCGCGCTTGAGGGCGCCGATATCGCGATCAATTTTGTCGGCGTCCTTGATGGCGATTTCCAGCGTGTTCACGTCGAGGGTGCGGAGAATGCGGCGAAGGCGGCGGCAGAAGCCGGCGTGCGCGATTTCATCCAGATCTCGGCGATCGGCGCGGCGAAGAATGCGCTCTCGCGCTATGCGCAGACCAAGGCGCTAGGCGAAGCGGCCGTACGCGCGGCGATGCCCGATGCGATAGTGTTTCGGCCCTCGATCATTTTCGGACCCGAAGACGGCTTTATCAATCGCTTTGCGACGATGGCGCGGATGATTCCAGCAGCGATGCCGGTGATGCGGCCCGAGGCGAAGTTTCAGCCCGCCTATGTCGCCGATGTCGCCGAAGCTGTCGCGCGCGCGGCGATGGACCCAGGTCCCTATCGCGGCGAGACTTTCGAGCTTGGCGGGCCGCAGGTGCTCAGCATGATGGATATCAACCGCTTCGTGATCGAGGCAATCGGCAAGGGCGGCAAGCAATTGCTGCCGGTGCCCGATGCCGTCGGCAGCGCGATGGCCCGTTTCGGCTGGCTGCCCGGTGCGCCGATCAGCTGGGACCAGTGGCAATCGCTGCAAACCGATAATGTGATGAACGAGGGCGCCAAGGGTTTCGACGCCTTCGCTATCGAGCCGCGGCCGCTCGCCGCCGTCGCCGACCAATGGCTCGTCCAATATCGCGATCATGGCCGCTTCGCCGGCAAGGCGACGCGCGCGGCCTAACCTTTTCGCCAAAGCCCGGCAGGCAGCCCGCTGCTCAAAACATCCAGAGCAGCAAGATACCGAGCGCGACGCGGTAGACCACGAAGATCATCATCCCCGCCTTGCGCAGGAAACGCATCAGGAAATGCATCGTCGCGAGCGCGGCGAAGAAGGTTAGCGTGCCGGTGATCAGCGCCTCGGTGACGAGATCGCCGCCGACTTCGAGGATTTCGGGCACGATCAGCACGCCGGCACCGGCCACCGCAGGGATCGACAGCAGGAAGGAGAAGCGCGCGGACTCGGCACGTTGATAGCCGAGAAAGCGTGCCGCCGTCATCGTCACGCCCGAGCGGCTGGTGCCCGGGATCAGCGCCAGTGCCTGTGCCATCCCGACGATGATCGCGTCGCGCAGAGTCATGTCCTCATAGACTTTTTCCTGTCGGCCGACGCGGTCGGCAACGCCGAGCAGGATGCCATAGGCGATCAGGTTTATCGCCACGAGATCGGTCGAGCGGAAGCTGTCGAGATAACCTTGAAGCTGCAGGAAGAGACCGACGAGCAAAGCCGGTATCGTGCCGATCGCAATCCACCAGAAGAGTCGGCGCTGCTCCGGTGCCTGCCCGATGCCGATAGTCGAGACTCCGCCCCGCACGAGACCCCAGGCATCGCGGAAGAAATAGACAATGATCGCAAGCAGCGAGCCGATATGGACGGCGACGTCGATCATCGGTCCCTGATCCTCGGCGCCGAGAAAAACAGGCGTCAGGATCAGATGGCCCGAGGACGAGATCGGCAGGAACTCGGTGACGCCCTGGACGATGGCGGTGATCAGCATTTGCAGGAAAGTCATGCGTTCTCCGCGGAAAGACGCGCCGTTTCAACCGATGTTTCAGGCGAAACGCGCTCTATCAGGGCGATTCGCGCTTGTCTTGCCGATAATAAACGACCGTTACGGCCCTTTCATCCAAAATGACATGAATGATCTGAGCAATTTCTACATAGCGACGAGCATAATAGACAGTATAGCTGCCTTATATCACGATTCTCCGCGTGACTCTGCCGCTTCTTGACGGTATGGCAAGGTTATACGGAGAGAAAATGACCGACAATCCGATGCTCAAATTTGTGGGCGTTGAGCAGGATTATCCTGCCAAACGCGCCGCCAACGAACGCAGCGACGATTTCGCCGAAATCGCGCGTCTCTATGCGCTCGAAAAGGCCGAAGAGCAGTCGGGGCGCTGCTCGCAATGCGGCGTGCCCTATTGTTCGGTCCATTGCCCGCTGCACAACCATATTCCCGACTGGCTCAAACTGACCGCCGAAGGCCGGTTGCGCGATGCCTATGAGCTGTCGAACGCCACTTCGACGATGCCCGAGATCTGCGGCCGGATTTGCCCGCAGGATCGGCTTTGCGAAGGCAATTGCGTTATCGAGACGGCGGGCCACGGCACCGTCACGATCGGCGCGATCGAGAAATTCATTACCGATACCGCCTGGAAAGAGGGTTGGGTCGAACCGGTCAAGCCGGTCCGCGATCGGTCGAATCAGTCGGTCGGCGTGATCGGCGCGGGGCCCGCCGGGTTAACGACCGCCGAATATATGCGCGGACGCGGCTATGATGTGCATGTCTATGACCGGCATGATCGCGCGGGTGGATTGCTCACCTACGGCATTCCGGGCTTCAAGCTCGAAAAGGAGATCGTCATGCGCCGCGTCGAGCGACTAAAGGACAGCGGCATCGTCTTTCACGAAAGCTTCGAGGTCGGCCGCGATGCGACGCTTGAGGAGTTGCGTGAAAAGCATGACGCGCTGCTGATCGCGACCGGCGTCTACAAGGCGCGCCAGCTCAAGGCGCCGGGTGTCGGCGCGCCGGGGGTCGTCGAGGCGCTCGATTATCTGATCGCATCGAACCGCAAGGGATTTGGCGAGAGCGTCGAGGCGTTCGAAAGCGGCATGCTCGATGCGGCAGACAAGCATGTCATTGTCGTCGGCGGCGGAGATACGGCCATGGATTGCGTCCGCACCGCGGTCCGACAGGGCGCGAAATCGGTCAAATGCCTCTATCGCCGCGACCGCGAGAATATGCCGGGTTCGCAGACCGAAGTCCGCCATGCCGAGGAGGAATGCGTCGAGTTCGTCTGGCTCTCCGCGCCGCAAGCCTTTGACGGGACCGAGGGCGTCACCGGCGTGCGCGCCAACCGAATGCGGCTCGGCGCGGCCGATGCCTCGGGGCGGAGAACACCGCAGGTCGAGGCCGATAGCGACTTCGCCCTGCCCGCCGATCTCGCGATCAAGGCGCTCGGTTTTGACGCCGAAGACCTGCCCGATATGTTCGGCAGCCCCGATCTCTCGGTCACTCGCTGGGGCACGCTGCGCGTCGATCACAAGACGATGCAGACGAGCCTCGACGGCGTCTTCGCGGCGGGAGACATCGTCCGCGGCGCCAGCTTGGTCGTCTGGGCGATCCGCGACGGCCGCGATGTCGCCGACCATATGCATCGCTATTTGAAGGCAAAGGCGACTGCGACATCCGCCAACGCTGCGGCGCTCGAAGCCGCTGAATAACGAAGAGGAGGGGTAACGAAATGAAGCGAAGAGTTATTGCAATAGCCGCTATGCTGGCGCTGTCACCGGCACCGCTAACGGCTCAGCCAACACCGCCGGCAGCAAGCGCCGATTTCGATTCGAGGATGGAAGTCGCACGAGAAATTGCCGAACTGTCGCGTGCCGAACAACAGCTCGACCAGGCCTTTGAGCGAATGCGCCCCGGCGTCGTTGCGAAGATGCTCGGCGATGTGATGCGCGTCAGCCCCGACCGCGATATCGCGGCCGAAATCGAAAGTGGTTATCCGGGCGGTTACAGGGCCTTCGAGGACGAATTCTCGCGCCGCTATGCCGAAGAATTCCGCAGCCACTATCCCGAAATGCTCGAACAGATTGCAGGCTATTGGGCGCAGAACATGTCGCTCGAACAGCTCGAGGCGACCGCGACATTCTTCCGCACCGATCTCGGCGGCGCCTGGGTCGGCCTGCTGCCCGGCGTATACCAGCATATGACGCAGCTCGGCCGCCAATACAGCCTACAGGAGGGCATCGGCATAGCCGGCCGGATGATGACCGATTTCGACCAAAGCATGGCCACTGACGATGGCGAGGAGTAGCCTACGTGCCGTCGCATAGCGAACGCCTCCGGATGGCCGAGTCGGGAATGTACCATCCCGATCTCGAGCATGATTCGTGCGGCGTCGGGCTGATCGCGGCTATCAACGGGCAACCTTCGCGTCGGGTCGTCGAGGCGGGGATCGAGGCTCTGCGCGCGGTCTGGCATCGCGGCGCGGTCGATGCCGACGGCAAGACGGGCGATGGGGCGGGGATTCTCGTCGATCTGCCCGAGCGGTTCTTCGACGATGCGATCGAGGCGAGTGGGCACAAGGTGCTGCCCAACCGGCTCGCCGTCGGCATGGTCTTCCTGCCGCGTACCGACCTTGCCGCGCAGGAGACCTGCCGGACGATCGTCGAGAGCGAGATCATCGATTTCGGCTATACGATCTATGGTTGGCGCCAGGTGCCCGCCGACGTTTCGGTGATCGGCCAGAAGGCGCAGACGACGCGGCCCGAGATCGAGCAGATCATGATCGCCGGGCCAATGCCCGAAGATGAGAGCGCGGCGGAGTTCGAGAAAAACCTGTTTCTCGTCCGCAAGCGTATCGAGAAGAAGATCGCCGCCGCCGCAGTGCGCGATTTCTATATCTGCTCGCTGAGCTGCCAGACGATTGTCTATAAGGGCCTGTTTCTCGCCGAGGAGCTGGCGACTTTCTACCCCGATCTCAACGATCGCCGTTTCGAAAGCCGGATGGCGCTGTTCCACCAGCGCTATTCCACCAACACCTTCCCGCAATGGTGGCTCGCGCAACCCTTTCGCGGGCTTGCCCATAATGGCGAGATCAACACGATCCGCGGCAACAAGAACTGGATGCAGAGTCACGAGATCAAGATGGCGTCGATCGCGTTCGGCGAACATTCCGAGGAAATCAAACCACTGATCCCGCCGGGCGCGAGCGATACCGCGTCGCTCGACGCGGTGTTCGAGACCATCTGCCGCTCGGGCACCGATGCGCCGACGGCGAAGCTCATGCTCGTCCCCGAAGCCTGGCAACATGACGAAGATATTCCGCAGGCGCATCACGATATGTACGCCTATCTCGCGAGTTTGATGGAGCCGTGGGACGGCCCGGCCGCGCTCGCGATGACCGATGGCCGCTGGGTGGTCGCTGGGCTCGATCGCAACGCATTGCGCCCGCTGCGCACGACGCAGACCGCCGATGGCCTGCTGATCGTCGGCTCGGAAACCGGCATGGTCGTCGTGCCCGAAAGCCAGATCGTCAGGAAGGGCCAGCTTGGCCCCGGGCAGATGATCGCCATCGATCTCGAGGCTGGCGAGCTGTTCGACGATCGCGCGGTCAAGGACAAGGTTTCCGCCGAACGCCCCTATGGCGAATGGGTCAAGGGCTTCAAGACGCAGGACGACCTGCCCAAGGCGAAGAAGAAATACGCGCCCGATTGGGACCGCGCCGAACTGACCCGGCGGCAGGTCGCGGCGGGGCAGACGATGGAGGATATGGAGCTCATCCTAGCGCCGATGGTCGAGACGGGAAAGGAAGCGATCGGATCGATGGGCGACGATACGCCGCTCGCCGTGATTTCTTCGAAACCCCGCCTCGTCAGCCAGTTTTTTCGGCAGAATTTCTCGCAAGTCACCAACCCACCGATCGATTCCTTGCGCGAAAAACATGTCATCAGCCTGCGCACGCGCTTTGCCAATTTCGCCAACATTCTCGACACCGAGGCCGAGCAGGACAGCGTCCTCGTGCTCCGCTCGCCCGTCCTTACGAGCGAGCGCTGGGGCGCCTTGATCGAAAGCTTTGGCGATCATGCGGCAACCATCGACTGCACCTTTGAGGAAGGCGGCACGCTGCGCGAGGCGATTGCGCGCGTCCGCAAAGAGGCCGAGCAAGCAGTGCGCGAGGGGCGGATAGAGTTGTTCCTGACCGACGAAACCGCAGGCGCCGAGCGGATCGCGATCCCGATGGTGCTCGCCGCCGCTGCCGTCCACACGCATCTGAAGCGCGAAGGGCTGCGCAGCTACGCCTCGGTCAATGTCCGCGCCGCCGAATGTCTCGACACGCATTATTTCGCGGTGCTGATTGGCGTCGGCGCGACGACGGTGAATGCCTATCTGACCGAAGCCTCGATCGCCGAACGCCATCGCCGCGGCCTGTTCGGCGAGCGCAGCCTCGAAGATTGCATCGCCAGCTATACGACCGCGGTCGACGAAGGCCTCCGCAAGATCATGTCGAAAATGGGGATCGCAGTGATCTCGAGCTATCGCGGCGGCTATAATTTCGAAGCCGTCGGGCTCAGCCGCGCGCTGGTCAACGAGTTCTTCCCCGGTATGCCCGCCAAGATTTCTGGTGAAGGCTATGCCTCGCTCCAGCTCAATGCGACGATGCGGCACGATGCGGCATGGGATCCGGCGGTCGTCACGCTCCCCATTGGAGGCTTCTATCGCCAACGCGAAGGCGGCGAGCAGCATGCCTTTTCCGCGCAGCTCATGCACCTGCTCCAGACCGCCGTCTCGACCGACAGCTATTCGAGCTACCTCCAATTTTCGCGCGGTGTCCGCGATCTCGAGCCGGTGAACCTGCGCGACCTGATGGAATTCAATTACGCCAAGGAACCTGTGCCGATCGACGAGGTCGAGGCGATTACCGAAATCCGCAAGCGCTTCGTCACGCCCGGCATGAGCCTCGGCGCGCTCTCTCCCGAAGCGCATGAAACGCTGGCGATCGCGATGAACCGGATCGGCGCCAAGGCGGTGTCGGGCGAAGGCGGCGAGGACAAGGAGCGCTACGAGCCACGTCGCAACGGCGATAATGCCAATAGCGTCATCAAGCAGATCGCCTCGGGGCGTTTCGGGGTAAACGCAGAATATCTCAACGCCTGTAGCGAGATCGAGATCAAGATCGCCCAAGGCGCCAAGCCCGGCGAAGGCGGCCAGCTGCCCGGCTTCAAGGTCAGCGAGATGATTGCCAAATTGCGCCATTCGACGCCGGGCGTATCGTTGATCTCCCCGCCGCCACATCACGATATCTATTCGATCGAGGATCTCGCCCAGCTGATCTACGATCTCAAGCAGATCAACCCCGATGCGCGCGTCTGTGTGAAATTAGTGAGCTCGGCGGGCATCGGCACAGTCGCGGCGGGCGTCGCCAAGGCGCATGCCGACGTCATTCTCGTTGCGGGCCATAGCGGCGGCACCGGCGCTTCGCCGCAGACGTCGATCAAATATGCCGGCACCCCTTGGGAAATGGGGCTTTCCGAGGTCAATCAGGTGCTGACGCTCAATGGGCTGCGTCACCGCATAAGGCTGCGTACCGATGGCGGGCTCAAGACCGGCCGCGACATCGTCATCGCCGCGATCCTTGGCGCAGAGGAATATGGCATCGGCACGCTGAGCCTTGTGGCGATGGGCTGCATCATGGTGCGGCAATGCCATTCGAACACCTGCCCGGTCGGCATCTGCACACAGGATGAGCGGCTGCGCGAAAAGTTCACCGGCAACCCCGAAAAGGTCATCAACCTGATGACCTTCATCGCCGAAGAGGTGCGCGAAATTCTCGCGCGGCTCGGTTTCCGCAGTCTCGACGAGGTCGTCGGGCAGACCGAGCTTCTCCGCCAGGTGAGCCGCGGCGCCGAACATCTCGATGATCTCGATCTCAACCCGATTCTCGCCAAGGTCGATGCACCCGACACGGAACGCCGCTTCAATATCGAGGGCTGGCGCAACGAAGTGCCCGACAGCCTCGATGCCGAGATGATCGACGATGCGCAGGCGGTGTTCGAGCGCGGCGAGAAGATGCAGCTCGCCTATACCGTCCGCAACACGCACCGCGCGGTCGGCACAAAGCTGTCCTCGGCGGTCACGCGGCGCTTCGGCATGAAGGAACTGGCCGACGACCATATCCATGTCCGGCTGCGCGGGTCGGCGGGGCAGTCGCTGGGCGCGTTTCTCTGCAAAGGCATCACGCTCGAAGTATTCGGCGACGCCAATGACTATGTCGGCAAGGGACTGTCGGGCGGGCATATCTTCGTGCGGCCGACCGTGTCCTCGCCGCTCGACAGCAGGGACAATACGATCATCGGCAACACCGTCCTCTATGGCGCGACGGCGGGCAAGCTTTTCGCCGCGGGCCGCGCCGGCGAGCGCTTCGCGGTTCGCAACTCGGGCGCCGATGTCGTTGTCGAAGGCTGCGGCGCCAATGGCTGCGAATATATGACCGGCGGCATCGCCGTGATCCTCGGCAAGACCGGCAAGAATTTCGGCGCCGGGATGACCGGCGGCATGGCCTTCGTCTACGACGAGGAAGAACAATTCGCGCGCAACGCCAATGCCGACAACATCGTCTGGCAGCGGCTCGCCTCGTCGCATTGGGAAGAGCGGCTGATCGAACTGATCGGCGAGCACGCCAAGGCCACCGGCAGCCCCTGGGCGCACAATATCATCGACGACTGGGACAATATGCGCGAGCATTTCTGGCAGGTCTGCCCGAAGGAGATGATCGAGCGGATCGAGCATCCGCTGAACGACGAGGAAGAGGTCGTGGCGGCCGAATAGCGCTGCTTGACCGTATCGGCACGCTCGGATAACAGAACATAAATAGAACATATTGGGAGAGCGCCGGTGAACATGCCCAATTATCTTGAGCTTTCGGTGCCGGATATTGACGCCAGCAAGGCATTTTACGCCAAGGCCTTCGATTTCGCGTTCGTCAATTATGGGCCTGAATATCAGGGTGTTAGTGGCGACCATATCGAAATCGGTCTGTTTCGGAGCAATGCGCCTCCCCCGCCGCTTCCCGGCTTTCAAACCGACGATATCGACGCGGCATTGAAGACGGTGCGCGAAGCGGGCGGCGAGATCGTCCGCGAAACCTATGAATTCCCCGGCGGGCGCCGTTTTCACTTCCGCGATCCCGGCGGCAACGAAATGCTCGTCTATCAATATGAGACGCAGGAATAGCACCGTTCAGCCCGCACTCATTTTGTTTTCGCTACCCGAATGCTAAGATAAAAGACCGATTTGTGGAGAACCGCTCATGCGCGCCAAATATCTGTTCGCGCCGCTCGCCCCTGCCCTTGCCCTGGCGCTCGCCACGCCTGCGCTCGCGCAGAACGATGGCGATATCTGGGGCGACGATCCCTATGCCGGGCAGGACGATATGGTCCTCGCGGTCGACGAACTTGTCGGCGCGCTGCTCGACATGCCGGTCGGGCGGATCGCCAATGCGCTCCCGCCGGACATCGTCGATCGCGACATGGATATCCACCCCGGCGATACGGTGCGCGACATGGCGCTGCGTGAGGATCCGAATTTCGAAGAAAATATCCGCGGCGGCGCCCGGGCGATGACGTCGGTCGTCGGCAATATGGTGCGCGAATTCACCGCGATCATCCCCGAACTGGAAGCGATGAGCGACCGGCTGGGCCGCGCGCTCGGCGACTGAACGGACCGTCCCGATACCAATAGACACGTCGTCGATTTCGCCACCTAGACGCGCCACGCGACGACGCTACAAGCTGGGCTGATGTGGCAGCTTTTCCAATTCCCGCTTTGTCCGTTCAGCCGCAAGGTCCGCCTCGTTCTCGGCGAGAAAGGCATCGGCTATGAGCTGGTTCGCGAATCGCCCTGGGAACGCCGCGACGAATTTCTCGACATGAACCCGGCGGGCAGCACGCCCGTCCTCGCCGATACCGACAGCGGCAAGACGCTGATCGACAGTCGCGCGATCTGCGAATATTTCGAAGAGACGGTCGAAGCCTCGCGGATGATCACCGGCAATGCCGAAAGCCGCGCCGAGATCCGCCGGCTCGTCGCCTGGTTCGACGAGACCTTCCACCGCGACGTTACCGGTCCGCTGATGCACGAGCGGATGTACAAGCGGCTCGTCCACCGCGCGGTGCCCGACGCCAATGCGCTGCGCGAGGCGATGAAATCGGCCGACTCGCATCTCGACTATATCGATTACCTGCTCGATCATCGCCGCTGGATCGGCGGCGCGACATTGGGGCTTGCCGACATGGCGGCGGCGGCGCAGATTTCGGTTGCCGATTATCTCGGCGGCTTCAACTGGTCGAGCCACAAACAGGCGCGAGACTGGTATGCGGGGCTCAAATCGCGGCCGAGCTTCCGGCCGCTGCTATCCGAACGGATGGAGATCATCTCGCCGCCGGCGCATTATGACAAGGTCGATTTCTAGAGAGTTTGTCGGTTCACCTCGTCATTGCGAGAAGCCGAAGGCGACGAAGCAATCCAGAGCCGCAAACGACATCGCCTGCCGCTCTGGATTGCTTCGCTACGCTCGCAATGACGGTGTTACAGCCTGATATGATCTGGCCTTAAATCCCCGCATACCAGGCATAATCGCCGACATCCTCCCAATAACCCCCCTTGCCGCCATAGATATCGTCGAGGCTGGCGACCGCTTCGATCCGGCTGACGAATTTGGCATGTTTATAACCAAGTTGCCGCTCCACACGCGCGCGGATCGGCGCGCCATGCCGTTCCGGGAGCTCGCCGCCATTCATATCGTAAGCGAGGATCGTTTGCGGGTGGAAAGCGTCGACGAGATCGATGCTTTCATAATAGGGCCGGTTGTCGGCGCCATAGGTGTCAAAACAGTGGAAGACGATATAGTTCGCGCTGTCGCGCATCCGCGCCAGATCGAGCAGCGGCCCGAGCGTCGCACCCGTCCATTGGCCAATCGCCGACCAGCCTTCGACGCAATCGTGCCGCGTGATCTGCGTCCGGCTCGGCATATGGCGCAGCTGCGCGAGCGACAGCGACAGCGGACGGTCGACCAACCCGTCGACGCGCAGGCGATAACCGGCAAAACCATTCGCCAGCATCGCCTGATAATCGGCGCTATCGGCGGTCCGGCTGCCATTGGCGCGAAATTCGGGTGAAAGATCGGCAGTCGTGAATTCGCGCGCCAGCGCCGTAGCACCGCCGATCGACCGCTGCACGCCCATGGTCAGGTCTTCTGCCGAGGCTAGGATCGCCTTGACGCGGTCGCTGCGGCTCCAGCTGTCGCACCCCGAAACGAAAAGGCCGCCGCCGAGGCCGGCGATCAACTTGCGGCGGTTCATGATGATCGACATCACTCGGTCTCCTTCGCGGTTTCGACGACCGGTTCCGGTTCGGCGCTCTCGCCCGACAGGCGGAAACGCCCGGTGATCATCGAGCGGATCTCGTTATACGGCCCGGCCAGCACCACCAACACGAGATGCAGCGCGATGAAGCCGGCGAGCAGGAAGGCGCAGATGAAATGGATCGAGCGCGCCGATTGGCGGCCGCCGAACATATCGAGCATCCACGGCGCGATCGCATTCCATGTCGGCGACATATTGAGGCCGGTCAGGACGACGAGCGGGATCAGCACGAAGATGACGCCGAGATAGCTCATCTTCTGCAGGAAGTTATAGGCCGTCCCGTGACCCTCGGAAACGAAGCGCAGCCGCGCATGATCCTTGATATCCTGCCAGATGTTGCGCGGCTTCAACTCGTCGCGCGTCGGCGCCAGATCGCGCTGGACATGGCGGTTGGCGAAACTCCGGATCGCGTAAAATATCCAGGCAAGCACCAGCACCCAGGCAAAGAAGAAATGCCAGAGCCGGCCGGTGGCGAGGCTGTAAAATCCGGGGATAGTCGCCCAATAGGGGAAGGCGCGCGTCGATCGCGAGCCATCGGGCTGCTCCCATGAACCCAGCACGCCCGTCGTCGTGATCTGCGTATCGCCGATCTGGAGATAGCCGCGCTGCCCCTCGTTATCGATCTGCAGCCAGGCCGGGTCGTTATTGGCGCCATAGCTGCCCCAATAGAGCCGCGGATGCGCATTGAAAATCGACAGACCGCTCATCAAAAGGACGAAAATGGCCAGCGCGTTGATCCAGTGCCAGAGCCGGGTCGACAGGCGATGGCGCTTGACGATCTCGCCCGGTGTCAGCTCCTCCGCCGTTTCTTCCGCTGTCATGGATCGCCCCTATGCTGCCGCGCTTTCACGTCTATTCGATGCTTTTCCCGCTTCAGTTACAAAAATATAGCCGAAAGGGCGGGCCTGCGACAGGCCGGTGAGCGGAACGTATCGAAAGGCGGATCGTTGGGGACGGCATATGAGGAGAAGAAAATGAAAAAACTGATCATTGCGTCCGCCATGGTGCCCGCGCTCGCCGCACTTGGCGCGTGCGCCGAAGCCGGCGACGATAGCGCCGCCACCGATGATGGCGTCGAAACCGTGTCGGACGGAGAGGCCGTCGAAACCGACCCGATGGTCTCGACCGGCGATAATTCGGCGGAACTGCCCGTCGACGACGGCGGCAACAGGATTCGCGTCGATTCCGACGGCATCTCGGCCGAAGTCGGCGAAGGCGATGTTCGCGCCAATATCGACGCCGATGGCGAGGATTCGGTCGAAGTCGAATTCTAAAGATTGTCGATCACATCGCGAAGAGCCGGGGTCGCTGGACAGCGGCTCCGGTCTTTTTCGTTGCGATAGCATGGCAAGCTGGATGCCCCGTGAGGATTCGAACCTCAATTGACGGAGTCAGAGTCCGCAGTCTTACCATTAGACGACGGGGCACCGAAGGCGCGCGAGATAGGAGGCGCGCCCGATGGTGTCAATCCGCGCATCGGCGCCCGGCGGCGTCGCCATCTTGCCCGCCAGCCGGCTTTTGGCTAACTTCGCCTCAGGTTCCGGTTGCGGTCGCCGCAAATGCCGGAGAACGTTGAGGTAAGAAGATTTTCCGGCGTGGACGATAATGCCGCACATTCACCGAATGAACCGGCCTATGCGCCGGGCGCGTCGCGCTATCGCAATGCTCCCGCCGCCGTGTCGCGCAAATTTTTGAGCCGCCGCAGCTATGGCGCGATCGACCTTGGCACCAATAACTGCCGTCTGCTGATCGCGCGGCCGACACAGGACAGCTTCGCGGTAATCGACGCCTTTTCGCGGATCGTTCGGCTCGGCGAAGGGCTCTCGACCACCGGGCGGCTCAGCGATGCGGCGATCGACCGATCGATCGAGGCGCTGAGCGTCTGTGCCGACAAACTGCGCCGCCGTCACGTCAGCCTCGCACGCTCGGTGGCCACCGAAGCCTGCCGCCGTGCCGCCAATGCGCGCCACTTCATCCGCCGCGTCCATGACGAAACCGGCATCGCGCTCGACATCATCGCGCCGGCCGAAGAAGCGCGGCTTGCCGTTCTAGGTTGTCACATCCTGCTCGAACCCGGCGAAGGACCAGCGCTGATCTTCGATATCGGCGGCGGATCGACCGAGCTCGTGCTTATCGAACCCGGGGCCAGGGGTGACGGCAGCGGAGAGCCCGAGATCATCAGCTGGTACAGCGCGCCATGGGGCGTTGTCAGCCTCGCCGAGAAGGAATTCAACGATCTCACCTCGCACGAGGATCGGATGAACACGTACAACCGGATGCGCGCGCGTGTCGCCCAAAGCTTCGCCGATTTCGCTTCTACGCTGCCGACGATCGGCTACCAGCCGCGCCTGCTCGGCACGAGCGGGACGGTGACGACGCTCGCCAGCGTCCATCTTGACCTACCCAATTACGATCGCAACAAGGTCGACGGGCTGATCCTTCCCGCCACCGAGATGCGCGCGGTGAGCCAGATGCTCGCCCACAAATCGGTGCCCGAGCGGGCTGAAATTCCCTGTATAGGCCGCGAGCGCGCCGATCTCGTCGTCGCCGGCTGCGCAATCCTCGAGGCGATCCTCGACATCTGGCCTGCCGAACGGATCGGCATCGCCGATCGCGGCATTCGCGAAGGCATATTGCGCTCGATGATGGCGCGCGACGGGCATTTGTGATGGCGCAGCTTCGCAAACGCCACGGCCGCAAGGAATCGTCCAAGCGCTGGCTCGAACGCCAGCTCAACGATCCCTATGTGAAACGCGCCCATGCCGACGGTTATCGCAGCCGCGCGGCCTATAAGCTGCTCGAACTCGACGAGCGGTTCGGAATATTGCAGGGTGCCGAACGCATCGTCGACCTCGGTATCGCACCGGGTGGCTGGGCGCAGGTCGTACGGCGCAAACTGCCCAGGGCGCAGCTGGTGGGCATCGACTTGCTGCCGACCGATCCGATCGACGGCGTGGCGATCCTCGAGATGGATTTCATGGACGACGCGGCGCCCGGCAAGCTACGCGAGGCGCTGGGCGGTGATGCCGACCTCATATTGTCGGACATGGCGGCGAACACCGTGGGCCATAAACAGACCGATCATTTGCGGACGATGGGGTTGGTCGAGGCTGCAATGTGGTTCGCCGCCGAAACGCTGCGCCCCAGCGGGCATTTCTGCGCCAAGGTTCTGGCGGGCGGCGCCGACGACACATTGGTCGCCGAGCTCAAACGCAATTTCAAAAGCGTCAAACACGCCAAACCGCCCGCGAGCCGCAAGGGATCGTCCGAATGGTATGTCGTCGCGAAGGGCTTCAAGGGCCGAAGCGAAGGCTGAAGCAGCCGCTTAGCTGCCGTTGGCGCGCACCTGCTCGATCGCCTCTTTCAACCGCTCATAGCCGACCGCACCGGCGAGTATCTGATCGCCGACAATAAAGGCAGGCGTGCCGCTCAGCCGGAGCGAATTGGCGAGCGCCAGATTGTTCTGGATCTCCTGCGAAATCGTATCGGACATCAAATCGCTGCGCACCTGACCATCGTCGAGCCCCGCCGCCGCTTGCGCTTCGGCGATCGATGCATCGCCCGGACGTCCGGCTGCATACATTGCGCGGTGAAAGTCGAAAAATTCGCCCTGCCGCGCCGCCGACAGGCTGACGCGCGCCGCGACTTCACTTTCCTCGCTGAGGATCGGCAATTCGCGGAAGACGACACGCACGCCTTCATCCTCGCGCAGCAGACGTTCTATATCGGGCAGGCTCGTGCGGCAGTAGCCGCAGGCATAATCGAAAAATTCGACGATCGTCACATCGGGATTGGCGGAGCCGGCCCAGGCGCCCTCGAACGGCGTTTCGATATCGTCGCGAACCGCCGAAACAAGCTCGGCCTGCTGGTTCTGCTGGAGCCGCTCCATCGCTTCGGGAATGATCTCGGGATTGGCGAGGATATATTCGCGGATCACGATTTCGAGATCTTCGCGATCAAGCCCGGCAGGCAGATCGACTTCGGTTTGCCCGTCGGCCGCGGCATCGCCGCCACAGGCCGCAAGACCGGCAACGCCGATCGCCGCAGCAAAAATCGCTGTCTTTTTCGTTATCATCTTATGCTCAATTCCCCGCGTGGTTGTCTGCGCCTGCCGCCTTCGCGCTCGATCTGCGTTTCGGAGACGAGCACGATGTCCTGTGCCCGCAGCCAGTCAACCGATCCCGAGGGAATATTCTGCATGGCCTGGCGCGCATTGACGAGTGCAAGCTGATGTTGCCCGGCGAGATTGGCATATTCCGCCGTCGCCAGATAAGCGCGCGCGTCATCGCCTTCGGCCGAGTAGATATAACCGAGCCGCCGCCAGGCGAACGGGTTGCGGTTGTCGCGCTGGACGGCGACGCGCAACACGCGGCGCGCTTCGGCCAGATTTTCCTGGTCCTCGGTCGCGATCAGCGCATGGCCGAAAAGCGAGGCGATCAGCGGATTGCTGCGCGATTGCGCCAGCGCCAGCCGGAGATCGGGCAGCGCATCGTCGGGACGGCCCGATTCGAGCAGGATCTGCCCGCGCAGTTCGCGGAAATAGGGATCGTCGGGATCGACGTTGACGAGCGCATTGGCCTCGGCAAGCGCGCGATCGGGATAGCCGTCGCGGTGCCAGGCATACGCGCGGGCATAGCGCGCAGGTATCGTCTGGTCGCTCTCCGGATAGGTAACCAAAACCTGCTGCGGATCGGCAACGAAACCGTAAAGCTTCGCCCGGACACGCTGGAACCGTGCTTCGAGCGCGGGATCGATGGGCGTGTCCCAGGCAGGATCCGATTCATAGAGTTCGGTCAAAATCGTGATACGCTCACCGCTGAGCGGGTGGGTCCGATCGTAACTGTCGGTCTGCGGGATCGCGAGGCGGTATTCGAGATTCTGGAGCCGGCGGAAAAAGGCAAGGCTGCCGCGCCCGCTGATCCCGGCCTGCGAAAGATAGCGCGCCCCGGCAAGATCGGCGCTCGATTCCTGAACGCGGCTGAAGGCGAGGAGGCGACCGATCGCGGCGCGCGAGCCAGCCGACAATGCCGCAAAACCGGCATCGCCGGCACCCAGCGCGATCAGCGCGGCACCGGCCAGAAGCGAAAGCAGCGAAATGCTCGATGCTTCGCCCATGCCTTCGGACATGCGGATGATATGCCCACCTTCGACATGGCCGAGCTCATGCGCGATCACCCCTTGCACCTCATTCACATTCTCGGCCGAAGTGATCAGACCGGAATGGAGAAAGACGCGTTGCCCGCCGGCGACGAAGGCGTTGATGCTCGGATCGCCGATCAGGATGATTTCGACGCCTTGGGGCCTCAGCCCGGCAGCCTCGATCAGCGGCCGTGACATTTCGGCGAAAAGCTCCTCGGTTTCCGCATCGCGCAGGATCGACTGGGCCGCAGCGGGCCGCAGTGCGAGCACCAGCGAGAAAAGCAGGAACAGCGCCAGCCGCGCGGCATGGCGCGCCGAAGGCAGCGTGCGCGGATCAGTGATCGTCATCGCCACCTTCCTCGCGCCGCCTGCATGAACCGGGGATGAAATGAAGGCGCAAAATCGCCTCCATGCCTACTCGCCGAACGTACGCTGCCACCAGCCTGTGCGGCGCGGTTGATCGGCATCATCGCCGCCATCCGCCGCGTCGCCGCCATTGACCGTCTCGGCTTTCTTCGAGCGGCCGCGCGGTTTCTTCGGGGCTTTCTCGGCCTTCTTGTCCGGCTTTGCGGTTTCGGGAGTGTCAGCCGCGGCTTCCTTCGGCGCTGCCCCTTCCACTGCCGGTTCGTCGCCGGCCTCGGTCTTCGCTTTTTCGTCAGCCTCGGGTTTTTTACGCGAACGGCGGCGCTTGGGCTTTTCTTCTGCCTCAGCCTCGGCAGCTTCCGGTTCGGGCGCAGCGTCGGATGACTCTTCGGCTTTGGCCTCGCTGACCTTGCCCTCGCCTGCATTTTCCTCGCCAGCGTTTTCCTCGGCGGCCTTCGCTGCCGGTTTCCTGCGGCCGCGTCCGCCACGGCTGCCGCGGCGCGGCTTTTTCTTCTCGCCATCATCGCCCTCGGCGGTCTTTTCTTCTTCGCCGGCCGCGCCATCGGCCTTGGCGCCGGCATCGCTGTCATCGCCCTTCGAAGCCTTGTCTTCGCGATCGCCCTTGGTGCGGCGGCCGCGGCCACCGCGCCTGCCGCGACGACGTCGCGATTTGGGCTTGCGCTCTTCCTCGTTTTCCTGGGCGTCGTCTTCTTCCTCGATGTCCTCTTCGATCTCTTCGTCATCATCGTCGTCGAGAACGACCGGCGTGAATTCGACCTTCTTGGTCGGCGGCGGGCCACCCGCCTCGACCTCCATCGCCGCGCCTTCGAGCTTGCGGGTCGGGATCACATCGATCGAGACGCCGTACATTTCCTCGATCTCGCCGATTTCCCTGCGCTTCGAGTTGAGCACATAGACCGCCGCGTCCTGCGAACAGGTCAGCGTCAATTCGCTGCCCTTGCCCTTGGCGGCTTCCTCTTCGAGCATCCGCAGCGCCGACAGGCCCGCCGAAGACGCGGTGCGCATCAGCCCCGTGCCCTCGCAATGCGGACAGGCATTGGTCGAAGCTTCGAGCACACCGGTGCGCAGCCGCTGGCGGCTCATCTCGAGCAGGCCGAAGGACGATATCCGCCCGACCTGGATCCGCGCACGATCGTTCTTGAGCGCCTCCTTGAGCGCCCGCTCGACCTTACGGTTGTTCGATTGGTGATCCATGTCGATAAAGTCGATCACGACCAGCCCGGCCATGTCTCGCAGACGCAGCTGGCGGGCGATTTCGCGGGCCGCCTCGATGTTGGTCTTGAGCGCGGTCTGCTCGATATTATGCTCTTTGGTGGACCGGCCCGAGTTGATGTCGATCGACACCAAGGCCTCGGTCGGGTTGATTACCAGATAGCCGCCCGATTTCAGCTGGACGAGCGGCTGGTACATCATGTTGAGCTGGTCTTCGACCTGATAGCGCTGGAACAGCGGCGTCGGATCGACATATTGCTTCACCCGCCGGGCATGGCTCGGCATCAGCAGCTTCATAAAGGCCTTCGCCGCCTTGTAGCCGTCCTCGCCCTCGACCATCACCTCTTCGATCTCGCGATTATAGATATCGCGGATCGCGCGTTTGATGAGGTCGCTATCGGTGTAGATTTTGGCCGGAGCGGTCGCGCTGAGCGTGCCTTCTCGGATTTCGTCCCAGAGCCGCGCAAGATAGGTAAAGTCGCGTTTGATCTCGGTCTTGGTGCGCTTCATGCCCGCGGTGCGGACAATACAGCCCATCGTGTCGGGCAGGTTGAGGTCCGAAACGACGCTTTTCAGGCGCTTGCGATCCGAAGCATTCGAAATCTTGCGGCTGATACCGCCGCCATGCGAGGTATTGGGCATCAGCACGCAATACCGGCCGGCGAGCGACAAATAGGTCGTCATCGCCGCGCCCTTGTTGCCGCGCTCTTCCTTGACGACCTGGACGAGCAGCACCTGGCGGCGCTTGATGACGTCCTGGATCTTGTAACGGCGGCGCAGGTCCATCCGCCGCTTGCGGATACTCTTTACCGACGGCTCGTTCTGCGGCTCTTCATCGGCATCGGCATCGCCGGTTTCCTCGACTTCGGCTTCCTCGCCGTCATCGTCGCCGTCCTCTGCGGCATCGTCATCTTCGGAGGCGCGTAGCTCGGCCTCTTCCTTGGCCTGCTCAACCTCTTCGGCGAGCAGCTTGTCGCGATCCGATTTCGGGATCTGGTAATAGTCGGGATGGATTTCACTAAAGGCGAGGAAGCCGTGGCGGTTGCCGCCATAATCGATAAACGCCGCCTGGAGCGACGGTTCGACGCGGGTAACCTTGGCTAGATAGATATTGCCTTTGAGCTGTTTGTGGTCTTCGGACTCGAAATCAAGTTCGTCGATCTGGTTGTTTTTGACGACGGCCACACGGGTCTCTTCCCGGTGGCGCGCATCGATCAGCATACGCGTTGGCATTGAATTGTCTCCGAACATGCCGGCTGGCCTGAGAAAGCCCGGCGGGCATGCGAATAGATGGGATCGGGAAATATGCAGCCGCCCTATGCGGCGCGCCCGACCCGGTTTGGTTTATGGAATTATCGAAAAATGCGTCTGCTGCGCGGGTATTGCGGGTCTCGTGGACCTGGCGACTTTCCGCGAACGCGGGGGCGCAGCCTGCGCGCCGTAACTGTCGTTCGGGAAGTATATGCCTCATGCAGCGTCAACCTGGTGCGCCGGACAGATAGCCCGGCTCATGTCCCCGCAATGGCGGTTTTGCCGGATGGCACGCCCCTGCGGTTGCCTGCTGCTAGCAAGCAGCCCCGCTAACCGCAAGAAAAAGCATGGCAGATATTGGCGATGAACTGCGCACGAATATGCTGAAAGCGTTGTTAACCCCACTGCTTCACTTCGTTTTGAGCCACAAAACCTAGACCCTTCCCCAGAACAAAAAAAGCAAGGGTAACCTTAATATGTGTTTTGGCTGGACCGCTAGGGGGGCGGCACGGCACAAGGGAATTATGTCTCTCGTGCTTGCCATGATGGCGCTGATATTCGGATCTCCGTCGGCCTGGGCCACGGCGATCGAAGGCATCAGCGTGACTCCGGAACGGATCACCGTGGCGTTTGACGACTATGTCGAAAACGCCACGGCCTTCGTCCTCGATAATCCGCGCCGTATCGCGATCGATATCGGCGGAGCCCGTGCGGGACAGGGCGGCGCTGCCGCTGGCCCGGTCCGCTCGGTGCGCCAGGGTCAATACGACCCGCAGACCGCGCGTATCGTGCTCGATCTTGCGCGCCCCGCAACCTTCGCCAATGGCAGTTTCGGCTCCGACGGACGCAGCTTCACGCTCGATATCCGTCCGGCAAGCAATGTTGCTTTTGCAAGCGCGGCCAGTTCGGGACGCGCCAATTTCCTGCCGCCGATGGCGTTCCGCGCCCGTCCGCCGCGCGGCCGCGGCGGCCTCACGGTCCGCCTGCCGCGGGCAACGCGCTCCAACGATCTCGAACTTCCGACCGTCAGCGGCCCGCGCGGACGACCGCTCGTCGTCATCGATGCCGGCCATGGCGGCCATGATCCGGGCGCTATCTCACCCTATGGCAACCGCCGCGAAAAAGACGCAACGCTCGCCATCGCCCGCGCCATTCGCGACGAACTGATCGAATCGGGACGGGTGCGCGTCGCGTTGACCCGCGATGACGATCGTTTCCTCGTGCTGCGCGAACGCTATGAAATCGCGCGCCGCCTCGGCGCCGAACTCTTCATCTCTGTCCATGTCGACAGCGCCGAGAACCGCGAAGCGCATGGCGCAACGGTCTATACGCTTTCCGAAGTTGCCTCGGATCGCGAATCGGCGCGGCTTGCGCGCCGCGAAAACGCCTCCGACGTAATCAACGGCGTCGATCTCGGCGGCGAAGGCCAGGATGTCCGGTCGATCTTGATCGACCTTACACAGCGCGAAACGATGAATATCTCCGCGCGCTTCGCCAATCTGCTGCGCCGCGAAGCGCGGCCCGCCGTGCCTTTCCGCTCGGACGCGCACCGTTTTGCCGGATTTGCCGTGCTCAAGGCGCCCGATATGCCATCGGTGCTCCTCGAAACCGGCTATCTGACCAACCAGGATGATACGCGGCGGGTATTCTCACGCGAGGGCCAGACGCAGATGGCCGATGGCATTGCGCGCGCTATCGAAGTGCATTTTGCGCGCCGGGTGACCGCTACGCGCTAAGCGGCGCCGCCCACAACTTCGCACCTTCGGACAATTCCGGGCATGCTTTTTCCATTGTCGCGCTGAAAGCCGCTGGCATCGGTCACAAAAGATGGTAAAAACCACCGTATGTCCGAAGAAGCAGCGACGAACATGCGCGTGAGATTGCGGCGCGAAGCCACCGGCTTTGCCGGTAAGCTGCGCGAAGCGCTGGGGAAAAGGCGGTTCCGCTGGCCTCTCTACCTACTCGGATTGATGCTCGTCGGCGTCATCGCCTTCTGGTTCACCTTCATGCGCGACCTGCCCTCGGCGGAAAGGCTGCTCGATTACGAACCCGCGCTTCCGACCTTTGTGCGCGACGTCAATGGCGAACCCGTACAGAGCTTTGCGCGCGAACGCCGCGTCGAACTGTCCTTCGAGGAATATCCGCCGCAATTGATCCGCGCCTTCCTCGCGGCCGAGGATGCCGCTTTCTTCAGCCATGGCGGGCTCGACTATCCGGGGCTGGCGGCCGCCGTCTGGGATTATGTCACCATTGCTGTAAGTGGTTCGGGCGAACGTGCGCGCGGCGGCTCGACGATCACCCAGCAGGTCGCGAAGAACCTGCTGCTGACCGACGATTATTCGGTCACGCGCAAAATCCGCGAGGCGATTCTCGCGACGCGGATCGAGGGATTGCTGTCGAAGGAAGAAATTCTCGAACTCTATCTCAACCAGATTTTCCTCGGTCGGAACGCCTATGGCGTCCAGGCCGCAGCGCGCGCCTATTTCAACAAGGACGTCAACGAACTCGAATTGCACGAAGCGGCCTTTCTTGCCGGACTTCCGCAGGCGCCATCGACCTATAATCCTTCGCGAAACCCCGAAGCGGCGCTTGGCAGGCGCAACCTCGTCCTGCGGCTGATGCGCGAGAATGACTGGATTACCGAGGCCGAATATAGCGCCGCGCGCGCCCGGCCGCTCGGCACCGAGCGCGGCACGGCATCGATCACCGACAACGCCAATGGCTATTATATGGAAGAGGTCCGCCGCATCCTCGTCGACCGGTTCGGCGACGACGCCGAAGACGGGCCCTATGGCATATATGCGGGCGGCCTTTGGGTGCGTACATCGTTCGACGGCGAGATGCAGGACAATGCCGAACGCTCGCTACGCGCCGGACTGCTGCGCTTCGATCGTGGCCGCGCATGGTCGGGCCCGGTGGCGACGATCCCGATGGATGACGGCGAATGGCAGTCGCACCTCGCCAGCGCCAATCTTTCGGTCGGCTATGAGGACTGGACCGTCGCGGTCGTGCTTTCGAAAGACGGCGGCGCGGTCCAGCTCGGATTTTCCGATGGCAGCACCGGCACGATGTCATCCGGCAGCGCCAGCATCGCGCGGCGCGGCGGCGGCACTGCCTATTCGACGATGCAGCCCGGCGACATCATCACCGTCCGCCCGGCCGGAGGCGACCGCTACAGCTTCGCCAAGGTGCCCGATATCTCGGGGGGGATGGTCGTCGAGGACGTTCAGACCGGACGCGTATACGCCATGCAGGGCGGCTTCAGCTCGGGCCTCGAATCGTTCAACCGCGCGACGCAGGCCGAACGCCAGCCGGGATCGAGCATCAAACCGTTCGTCTATGCCGCCGCATTGGAAAACGGGATGACGCCGGCCTCGATCATCGTCGATGGATCGTTCTGCGTCTTTCAGTCGGCCTCGCTCGGCACAAAATGCTTCCGCAATTCAGGCGGCGGCGCAGCCGGCCCGCAAACGCTGCGCTGGGGCCTCGAAAATTCACGCAATCTGATGACCGTACGCACGGCATCGGAGACCGGCATGGAAAATGTCGTCGATCTGATCAGCCGGGCGAATATCGGCGATTACGATCCTTATCTCGCCTTCTCGCTCGGCGCCGGCGATACCACCGTGCTGCGGCTGACCAACGCCTTCGGCATGCTCGCCAATCATGGCCGCGATGTCGGCCCCTCGCTGATCGATTATGTCCAGGATCGCCGGGGCAATGTGATCTATCCGGCCAATTGGGAGGCCTGCGAAGGCTGCAACATGGATGATTGGGACGGCGAGCTTATGCCGCGGCCACCAGTGCCGGGACGCCAGGTGATGGACGCGGTCACCGCCTTCCAGGTCGTCCATATCCTTGAAGGCGTGATCCAGCGCGGCACCGCGACGATCCTGCGCGATCTCGATCGACCGCTTTTCGGCAAGACCGGAACGACGACCGGCCCGACCAATGTCTGGTTCGTCGGCGGAACGCCCGATATCGTCGCCGGCGTCTATCTCGGCTTCGACCAGCAAAACCGCTCGCTTGGCGGCGGCGCCGGCGGCACGATCGCCGCGCCGATCTGGAAACAGTTCATGCGCGAAGCGCTCGAAGGCGAAGAGGTCCTGCCTTTCCGCGCGCCCGAAGGCGTCCGGATGGTCCGCATCGACCGCCGCTCGGGCCGCCGCGTCTTCGGTTCCTGGCCGTCGGATAGTCCGCAAAGCGCGATCATCTGGGAAGCCTTCCGTCCCGAGAGCGAACCGACGCGCACGATCCGCCGCGATGTCATCGCGCGCCGCCCGGTCCGCCGCGTACCAAGGCAGGTGAGCGAGGTGCAGAACACCGTAGAGAGCGATGTACCGACGAACGACAGCGAGTTCCTGCAATCCGAGGGCGGTATCTATTGAGTCTGTCTGTCCGAATTTAGCTAGTGCGAAATCGCTGCACCGGCGCCCAACTGCAAGGTTGTGTCCGACAAAAGATTCAGCCCTTCGACAAGCCCAAGGCTAACGGCTAGAGGCCCATCTAACAGACCGGAGAAACCCATGCGCGCCGAAGCGCAATCCCATATCGATCAGATCAACGATGCGCTCGATCTGCTGCGCCGCTTTCTCGAGTGGGATGTGGCGAAGAAACGGCTCGACGAGCTCAACGCCAGGGTCGAGGATTCGACGCTCTGGGACGATCCCAAGGCGGCGCGCGATGTAATGCGTGAACGCGAACGGCTCGATAGTGCGATCAATGCGGTGCGCGCGATCAGCCAGGAACGCGATGATGCCGCCGAGATGATCGAACTTGCCGAAGCCGAGGGCGATGACGGGCTTGTGGCCGATTCCGAAAAGGCACTGGCGGCGCTCGCCGAGCGCGCCGAGCGCGACAAGGTCGAGGCACTGCTTGCCGGCGAAGCGGACGGCAATGATGCCTATGTCGAGATCCACGCCGGCGCGGGCGGCACCGAAAGCCAGGATTGGGCCGAAATGCTGTTGCGTATGTATCAGCGTTGGGGAGAAAGACGCGGTTACAAGGTCGAGATGGTCGATTATCATGCAGGCGAGCAAGCGGGTATCAAGGGCGCGACGCTGATGATGAAGGGCCAGAACGCCTATGGCTATGCCAAGACCGAAAGCGGCGTTCACCGGCTCGTCCGTATCTCGCCATATGACAGTTCGGCCCGCCGCCACACTAGTTTTTCCAGTGTCTGGGTCTATCCGGTCATCGATGACGATATCGACATCGAAATCAACGAAAGCGAACTGCGCATCGATACGTACCGGGCTTCCGGCTCTGGCGGGCAGCATGTCAACACGACCGACAGCGCGGTGCGCATCACCCACGAACCGACCGGTATCGTCGTCGCCTCGCAAAGCGGCCGTTCGCAGCACAAGAACAAGGCCGAAGCGATGAGCATGCTCAAGGCGCGGCTTTACGAGGCCGAACTGCGGCGCCGCGAGGAAGAGGCCGATGCCGTCAACGCGACCAAGAGCGATATCGGCTGGGGCAACCAGATCCGTTCCTATGTCCTCCAGCCCTATCAGATGGTGAAAGACCTGCGCACCGGGGTCACCTCGACCGCCCCAGGCGATGTGCTCGACGGCGATCTGGACGCCTTCATGGCCGCTGCGCTATCGCAGCGCGTATCGGGCGAAAGCGTCGATGTGGAAGATATCGAATGATGCGCGCAGCGGCGTTTCTTGCGGTTTTGGCGGTAGGCGGCTGCGATTGGGCGTCGGTCGACAACACCGCGCGCACGTCCTTCCCGCCCGCTGACCGCCCGGTCTCCGAAATCACCGGCAGCCAGTTTTCGACCGAAACGCAGCGCGACGAACTCAACGAGGCTGAAACGGTGATGGACCTCGCCGATATCGAACCCGGTATGACGGTCGCCGATATCGGCGCGGGCAATGGCTATTATACTGTCCGGCTGGCGCCGCGCGTCGGCGACAACGGCCGTGTTCTCGCGCAGGACATCATCCCCGAAACGCGAGACGGGCTGGCCGATCGCGTCACCCGCGAACGGCTCGACAATGTCAGCGTGCGCCTCGGCGAGCCGAACGATCCCAAGCTGCCCGACAACAGTTTCGACCGGGTCTTCATGGTCCATATGTATCACGAGATTCAGTCGCCTTACGAATTCCTCTGGAATTTGCGGCCGTCGCTGCGCGAAGGCGGATTAGTCGTCGTCGTCGATGCCGATCGGCCGACCAACCGGCATGGCACGCCGCCCGACCTGCTCAGCTGCGAATTCGAGGCGGTCGGCTATCGCGCCGTGCGCTTCGATCGCCGCCCCGATATCCGCGGCTATTTCATGATGTTCGAACGCCATGGCGAACGGCCCGAGCCGGGCGATATCGAACCTTGCGGGCAGAACGCCGCCACCGGTTAAAGCCAGCCGATCCGCCGGAAGCTCGTCCACTCGCCACCTTCGGCAAACACCAGATGATCGAGCAGGCGGATGCCCAGGGGCCGGAGCATCCCCGCGATCTGGTGGGTGATCTCGATATCGGCCTCGCTCGGTACGGGATCGCCGCTCGGGTGGCTGTGCGCGATCACCATCGCCTTGCTATCGTAGCGCAGCATGTCGCCGATCAATTCGCGGAGCGGGACATTTATCGATACCGGACATTGCGAGAGATAACTGCCGGTGCCGAGAACACGGCGGTCCGCTGCGAGATGCGCGACGATCAATTGCTCGGCGGCATTCGCATCGAAAATGGGCGCAAAAAAGCGAGCGCTGTCGCGCTCGTCGCATAGCCAGATCGCCTCCGATGCCATCGCACGACCAAGGGCCGCAATTTCGACCGTTATGAAGCCGATATTCCTCCGATATGGAGGAAAGCAAAATCACTCATGGCACCGCCACACCCTTTGCTCCACATCGGATGAAACTTGCCCGCTTGGCCGCTCCGCAAGCCTCGGCCATAAAGGCTCCGCGATGCAGCAATATCTCGAACTCATGCAGCGGATTCTCGATGACGGCGCGGCGCAGGAGGACCGCACCGGCGTCGGCACGCTCTCGGTGTTCGGCGCGCAGATGCGTTTTGATCTCAGTCGAGGCTTTCCGCTGTTGACGACGAAGAAGCTGCATATCCGCTCGATCATCGTCGAGCTGCTGTGGTTCCTGCGCGGCGACACCAATATCGACTGGCTGAAAGAGCGAAGGGTACGCATCTGGGACGAATGGGCCGACGAAAATGGCGATCTCGGCCCGGTTTACGGCAAGCAATGGCGCGATTGGGAAAGCCCGCACGGCGTCAATATCGACCAGATCGCGGAGCTGATCGAGCAGATCAACGAGAACCCAGCCTCACGCCGCCAGATCGTCTCGGCGTGGAACCCGGCGGATATCCCCGAGATGGCGCTCGCCCCTTGCCATTGCCTGTTCCAGACGCATGTCGCCAACGGCAAACTCTCTCTCCAGCTCTACCAGCGCAGCTGCGATATGTTCCTCGGTGTGCCGTTCAATATCGCCAGCTATGCGTTGCTGACGCATATGCTCGCGCAGCAATGCGGGCTCGAGGCCGGCGATTTCGTGTGGACCGGCGGCGACTGCCATCTCTATTCGAATCATCTCGAACAGGCGCGCGAGCAATTGACCCGCACCCCCGGCCCGCTCCCCGAGCTGCATATCCTGCGCAAGGCCGAGAGCATCGATGCGTACGAATATGAAGATTTCGAGATCGTTGGATACGAAGCCGCCCCGCATATCGCTGCGCCGGTGGCAGTCTAAACCACCCTCCGTTTGCCCTGAGCTTGTCGAAGGGCTGCCCTTTTCTTCTGCTGCGTTATCAAAGTAAGGACAGGGCTTCGACAAGCTCAGCCCAAGCGGAAGTATTTTGATCACACCCCAAATCATCTTCTACCTCGCGCGCGCCGATAATGGCGTAATCGCGTCGAATGGCGAGATGCCGTGGCATGTCCCTGCCGATCTCAAGCGCTTCAAGGCGATGACGATGGGCAAGCCGATGATCATGGGCCGCAAGACGTTTCAGAGCCTCAAGGGAATGCTCCCCGGCCGCCGCCATATCGTGCTGACGCGCGATGAGGAGTGGCAGGCCGAAGGCGCCGAGGTCGAACATTCAATCGAGGAAAGCATCGCAAGGGCCGGTAATGTCGAAGAAATCGCGCTGATCGGCGGCGGCGAGATCTACAAGCTCTTCCTGCCGCGCGCCGACCGGATCGAGCTCACGGAGATACATATCGCGCCCGATGGCGATGTCTTAGCGCCCGAATTTCCCGATGCCGATTGGCGCGAAACGGCGCGCGAGAATCATCCGGCCGACGACGATACTCCCGCCTATAGTTTCGTGACGCTCGAACGCCGATGATCCGCCGTATCGTCCTTATCGTCATCGGCCTGCTGATCGCAGCGGCGTTGCTCTTCTTCACCGCCGGGCCGATCTGGCTCGAATGGCAGATGAACCAGCGCGAGCAGGTTGCGCTGCCGGAAGTGTCCGAAGAAGCGCGGCAGCTGCACGGCGAACTCGTCATAGCCGATATGCACGCCGACACATTGCTCTGGCGGCGCGATCCGCTGCGCTATGCCAATCGCGGCCATGCCGATCTGCGCCGCCTCGAACGCGGCAATGTCGCGCTGCAAATCTTCTCCTCGGTCACCAAATCGCCTGCGGGTCTCAACTACGATTCCAACCCGTCGGACAGCGACAATCTTGTCTGGCTCGTCTTCGCCCAACTCCAGCCGACGCGCACATGGAACTCGCTGCTCGAACGCTCGCTCTGGCATGCGACCAGGTTGGAGCGCGCCGAGGAGCGATCGGCCGGGCGGCTCCGCATCATTCACAGCGCCGCCGACATCGGCCAACTGATCGAAGACCGCGCCGACCGCCGGCGCGTCACCGGCGCGATGCTGTCGGTCGAGGGGCTCCACAATCTCGAAGGCGATTTCGGCAATCTCAATCGGCTTTATGAAGCAGGCTTCCGCATGGCGAGCCCGACGCATTTCTTCGACAACGAACTCGGCGGATCGATGCATGGCGAAGAGAAAGGCGGGCTGACCGATTTCGGCCGCCGCGTGATCCGCGCGATGGAGGTGCGCGGGATGATCGTCGATATCGCCCATGCGAGCCGGGCGATGGTGTCCGATATTCTCGCGATGGCGCGGCGTCCGGTCGTCTCCAGCCATGGCGGCGTGCAGGCGATCTGCGACGTCAACCGCAACCTCTCCGACGCGCAGATCCGCGCGGTCGCCCAAAATGGCGGGGTCATCGGCATCGGCTATTGGGAGGGCGCGATCTGCTCCTACGAGCCCGAACGCATCGTCGATTCGATCCTCCACGTCCGCGCGCTGGTCGGCACCCGCCATGTCGGGCTCGGCTCGGACTATGACGGATCGACCACCGTCGGCTTCGATACTTCGCAGATTGCGGTGATCACGCAGCTGCTGATCGATCGCGGCGTGCCCGAAGACGAGATCGCGGCGATCATGGGAGGCAATGTCGTGCGATTGCTGCGCGAAGGGTTGCCGCAAAGATAGGCCCTCCCCTCGATGGGGAGGGGTTTGGGGTGGGGTGACCTCACGGCTAGCTTCATCGCTAACTGATGACTCACCCCCACCCAACCCTCCCCCATCAAGGGGGAGGGCTAATCATTGCCGCCCATAAACCCGACCCCTATAGCCCTCTCATGCAGCGGCTTTCCCACCGCGATCCTTTCCCCGCCGATCTGCGCGGCGGGGTTATCGCGCTCGGCAATTTCGACGGCTTCCACAAGGGGCACCAGGCGGTCGTCGGCCGTGCCTTTCACCATGCGCGCGATGAAAACCGCCCGGTGATCGTCGCCACCTTCGATCCGCACCCGGTCCGCCATTTCAAGCCCGATACCCCGCCCTTCCGCCTGACGACGCTCGACCAGCGCGAGGAATTGTTCGGCGAAGCCGGCGCCGATGCGATGCTGGTGTTCGAATTCGGCGACGAGCTGGCGGGCACGCCGGCCGAGGATTTCATCGAGAAACTGCTGCTCGAACGCTTCGACGTCGCGGGTGTCGTCACCGGCAATGATTTCGTCTTCGGCAAGGGCAGGAGCGGCGATGTCGTGATGCTCGCCGAATTCGCCGTTCGCCACGGTTTTTTCACCGAGATCGCGTCGCCGGTGAACGAGGATGAGGAAATCGTTTCGTCGAGCCGCATCCGCGATGCTCTCAAGGCGGGCGAGCCGGAGACCGCGACGCGCCTCCTCACCCGCCCCTTCACCATCGAAGGCGTGGTCGAACATGGCGCGAAACAGGGCCGCGAACTCGGCTATCCGACCGCCAATATCCGGCTCGGCCATTATCTCCGCCCGAAATACGGCATTTACGCCGTGCGCGGCCGGCTGCCCGATGGCCGCACGCTCGATGGCGCCGCCAATCTCGGCATCCGCCCGAGCTTCGACCCGCCGGCCGAGTTGCTCGAGCCCTATTTCTTCGATTTCGACGGCGACCTCTACGGCCAGAAAATCGCTGTCGAGCTCGTCAGCTTCATCCGCGAAGAAGCGAAGTTCGACGACCTCGACGCGCTCAAGGCGCAGATGGCCAAGGATTGCGACGAAGCGCGGCGGCGGCTGGTGCGGCATGTGCTTTAATCCTCCCCGGTACGGGGAGGATTAGCCACTCGACACTCCCGTCTCCGCCCCCTAAATCGCCCCGATGCCCGAGCAGCGCGATTACAAAGACACGGTTTTCCTGCCGAAGACCGACTTTCCGATGAAGGCGGGGCTCGCCAACAAGGAGCCGGGCATCCTTGCGCGCTGGGAATCCGATGGCCTCTACGAGCGGCTGCGCGAGGCACGCAAGAGCCGCGAGCAGTTCATCCTCCATGACGGCCCGCCCTATGCCAATGGAAATATACATATCGGCCATTCGCTCAACAAGATCCTGAAAGACCTTGTCGTCCGCACCCAGAGCCTGCTCGGCAAGGACGCGCCCTATGTGCCGGGTTGGGATTGCCATGGCCTGCCGATCGAATGGAAGATCGAGGAGCAGTATCGCAAGAAGAAACGCAACAAGGACGAGGTGCCGGCGGCCGAATTCCGCGCCGAATGCCGCGATTACGCCGCCAAATGGGTCGATGTCCAGCGCGAGGAATTCAAGCGGCTCGGCGTGATGGGCGAATGGGACAAGCCCTATCTGACCATGGATTTCGACGCCGAGGCGGTGATCGTCGAGGAGTTTCTGAAGTTCGCCGAGAGCGGGCAGGTCTATCGCGGCGCGAAACCTGTGATGTGGTCGCCGATCGAGAAAACCGCGCTTGCCGAGGCCGAGGTTGAGTATCAGGATATTCAGAGCACGCAGATCGATGTGGCGTTCGAGATTGTCGAGAGCCCGATCGAGGAATTGGTGGGCGCGCATGCGGTGGTGTGGACGACCACGCCGTGGACGATCCCGGTGAACCAAGCTTTGGCGTATGGGCCAAAGGTAGAATACGCGCACTTTAGCCTTGTAGTTGGTGTGGCTGGCGTCCCCGAAGGCACCTCCGGTTCCGGTATTGCTGGGTTAGTAAACCAAGCTGCCGAGCGTTTAAAAGACGCCGGGCTCGATTTTGACTGCAAGCGCATTATTGTCGCTAAAGAACTTGTCGACGCTTTCATTGCTCGGTTGAATGTCTTGGCGGCAAGAGTTGATGTGTCTGACCTCGGTATCGAGAAAGCTGTTTTCCAGATCACTGGTGAGCAAATAGGTGAAGGGCGATCCGCTCCGTTTAACCGGTTTGTCCATAGCGTCAAAGGCGCCGACCTAGCCGGCACCGTCGCCCGCCACCCGATGCATCATCTCGGCGGCTTCTATGCCCGCCCCCGCCCCTTCCTTGCGGGCGACTTCGTCACCACCGACAGCGGCACCGGGCTCGTCCATATGGCGCCCGATCATGGCGAGGATGATTTCGACCTGTGCAAGGCCAATGGCATCAATCCCGAATTCGCGGTCATGGCCGACGGGCGCTATCGCGACGATTGGGAATGGCTCGGCGGGGATGACGAGCGCCGCCGCAGCGTCATCAACAAGCCCTTCAATGCGCCCGACGGCCCGATCTGCTCGGATCTTCGCGAAGCGGGTGCGCTGCTTTCCGCCAGCGCCGATTATGCCCATAGCTATCCCCATTCGTGGCGCTCGAAGGCCAAGGTCATCTACCGC